>NZ_CP187934.1:0-348000 GCF_049942685.1 Winogradskyella sp. HB-48
ATGGAGATCACAGCGGAATCTGTATGGAGTAATTGTCTCGTTTTTATTAAAGATAATATACAACCCCAAGCCTACAAAACATGGTTTGAACCCATACAAGCTGTTAAACTTGCCGGTAATGCATTAAGCATTCAAGTACCAAGTAAATTCTTTTACGAGTGGCTAGAAGAGCATTATGTTAAAATTTTAAAAGTTGCCCTTACCAAAGAATTAGGTGATGATGCCAAATTGGTATACGTAATCAAAATGGAAAACACCTATGGCAATAAGCAACCTTTTACAGAAAAAATCCCAAGCTCTAATAGAACACCTGTAAAATCTCAAGAGGTTGATGTTCCATTTAACAACAAGAGTCCAGAGTTAAAGAATCCTTTTATCATTCCTGGTATAAGGAATGTAAAAATTGAGTCTCAACTTAATCCTAGTTATACTTTTGAAAATTTCTTAGAAGGTGATTCTAATCGTTTAGCTAGAAATGCAGGGATTGCTGTTGCTAACAAACCTGGCGGAACTTCTTTTAACCCGCTTTTGATTTTTGGTGGAGTTGGTTTAGGAAAAACACACTTGGCACATGCAATTGGCGTAGATATTAAAGATAAATATCCTGAAAAGACAGTTCTTTATATTTCTGCAGAAAAGTTTACACAGCAGTATATTGACTCAGTAAAAAAGAATAACAGAAATGACTTTATTCATTTCTATCAAATCATAGATGTTTTAATTATAGATGATGTACAGTTTTTATCTGGTAAAACAGGAACTCAAGATGTTTTCTTCCATATCTTTAATCATTTACATCAAAACGGAAAGCAAGTTGTTTTAACAAGCGATAAAGCACCTGTTGATATGCAAGATATTGAACAGCGCTTATTATCTCGTTTTAAATGGGGACTTTCTGCAGAGTTGCAAACTCCAGATTTTGAAACCAGAGTTTCTATTCTTAAAAACAAACTTTACAGGGATGGTGTAGAAATGCCAGACGAGATTATAGAGTATGTGGCTAAGCATATTAAAACAAACGTTAGAGAGTTAGAAGGTGCCATAATCTCATTAATTGCTCAATCTTCTTTCAATAAAAAGGAAATCACAATAAACCTAGCTAAGGATATTGTAGATAAGTTTGTGAAAAACACCAAGCGCGAAGTGTCTATAGATTATATCCAGAAAGTAGTTTCAGATTATTTCCAAATGGATGTTAGCACACTTCAATCCAAAACACGCAAGCGTCATATTGTACAAGCACGTCAGTTAGCCATGTTTTTTGCTAAAAAGTACACTAAAGCTTCCTTAGCGAGTATTGGTTCTCAAATTGGGCAACGAGACCACGCCACTGTATTACACGCTTGTAAAACGGTAGATAACCTCTCTTCTACTGATAAGCAATTCAGAAAATACGTTGAGGATTTATCCAAAAAATTATCGCTTTAAATTACTAAAACATGACTCGAATTTTAATGGTGTGCCTTGGCAATATTTGTCGTTCGCCATTAGCTCATGGCATTTTAGAGTCAAAACTCAACTCTTCTAAGTTTTATGTTGATTCTGCTGGTACAGCTGCATACCATGTTGGCCACCAACCAGACCATCGCTCATTAAAAGTTGCTAGAAGTAATGGTATAGATATCAGTCATCAAACCGCAAGACAGTTTAAAACTTCGGATTTTGATAGGTTTGACTATATCTATGCTATGGACGCATCAAACTATACTAATATTATCAGTTTGGCAAGAAATAATTCAGACATTGGTAAAGTGAAGTTGTTTTTAGAAGAAAACCCAAATATTTCTAATAAAAATGTACCAGATCCTTATTACGGAGATATGAGTGATTTTGAATATGTTTTCGATTTAATAGAGGCTACTTCAATAATTATAGCCAAAAGACTTCTTAAAGATTAGGCAGAAACCTCTAACCAATTCCTTGATTTTTCGTAACTTAGAAACGTTAACGCTTCCAAAATTAACGCTATGAAAAAACTAATTACCTTTTTTTGTGTCTCTTGTCTTACCTTTTGTTTTCCTCAAGATTTGGAATTAGAATCTTTTGCCTCAGGCTTCAATAGGCCTGTAAATATTAAACATGCTGGTGATGACAGGTTGTTTGTAGTAGAACAAGATGGTATTATAAAAATAGTAAACTCCGATGGAACCATTGAAACTACAAACTTTTTAGATATTGATGACCGAGTTAGGAGTATTGGGAATGAGCAAGGCTTATTGGGTTTAGCTTTTCATCCAGATTTTGCAACTAATGGCTATTTTTTTGTTAATTATACCAATAACTCAGGCGACACAGTAATTTCGAGATTCTCTAGAATTGGAGTAAGTCCCACCATTGCTGATCCAAATTCAGAATTAATAATCTTAACCTATTCTCAACCTTTTAGTAATCATAATGGAGGCGAACTACAATTTGGACCAGATGGTTATTTGTATATCTCTAGTGGAGATGGTGGCTCTGGTGGAGACCCACAAAACAATAGTCAAAATCTCAACAGCTTATTGGGCAAACTTTTAAGAATTGATGTTAATAATTCTTCAGCTTCAAACCCTTATGACATTCCTGCAGATAATCCTTTTGTTGGTGACGCAAATGCAAGAGATGAAATCTGGGCTTATGGTTTGCGCAATCCTTGGAAATTTTCATTTGACAGTATGAATAACGATTTATGGATTGCAGACGTAGGTCAAAATGCAAGAGAAGAAATTAATCAAGTAGCCTCAACTTCAGCTGGACTCAATTATGGCTGGAGATGTTATGAAGGCAACATCACCTACAATACGAGTGGTTGCCCAAGTAGCAGTACACTAACTTTTCCAGTATCAGAATATTCACATTCTGGCGGAAGGTGTTCAATTACTGGCGGCTATGTCTATAGAGGTTCTACTTATCCAAATATGGTAGGCACATATTTATTTGGAGATGTATGTACGCAAGAGATAGGATATTTAAAATTTGAAAATGGAAGTTGGAATTCAACTTTTGAAAGTTTCTCAGGTAATTGGGTAGCTTTTGGTGAAGATATTAATGGAGAGCTCTATGTGTCTAGTCTTGGAGGAAGTATTTTTAAAGTAACAGACTCTCTTCTTAGCATCGATGAGAATACACAAAATTCTATATTAATTTACCCAAATCCAGCAAATACTATTCTAAATATAGATTTTCATAATGGAGCTATCAACGAATCAACAATTATTGAAGTTTATGATACACAAGGAAAGTTAACAATGTCTATTTTAAAAGATAATAATGATACCTTTACAAGCATAAATATTTCAGACTTGAAAAGCGGCTTTTACATTCTTAAAATAAAGTCTGAAGATGGAAAAAAAATCACTCAAAAATTTGTGATAAACTAAAATTATGAGCTCAAAAGGTCAACTATACCTTATACCTACGAGACTTGGCGATAATCCTCCACTAGAAGTATTGCCAATTTCAATAAAAAAAGTAATAGAAAATATTGACTATTATATTGTTGAAAATGAAAAAACTGCTCGTCGCTTTATAAAACGTATTTCACCAAACAAATCTCAGCCTTCACTAAAGTTGAGCATACTCAACAAATACACAACTGAGGAAGAACGAAACACGTTTTTAAATCCGTGCTTAGAAGGCCATACCATTGGATTATTATCCGAAGCAGGTTGTCCAGCAATTGCAGATCCTGGTTCTGATATTGTGTGTTTAGCGCACAGCATGAATATAAAAGTAGTACCATTGGTCGGTCCTTCTTCTATAATACTAGCACTAATGGCCTCTGGCATGAATGGTCAAAGCTTTTGTTTTAATGGATATTTACCAATAGATAAAGCCGAGCGTAAAACCAAACTAAAAACCCTAGAACGTTTATCTTCTGAGCAGAATCAAGCCCAGATATTCATTGAAACACCTTACCGTAACATGAAAATGTTAGAGGATTTATCAAATGTATTACATCCTGATACTAGGGTCTGTGTAGCGTGCGACCTTACTTTACCTAGCGAGTTTATAAAAACACTACCAGCCAAAGATTGGAAACTCAATAAAGAAGATCTACATAAAAGGCCTGCTATCTTTATTGTTCAGAAAGGCTAGATTCTAGCTTTAGCTTTTTTATTTGGTTCAATAATAGAAGTATCGTAACCTGAAAACTTTTTCATGTAATACTTTACTGTAGATCCATAGGCATCAGAAAGATTATAATCGCCATAGCTACGTAAAAACTTTTTTACAGTACCAGGACCAGCTAAGTGTGCTGCAGCTAAAATCCCAGATTCAGTTACTTTTACACCAGCAATGTACTTTCCTTCAAAGCGCTTGATATCTTTTCTTAGAATCCATTTGTTTCGAGAAGCATTTGCCATAAATGCTTTTTCTTGTAATTCAGGATTATATAAGAAATGGTTTGGATTATAGACGCCTATTAATTTTAAAGTTTCAGCACCAAACTGATATTTTCCTAAATAACCCAAAGTATTTACTGTAAAATAATCTCCTCTAGATTCTTTAAAAGCTAAAGCTTCTTTAAAACCTTCAAAAGATTTGCCTAAATGAGGTGTAAATACATTAGAATTAGATAAATCTGAGCCTTCAGACATGGCTAAATCAGACTTAATATTGTAGTTTAAATCTAATCCGTCAGTAGAATACATTTCTGTATCTAAAGAGGAATTTGGGTAAAGTGCCAATGCAATTACAAAACAAATTGAAAATGGCAACATGTAATTCTTAACGCTATTTTTTATCATAACAGCCAATTTTTAACTGATAAAACTTTCCCCACAAGCATTTATCAAAATCGCGTGCAAATATACGAAATTTATTTAAATATTGAAAATCAACATATTAAGGTTTGTTAAAAGTCATTAATAGTAGATATAATGCACCTTTAACCTCCCATTACTATTTATTTCCAATGCCGGGAAAGGCACCTTAATTACGTTTAAAACATCAAAAATGGTTTTCAATAAGTGAGATTTTGTTTTAATTCTACTTAAATCTATGTCCAAGCTTAGGTAGTATTGCCTAATTCTATTTTGATTTATAAATAATGGATCTTCAGGTTCCCCCGTTAACATGCCATCTGCACCATAACCAAATGCTAAATTTAACCAACTTGGTAGGTAATCTGTTTTTAAGAACGAATTAATATTCGCACTTAACCAATATGTTTGCCCGTTATAGTCTTTTAAAAACTCTTCAGCTAATCCATCACCAAGTTTGTCTGGTCGTTCTTTTGCAAATCGAGTTTGGTGAAACGAGTATTTTAAAAGTATACGCTGTTCCCCCCACAATAATTCCTGACCAACAAAAAGTCCTGTACCAATGGTGTTAGCAGCCATATCCGTCCACGAAAATCCCCATTCTTCAGAAAAGCCATCCATGACTTCAACAGCGGTTAAGAAACCTAAGCCCAAACCAGAGCCATAAATGAGTTGTTCGTTTTTATCAACTCCTGCCCAATTGAAAGAATTAGCCCCTATTCTACCTAACTGATACGAAGAAAACACATGACCTAACTTATCCATCTGCAACCATTCGCCACTATCATTAATAGTTTTAAATTTTGAACGCGGATAATCTTCATACCACAACTGGTCTAATCCTATCAGTGCAGTAGTTGCTAATGAGATTTCAGAAATTACGACAGCATTTCTTCGTGACTTATTTAAAGTGTCACTTGGTTTTAAAAACTGATTAACTTTTGATTGTGCAAAAAGAGATCCCATAACACAAAACAAAAGAATGATATGCGTTATGGAATACTTCAAGCCTTAACGGTTAATCCCTTGAGAAGATAAATACCTATGATATTCTCTAGCATTATTATTATGCTGTGCTAACGTTTTAGCAAACTTGTGATAACCCAAGCGTTTTGCATCGGCAGCAAAATAAAGATAATTGTGTTTTTCAGGATTCAAAACCGCCTTTATTGCTGACAGATCTGGCATGGCAATAAGTCCTGGAGGTAAACCAGCATTTTTATAAGTATTGTATGGTGAATCAATTTCTTTATGAATATTAAGTACGCGACGTATTACTGTATCCTTGTATTCTGGCAATTGATATGCCGCAAACTTTAATGTAGGGTCAGCATCCAATCGCATTCCAATTCTCAATCTATTTAAGTAAACACCAGCTACTCTAGGTTGCTCATCGGCCTGCTTAGACTCTTCATGAACGATTGATGCCAAAGTCATGACTTCATCTGGTGATAAGTTTAGTTGCTTTGCTTTTTCTAGTCTGGCATTGTTCCAAAAGCGATGATACTCTTTCAACATTTTATCTCTAAACTCTTCAGCGGAAGTATTCCAAAAAAATTCATACGTATCTGGCAAATACATACCTAAAGCAGTAGCTTTTGTAAATCCATTTGTATCCAAGAAATCTTTATCTGTCATTGCTTTCAGCAATGATAAACTATCGGCTTCAATCTGAGTGCTAATTCTTCCAGCCAAATCTTCTAAACTATGTTGATTGTTGAAAGCAATTTTTATAGGTAAGTTTTTGCTTCGAATGGAATTAATAATCTCGTTATTATTCATTCCTTTTGAAATGGGAAATCTACCAGCTTTTATGTTAGATGTATACTTTTTCTGCTTAGCTAAAGCATCAAACGAACCCATATCTTTTAATAAAGGTTCTAGTTGTTGTCTCACCTGAGTGTAATTGGCATTGGTAGGTACATAAACATATTCTGTTTCGGTTTCAAACTTTGTGTTTGGTTGAAACATAGCTCCATAAATATAATAGGCGATCACTCCAAAAATCACCAATCCAATTAAGGCCACTGCCCACAGTATCTTTTTTATATACATATATTAGTTATTAATACGCTGTAACATGTATTCGTTTGAAAATTGTTGACCATCAAAACTCCAATCTTCTTTTAGTCCTATTCTTTTGAAGCCATTTTTCTCAAATAATCTCAAACTAGCCCCATTAGTTTCTAAAACATTGGCATAAACCTGATGCAAATGAAGGGATTTAAAGCAATAATTCACTAATAAATCTAAAGCCTCTTTGCCATAGCCTTTGTAACGATTTGCTTCATCTTTTATTAAAATACCAATACCTGCACGTTTATTTTTAACATCAAAGTCAAATACATCTATCAAACCAATTGTTGTTTCGTCTTTGGTGCAAATAGCCAATCGAAGTTGTTTTGCTTCAAAAATATCCTGTTGTGCATTTTCAAGATATTGCTTTAATGTAAATCTTGAATATGGTGTCTGAGTATCGCTTAAAGCCCATAGCGATGTATCATTTTCAATCTCATACACAAAATCGAGATCCTCAGGTTCCAAAGCTCGTAAATAGATATGTTCCCCTTTTAAACTTACCATTCTATTTCACCTTTAAAAACCTGTTCAGCTGGGCCAATAAGCCAAATATCTTCATATCCATCAGCACTATTGGTAAAATGTACCATAAGTTCTCCACCTTCTACTTTTAGTTCAATTTGATTATCTGTCGTTTTATTAATCTTGTGCATCGCCAATGCTACAGCAGTTACACCAGTGCCACAGGATAAGGTTTCATCCTCTACTCCACGTTCGTATGTCCTCACTGCAAATCGATTATCTGCCAACTGTTCTACAAAATTTACGTTACTACCCGTTTCATTATATGGTTTACTATATCTAATTACAGACCCTCTAGATTTTACGTCCAAAGCTTCAATGTTAGAAACCATTTCTACATGGTGTGGTGATCCTGTATCTAAGAATAAATGGTTTTCAAACACATCAATCATATTTACATTTTGCATTTTTAAATGAACTATATCGCCTTCAATTTTAGCTTTATGCAAACCATCTATTGCTAAAAATTCAGTTTCATTTTTAATAATGTCCAAAAACCTTGCAAAGGCCACTATGCAACGCCCACCATTACCACACATGGTACTTTCGTTACCATCAGAGTTATAATACACCATCTTAAAATCTGAAGATGTGTCATTTTCTAAAAGAATAAATCCATCTGCACCAATGCCAAAACGTCTGTCGCACAACTCTGCAATGCGTTTGGTATTGTTTTTGTCTATTTGTTGTAAACGATTATCAACGATGATAAAGTCGTTTCCGGTGCCTTGATATTTGTAAAATGTCATCATCATAACTGTCGCACAAATATAAGAATAATAGACCGTATAGAGTGATGTTAAAAGGCAGTTAAAGTTGACGTTAAATAGTCGTTAAAATGAAAATTAACATTCAATATATATCTAAATTTAAACGTTAAATAAGAAAACTTAAATCCTGAAAAATTATGAAGAAGATTCTAACTTTAGTCAGTGTTTCGGTATTGGGTGGTCTGATAACCTTAGGTGGTTATAAGCTTTTTATTGAAGAAGAACAACCAGAGCAATTAGCCGTAGAGCAGGTTTCTGACTTACCTATATATGTACCAACAAACACAACAATTAATAATACAGCTGCACTAACACCAAACTTTGTTGATGCTGCAGAAAAATCCTTAGATGCTGTAGTACACGTTAAGAATACAGCCATAGTTTCTGCTCCGGCAACTATGAGTGATTACTTTTTTGGAAGAACGCAACCTCGTGCCCAAGTAGGTACTGGTAGTGGAGTTATTATTTCACCAACAGGTTATATTGTAACCAACAACCACGTTATCCAAAATGCCAACGAAATCAGCATCACACTTAATAACAATAAAACCTATATGGCTGAATTAGTTGGCACAGATGAAGCTACTGACATTGCCTTGATAAAAATAGAAGCTGACGAAGACTTGCCATTCTTAGCCTTTGGCGATTCCGATAATGCAAAAATTGGAGAATGGGTTTTAGCTGTTGGCAATCCTTTTAATTTGAATTCTACAGTGACTGCTGGAATTATAAGTGCAAAATCAAGAGACTTAAGTGGACAAAATACCCAGTCATTCATTCAAACTGATGCTGCTGTAAATCCAGGAAACTCAGGTGGTGCTTTAGTGAATACTAATGGAGATTTAATAGGAATCAATACTGCTATCTCGTCTCGTGACGGTTCTTACATAGGCTACTCATTTGCTGTACCTAGTAACATAGCACGGAAGATTGTAAACGATATAATGGAGTATGGCAATGTACAAAACGGCATCCTTGGAGTTGTAGGAGGTGCATTGAATAGTAAAGCTGCTGAAGAACTAGGCACTAATATTACAGAAGGATTTTATGTAAGTGATGTTACCGAAGATACTGGATCCGAAAAAGCTGGTATTAAACCTGGAGACATCATTAAGAAAATTGATAATGTAGAAATCAACAAGTTCTCGGACTTATCAGGCTACTTAAAAACCAAAAGCCCTAATGATGTGGTTAATGTTACACTCATTAGAGATGGTAATGAAGAAATAGTACCTGTAACTTTATTAAGACCGTCAACCACAATTTTACAACCTATTGGTTACCTAAAGAATGCTTCAAAAGAAGAACTAAAGAAATTTGACATTGATTATGGTGTGAAAATTTCTGAATTCAATGATAATTATAAATCCGATTGGTACAATGCTGGTGTGGAAGAAGGCAGTATTGTAACAAAAATAAATGGAAAAAAATTATACTCAGTAGATGATGTACAAACTGCTGTTAAAACAAGAGGGTACAATAAACCACTCCTTGTAGAAGTAATAAATAAAAATGGAGAAAAAGTAATTTATCGACTATAGATAAAAACCCTAAAATCAGTTTAAAACACCCTTCAAAGTACAATTCTTTGAAGGGTGTTTATTTTCGGTAAAAAGTGTTACGAAAACGTTTGAAATATGTATTTTTGCGCAAAATCTAAAAACACTAAACCAATAAAAAATGGGTTTTAACGACACTTACGAAAAAGAGTTAGCGTTTCAAGCAGACCGTCGCAGAGCAACGGTTGAATTCATTAAAACAGTGAGCGACCTTTGGTACGACAATTCCATCGAGCTTGTTTTGTTCAGAAATCAATTAATTGATAGAAAAGTGAGCGAAATCTTAAATCTGCACGAATATGCAGGTGAATTTGTTCAAAAACCAATTTCAATCTTTGATTCTGTTGAAATCGCTCAGGCTATCAAAAAACTAAACTTACCACCTGCTAAGTTAGACATAGGTAAGCTTACTTATGAATACCACTTAGAAGATCAGAAGTACAGCAATGCTACGGCTTTTGTAGCGGCTAAATTAAAGGATGCTAGTAAATCTAAGGAGTTAGAGCCTAAAGATGTCATTCTTTATGGTTTTGGTAGAATTGGCAGACTCGTAGCACGAGAACTAATGACACGTACTGGCAAAGGCAACCAACTACGATTAAGAGCTATTGTAACTCGTGGTGAGATTAATGAAACCGTATTAGAAAAGCGTGCTTCTTTACTAAGAAATGATTCGGTACACGGAGATTTCTCTGGTACAGTTAGCGTAGATGTTAAGAATAGTGCATTAATTGTTAATGGCACTACCGTTAACATCATTTCTGCCAATGCACCAGAAGATATAGATTACACCAAATACGGTATCAAAAATGCCTTAGTGATTGATAATACTGGATCTTTTAGAGATGATAAAGCATTGGGAAGACACCTCAAATCTAAAGGTGTAGAGAAAGTTCTATTAACTGCACCAGGAAAAGGTGTACCAAATATTGTGCATGGTGTTAACCACTTAGACCACGATCCTGATAAAGTAAAGATTTTCTCTGCGGCATCTTGTACTACAAATGCCATTACACCAGTTTTAAAAGCTGTTGAGGATTCTTTTGGTGTAAAATCTGGCCACCTAGAAACCATTCACGCCTATACTAATGACCAAAACTTAGTAGACAATTTCCACAAAAAATACAGACGTGGTAGAGCCGCTGGTCTTAATATGGTCATTACAGAAACAGGTGCTGGTCAAGCAGTGAGTAAAGCATTACCGTCTTTAGATGGAAAATTGACTTCTAACGCTATTAGAGTTCCTGTGCCTAATGGTTCTTTAGCAATTCTGAATTTAAATTTAGAAAAAGAAACCTCTGTTGAGAGCATCAATACGATCATGAAGAAATACGCTCTTGAAGGTGATCTAGTAGAGCAAATTAAATATGAAATGAGTGACGAGCTAGTATCTAGCGATATTATTGGTAGCTCAGCGCCTTCCATCTACGATAGTAAAGCAACCATTGTAAGAGCAGATGGTAAAAACGCCATTTTATATGTTTGGTATGATAATGAATATGGGTACAGCCATCAGGTAATAAGGCTTGCGAAATATATTTCTAAGGTAAGACGTTATACTTACTATTAGAATCTTTTGAAAAGGGAAAAAGAAAAAATCTTGTCGTTTGGCAAGATTTTTTTCGTTTTAAAACATCCAAATTATTATCAAGAGCGTATATCAACTGTTGAGTAAAATTGATGGTATTTTTGTTTAATTATTTATAAAGCAAATGCATATAAAATCATTATCTTGGCACCTAAATAAACAAATCAACCAAAAAAATTACACTATGAAGTTTTTAGCTAAAGTCACTGTAGTTCTTATAGTTACCTTTACCCTACAAACCATAACTGCACAAACCCAACAAGATGACGCTGATGATGAACTGTCGTTAGATAGTGGTAACATAGATAGCCAATTTGAATATGTTTTTAGAAAATCCGGAAACTTTAAAGGCACTAATGGACAACCTTACGAAGCTGTAAAACAAGCTTGGTTACTAAAATTAAAAGCTAACGTTTTAGATTCACTAAAGACTACCTATAAAGATTTAGCCGATTCTGAAGCAATGGTTGCCAATCAGGCAAGAGAAATAGATGATCTAAAAGCTAAACTTGATAACACACAAACGACCTTAAACGAAACCAACGAAGAAAAGAACAATATGGCATTTTTGGGAATGCAAACCAGCAAAACCAATTATAATGTTATTATGTGGACTATCATCGCTGCACTTACTGCGTTGTTATTGTTCTTTATATACAAGTTTAAAAACAGCAACTCACTTACCAAAGATGCCAAGCACAAGCTCGAAGAAGTAGAAAGCGAGTTTGAGGAGCACAGACGCAACGCTTTAGAACGTGAACAAAAAGTAAGACGCCAACTTCAAGATGAGTTGAATAAGAATAAGGCTTAGAAATTACCTTCTAATAAAATATTGAAAATCCGCAATTAGTATTGCGGATTTTTTATTTTTAGTTAAATTTAATTAGCCTACATTCTTTGTAAAAAAATGGAAAACCTAATCAATTCGATAAAACAATCATTAGAGAATAGAAATTGGTATGCTGCTTTGACATTAGCATTGACATTACCAGATATTGCTGGTAAAATTGAGTATCCCACCCAAAGATCTTCTCGAAACAGATATTGCGAATGGTTTGATAATTACATTCTTGACTATTACACAGCCAAAGTTGGACCTGAAAAAACCGAGATTATTTTTTTATCAGGGAGAGACTGTTATGCATTACGCTGTGCATATCTTCATGAAGGAAATTCGGAGATAACAGGTCAGAGCGCTAGAGATGTTCTTGATGATTTTCAATTCGTTGCACCTATTGAGAAAAATTCAATAGTTCTACACAATAATAGAATTCATGACAAATTACAATTGCAAGTAGATATATTCTGCAATGATATTATTAATGGGATAAACAATTGGGTTGCTACCAATTCTGATGATGGAAGAAAATTAGAACAATTAAATAATTTTTTAACCATATACGAAATCAAATAACAAAATTTAATCATGTAAATAATTTGTATAAATCGAATCCCTATTTTAACCCTACCTTTGCATTCCATTTAGAAACACCATGCGCATAGATATCATCACCGTTTTACCAGAACTTTTAAAAAGTCCGTTTGAAGCTTCTATACTTAAACGTGCCATAGAAGCAGATTTGGTAGAAGTTCATTTTCATAACCTTAGAGATTATACCACAGATAATTATAAATCTGTGGACGATTACCAATTTGGTGGTGGAGCTGGTATGGTTATGATGATAGAGCCTATAGATAAATGTATATCAGGTTTACAAGCAGAGCGCAACTACGATGAGATCATATACATGACACCAGATGGCGAGCGTCTTAACCAAAGCATAGCCAATCAAGTATCACTAAAAGAAAACATCATTATACTTTGTGGCCATTATAAAGGTGTAGATCAACGTGTGCGCGATAAATTTATCACCAGAGAAATCTCTATTGGAGATTATGTGTTATCTGGTGGTGAGTTAGGTGCAGCTGTGCTGTGCGATGCTGTTATTAGATTAATACCTGGTGTTTTGGGTAATGAGACTTCTGCCCTAACCGATTCGTTTCAGGATAATTTATTAGCACCACCTATATATACAAGACCACGAGAATATAAAGGTATGAAGGTACCAGATGTATTATTTAGTGGTAATTTTGGTGAAATAGAAAAATGGTGCGAAGAACAAGCTTATCAACGTACCAAAGAAAGACGACCAGACCTTCTCAATGACGAATGATTAATGTTGAATTACTAATGGCTAATGGCTAACGAATAAACAACTACACAATTAAACGACTAAACGATTAAACATAGAGCAAAAAACTTTTCACTTTCTACTTTCTACTTTTAACTTTTTAATTATCTTTGCACCCACTTTTGGATTAACCTCTGGCGAAAACCGTGAATGTTGATTTGAAACAACCATAACAAAAGAGAAAACATGGATTCTTTAGTAAAATTTGTACAAGACGAATTTGTAACCAAAAAAGACTTACCAGAATTTAGCGCTGGTGATACTATCACAGTATACTACGAAATTAGAGAAGGTGATAAAGTA
This sequence comes from Winogradskyella sp. HB-48, assembly GCF_049942685.1. GTDB lineage: Bacteria > Bacteroidota > Bacteroidia > Flavobacteriales > Flavobacteriaceae > Winogradskyella. The sequence continues at coordinate 13,759 of NZ_CP187934.1, forward strand.
AGAACACAGTTCTTTAAAGGTGTTGTATTACAACGCAAAGGAAGTGGAGCTTCAGAAACTTTTACAATCCGTAAAATGTCTGGTACTGTTGGTGTAGAGCGTATCTTCCCAATTAACTTACCAGCTTTACAAAAAATTGAAGTGAATAAGCGTGGTAAAGTACGTAGAGCACGTATATTCTACTTTAGAGGTCTTACTGGTAAAAAAGCAAGAATTAAAGAAGTTAGAAGATAATCTAACACACATAACATTAGAAAAGCCTTCAGTATTGAAGGCTTTTTTAGTTATTAACTTTTGTTGATAAGTACGGTTTATAAATTGTGCATATCTAAATTGTTAAAAAATTTGAATTTTCGCATTATAAATATACTTTAGCTAAACAATTAATAACAAACAGTGTTTGGTTTTGAAAGAAATTTTGAATTTATGTCAATTGTATTAAAGTAACGTTCTTTAAAATAATAAGATTGTTTTTTGAGGTTGGCGAACCGCTTGTGTAGGCAAGTGTTGGATAGTTAATCATGAAGTTTAAGCCTTATAGTATGCTTGCAGATTATAGGGAGTAAGTGGAAAGCTTTGAAAAAGTAGCGGAAGCGAAAGTGAACGTGAAAAGGATGAGCAATGTTTTTGGACGTATAGGACGCGAAAGTGAAGAATAAAGAAGAAAACATCAAGAAAAACAAATCTTATGAAACTTAGTAGTATCAGGTCAATACATTTTGAAAGATATGAAACGTTTCACTTGAAGTAGGAACACTTGAACCGAAAAGGATGATGATGAAAATCATACAGCCGAGTTAGTAAAAGCTAAATAGGTCACGTTAGTACTATTTCAAAAAGAAGCCATGTCAGAACAGTTTTACTGTAGTGATATGGCTTTTTGCTTTTATAAACTTAAAACTATACTTGTCACTTCGAGTGAAACTCTTATGGAATTTTGTATCGAGAAGTAGACCAGTGTTATGAATTTTATTGTTTTTTAATACAAATTTCACGCTTTATTTTCAAAAAATAACCTTGAAGGTCTTCTAAATATCTTCAAAATAAAGATTAAATAAAAAAATTATCCGTTTAAGGATTTTACTCAAGAATTCCTCAAAATTCACCCTCAATTACTAGCAATCTCACAATCGCTAAACTATATCTATTTTGTATATTTGCACAGCTTAAAAATAAGCTAAGCATATTCACTTTATATTTAACAACCTATGACCAAAATAGCAAAGATTGTTTATACAAAAACAGACGAAGCTCCAGCTTTAGCAACACGTTCTTTTTTACCGATAGTTCAATCATTTACCAAATCTTCAGGTATCACTATTGAAACTAAAGATATTTCACTAGCAGCAAGAATTTTAGCTGTATTTCCCGATTATCTAACCGAAGAACAAAAAGTAGCAGATGCACTTACAGAATTAGGAGAATTAGCGAAAAAGCCAGAAGCTAACATTATAAAATTACCAAACATTAGTGCTTCTGTTCCTCAATTAGAAGCTGCAATTGAAGAACTTCAAGCTAAGGGATATAAAATTCCTGACTATCCAGATGAACCAAAAAACGATACCGAAAAAGAAATAAAAGCACGATATGACAAAGTTAAAGGTAGTGCTGTAAACCCAGTATTAAGAGAAGGAAACTCAGATAGACGCGCACCAAAGGCTGTTAAAAATTATGCTAAGAAAAACCCACACAGTATGGGAGCTTGGTCTTCAGATTCTAAAACGCATGTTGCCACAATGAATGAAGGAGATTTTGCGCATAATGAAAAATCCTACACCACTTCTGCTGCAACTACTGTGAAAATAGTTCATACAGATACAGAAGGAAATACAACTGTATTAAAAGATAACTTAGCATTACAAGCTGAAGAAATTATCGATGCTACCGTAATGAGCAAAAAGGCACTTTTAGAGTTCTTAGATAAAGAGATTAAAGATGCCAAAGCACAAGGCGTTTTAATGTCTTTACACATGAAAGCCACCATGATGAAAGTTTCTGACCCTATCATTTTTGGTCATGCGGTAAGAACCTATTTTAAGCCTGTTTTTGACAAACATGCGGATACTTTTAAGGAAATAGGTGTTGATGTAAACAACGGTTTTGGAAACTTATTAGAAAATCTTGAAGAATTATCAGAAGCAAAACGTAACGAAATCCAAGCTGATATTGATGCTGCTTTTAACGAAGGTCCTGACCTAGCTATGGTAAACTCAGACAAGGGTATAACCAACTTACACGTACCAAGTGACGTTATTATTGATGCTTCAATGCCTGCTATGATTCGTACTTCTGGCCAAATGTGGAATAAAGATGGTAAGCAGCAGGATACCAAAGCGATCATTCCTGATAGTAGCTATGCTGGTGTATATATAGCAACGATAGATTTCTGTAAAAAACACGGTGCTTTTAATCCTACTACAATGGGAACTGTACCAAATGTTGGTCTTATGGCTCAGAAAGCAGAAGAATACGGCTCTCATGATAAAACTTTTGAAATCGCTTCTAACGGAAAAGTAGAAGTTATAGATGCAAATGGAACGGTTTTAACAAGTCATAATGTTGAAGAAGGAGATATTTGGAGAATGTGCCAGGTCAAAGATGCACCTGTACAAGACTGGATTAAATTAGCGGTAACTCGTGCAAGAGCTTCTCAAACACCAGCAGTATTCTGGTTAAATGAAAACAGAGCTCACGATGCTGAATTAATTAAAAAGGTAAACAAATATCTACCTAATCACGATACAGAAGGATTGGACATCAGAATTCTTGATCCTGTAAAAGCAACTAATTTTACATTAGAGCGCATTAAAGATGGGAAGGATACAATATCCGTAACAGGAAATGTACTCCGTGATTATCTTACAGATTTATTCCCGATTTTAGAATTAGGAACTAGTGCAAAGATGCTATCAATTGTACCGTTAATGAATGGAGGTGGTTTATTTGAAACAGGTGCTGGTGGTTCTGCTCCAAAACATGTACAACAGTTTGTTGAAGAAAACCACTTAAGATGGGACTCTTTAGGTGAGTTTTTAGCACTTGCCGTTTCTCTAGATCATTTTGCTGAAGTTAACAACAATACTAAAGCGCGTATTTTAGGTGAAACTTTAGATAATGCTACTGAGAAATTATTAGAAAACAAAAAAGGACCTTCTCGCAAGGTAAACGAACTAGATAATAGAGGTAGTCACTTCTATTTAGCGTTATATTGGGCTGAAGCTTTAGCCAACCAAAATAAAGATAATGATTTAAAAGAAGAGTTTACTTCAATTTATAATGCACTTTCTTCTAAAGAAGAACAAATTGTTGCAGAACTTATAGATTGCCAAGGTAATCCAGTAAAAATAGATGGCTACTATTTTCCTAACGAAACACTAACAAGCAGTGCTATGCGACCTAGCAAAACACTAAATTCCATATTAAATTAAACTTTTGTTAAAAGGGCTTCATGAAAAAATGAAGCCTTTTTTATATCCTTAAATTTGTGTTACAAATGTTCAATTGAATCGTTTTTTGAAACAAATACCAACTAAGTAAATATGGCTATAACCTACAGAGTAACTCTATTCTTATTATGCTTTTTTCCGAGTATATTATTAGCTCAAGAAAAATTTACAATTAGCGGAACCATTACAGATGATAAAACCAATGAAACTTTGATAGGTGTCAACATTTTAATACCCGAAATTCAATCTGGTACAATGACTAATGAATATGGTTTCTATTCGATAACAATACCTGAAGGAACTTACTCCATTCAAATTAGTTATTTGGGTTTTAAAACCATAACAGAAACTGTAATTCTTAATACAAATACCACCAAAAATTTTCAGCTTCAAGAAGCCGCCGAAAGTTTAGATGAAGTCGTTATCACCGAAAATGTTGAACAGTTAAATATTAGAAAACCACAAATGAGCGTTAACGCTTTATCCATAAAAACAATAAAGCGAATGCCTGTTGTTTTGGGTGAAGTTGATGTCATCAAATCCATAACCCTTTTGCCAGGTGTAACCAATGCTGGCGAAGGTTCTTCGGGTTTTAATGTTCGAGGAGGTGCTGCAGATCAAAACCTTATTCTTTTAGATGAAGCAACCATATTTAATTCCTCGCATTTATTTGGTTTCTTTTCGGTTTTTAATCCAGATGCCATAAAAGACCTTAAACTCTATAAAGGTGGAATACCTGCAAAATACGGCGGACGTGTGTCTTCGGTACTAGATATCTATCAAAAAGAAGGAAACAGCAGTGAATTTCATATGAATGGAGGTATAGGTCTTATTTCGAGTCGTTTGCTCGCCGAAGGGCCTATAAAAAAAGATAAAGGCTCATTTTTGTTTGGAGGTCGTAGCAGTTACGCTCATTTGTTTATTCCACTTTTCGACCTAGATAACGTAGCCTATTTTTATGATTTAAATACTAAATTAAGTTATCGTTTAAATGATAGAAATAGTGTTTTCTTGTCTGGATATTTTGGAAGAGATGTGTTTAGCATACAAGATAGTTTTGAAAATACTTACGGAAACACCGTTGTAAATTTTAGGTGGAATCATTTATTTTCAGATAAATTATTTTCTAATGTGTCACTCATTTATTCAGATTATTATTACGGTTTAGACTTAAATTTTGTTGGCTTTGAGTGGGAATCTGGTATTAGAAATTTTAACATTAAATACGATTTAAAACATTATATAAGCAATAATTTTAAGTTAGAATACGGTCTAAACAGTATCTATTACAAATTCAATCCTGGTGAAATTAATCCAAACACTGAAGATTCTGGAATCAACCCATTTAAACTTATAGATAAATATGCGTTTGAAAATGCTGTGTATTTAGATGCAGAGCATAAACTAAGCAACAAATTCAGTCTAAGCTATGGTGCAAGATTCAGTACCTTTCATCGTTTAGGACAAGATGAATTGAATATTTACGAGAATGACAACCCTGTACTTTTCAACCAAGACTTGGGCATTTATGAAAAGGCTGAGCCGACAGGTACTGAATCTTTTAATAGAAGTGATGTAATTGAATCTTTTGCCAATATAGAACCGCGCTTTGCATTGGCATACCAATTGAATGATTTTTCGTCCGTAAAAGCTAGTTATAACAGAATGAGTCAGTATTTACATCTGCTATCAAATACCAGTTCACCGACACCATTGGATGTGTGGACACCAAGCGGAAAGTATATAAAACCGCAGTTACTAGATCAAATAGCTCTTGGTTATTTTAGAACATTTAAGGATAATGTATTTTCATTAGAGATAGAAACGTTCTATAAAACCATTCAGAATAGAATAGATTATATAGATGGCGCAGATCTCATTGCCAATAACGCCATTGAACAGGTGATTCTCAATGGTGAAGCTAGAGCTTACGGAATGGAAATTTTATTCAGAAAAAATGAAGGTCGACTAAAAGGATGGCTCGCCTATACCCTATCTAAATCCGAACAAAGAACACCTGGCAGAACATCCTTAGAAACAGGTATTAACAATGGAGAATGGTACAATACCCCTTTTGATAAAACCCACGATATATCACTAACGGCGAGTTATGACTTAAATAAAAAATGGAAATTTAGTTCTAATTTCATATTTCAGACAGGGCAGCCAGCAACTTTTCCAAATGGACAGTATGAGTATAATGGAATCGTAATTCCTAGTTATGAAAGTAGAAATTCCAGTAGATTACCATCGTATCACAGATTAGATCTTTCCGTGAATTATAATCCAAATCCAGAAAGTGAAAAACGTTTTAAAGGTGAATGGGTATTTGGTATTTATAATGTTTACAATAGACGAAATGCGGCCAATATAACATTTAGGGAAAATAGAATGTCCGGCACCAATGAAGCTGTTAGGTTAGCTATATTTGGTATTGTCCCTTCTATATCCTATAATTTTAAATTTTAACTATGAAAAGAATTGTAACATTACTGTTGTTTTTTGTTGTATTCACTAATTGTGAAGATGTCGTGGATGTAGATTTAAATACGGCTGAACCTCGATTAGTCATAGACGCATCAATAAACTGGTTTAAAAACACGGCCGGAAACGAACAAAGTATAAAGCTCAGCTTAACCGCACCCTTCTTTGAGGAATCTGTACCACCTGCAAACAATGCCGTTGTCGTTGTTACAGATAGTAATAATAATAGTTTCAATTTTATTGAAGACGGACAATCAGGTGTATATAGAAACAATAACTTTACACCTGTTATTGATGAAACGTACACTCTTACCATAATTTATAACGGTGAAACCTATGAGGCTACAGAAACCTTAAAATCCGTTGTTCCAATAGATTTTGTAGAACAAAATGATGAAGGTGGTTTTTCTGGCGAGGATATAGAGTTAAAGGCATTTTATACAGATCCTGCAAACATTGAAAATTATTATTTTTTTGAATTTCTAAGTGATATTGCTATAATCCCAACTTTAGAAGTGTATGAAGATCGCTTTACGGATGGCAATCAAATTTTCGGCTTTTATACTGAAGAAGATTTGGAAGCAAACGATATAGTAACCATCAGAAATTACGGTATTTCAGATCAATTCTATGATTATATGTTCATATTACTTCAACAAGGAAGTGAAGAAGGAGGTGGGCCGTTTGAAACCCAACCAGCCACTGTAAGAGGAAATTGTATTAATACTACAAATCCCGAAAATTTTCCTTTCGGTTACTTCAGACTGTCTGAAGTAGATGAAGTAATTTATACTATACAATAAGCTTGAAATTCTTTATTTTTATAATATGAATTTCGAAAAAACTACGGAAAAAGAATCTCACTATAATCATCTTGAAAAGATGACAATCAATGAGATTATTACTAATATTAACACTGAGGATAAAACAGTTCCATTAGCTGTAGAAAGAGCATTACCTCAAATTGAAGCCTTAATTGAAATTGTTGTAAAAAAACTAAAGGATGGTGGCCGTTTATTTTACATTGGTGCAGGGACAAGTGGAAGGTTAGGTATTTTAGATGCTTCTGAGTGTCCACCAACATTTGGGGTTTCTCAAGATTTGGTCATTGGTATAATTGCAGGTGGCGATACCGCTATAAGAAAAGCTGTTGAAAATGCAGAAGATTCACATATGCAAGGTTGGCAAGATTTAGAAGCATATCATATTTCGAGTAAAGACGTTGTTGTCGGAATTGCAGCTTCAGGAACTACGCCATACGTTATTAGTGCTTTAGAAAAATGCAATACCGAAAATATAGTAACTGGTTGCATTACGTGCAATAAAAATAGTCCTTTAAGCCTAAAGTCTAAATTTCCTATTGAAGTCATAGTTGGACCAGAATTTTTAACAGGTAGCTCAAGAATGAAAGCTGGCACAGCCCAAAAATTAGTCTTAAATATGATCACTACAACGACTATGATACAACTTGGACTTGTCAAAGGGAATAAAATGGTAGATATGCAGCTAAGCAATAATAAACTTGTAGATCGAGGTGTAAAAATGATCATGAATGAGTTGAATATTTCAGAGGAAGAAGCTCAAAATTTACTTCAAAAATACAAATCCGTAAGACATAGTATAGAACAATATGGAAAATAATGAAACTAATAAAGATGTTCTAAGAAAGGGCATTAAGCGTTTGGCTATTTGCTTAGTTTTGATGTTTCTTGGGCCTACGATGATCCATATTGCATTCAGTAATTATGAAAAACCTTTATATTATCCTATTCTAATCATAGGAATAACACTTTGCTTTGGTGCAATATCTATGCTATTTATTAGCTTAAATACCATCATGGACAGTATTTTTAAAAGAAAAAACTAAATTTCTTTTCAAATTAAAATTACCTTTTTAAAAACAAAAAAAGCCCTTACATATCTGTAAGGGCTTTCAAAAAAGGCGGCGACCTACTCTTCCACAAGTGCAGTACCATCGGCGCTAACGGGCTTAACTTCTCTGTTCGGAAAGGTAAGAGGTGAGCCCCGTCGCTATAACCACCTTAAATCTTTGTCCCGGACCTTGTCCAAGAACCAATATTGTTGACATATTGAAAAAATCACATGAATGCTTTACCTATAAAAAGAGCGGCGTACAATAAGCCTATGGGTTATTAGTACTACTCGGCTATGACATTACTGCCTTTACACCTGTAGCCTATCGACGTGGTCATCTTCCACGGCCCTTTAAAGAAATCTCATCTTGCGGTGGGTTTCGCGCTTATATGCTTTCAGCGCTTATCCCTTCCGAACGTAGCTACCCTGCAATGCCCCTGGCGGAACAACAGGTACACTAGAGGTTCGTCCAACTCGGTCCTCTCGTACTAGAGTCAGATCCACTCAAATTTCTAACGCCCACAGTAGATAGAGACCGAACTGTCTCACGACGTTCTGAACCCAGCTCGCGTGCCACTTTAATGGGCGAACAGCCCAACCCTTGGGACCTTCTCCAGCCCCAGGATGTGACGAGCCGACATCGAGGTGCCAAACCCCCCCGTCGATGTGAGCTCTTGGGGGAGATCAGCCTGTTATCCCCGGAGTACCTTTTATCCTTTGAGCGATGGCCCTTCCATGCGGAACCACCGGATCACTATGCTCTACTTTCGTACCTGATCGACCTGTATGTCTCTCAGTCAAGCCCCCTTATGCCATTGCACTCTGCGCACGGTTACCAAGCGTGCTGAGGGAACCTTTAGAAGCCTCCGTTACTCTTTTGGAGGCGACCACCCCAGTCAAACTACCCACCAAGCACTGTCCTTCTCCCGAAGTTAGACTCTAGATAAGCAAAGGGTGGTATTTCAACAATGACTCCACGACGCCTGGCGACGCCGCTTCAAAGTCTCCCACCTATCCTACACATTACTTATCCAAAGCCAATACTAAGCTATAGTAAAGGTTCACGGGGTCTTTTCGTCCCACTGCGGGTAATCGGCATCTTCACCGATACTACAATTTCACCGAGCTCATGGCTGAGACAGTGTCCAGATCGTTACACCATTCGTGCAGGTCGGAACTTACCCGACAAGGAATTTCGCTACCTTAGGACCGTTATAGTTACGGCCGCCGTTTACTGGGGCTTCATTTGAGATCTTCGAAGTAAACTTCTAAACCCTCCACTTAACCTTCCAGCACCGGGCAGGTGTCAGGCCCTATACATCATCTTTCGATTTAGCAGAGCCCTGTGTTTTTGATAAACAGTCGCCTGGACCTTTTCACTGCGGCCCATCCGGAGATGGGCGACGCTTCTCCCGAAGTTACGCGTCTATTTTGCCTAGTTCCTTAGCCATGAATCTCTCGAGCACCTTAGAATTCTCATCCCAACTACCTGTGTCGGTTTACGGTACGGGCTGCTTCACTCGCTTTTCTTGGAACCCCCTTCGCTGCATTATCACCTTGGCCGTAGCCTCAGTGTACTATTGCTTGCGCTTCAACGTACTATTCCGTCAGTACGCAGCAACCACGGAGATCCGTCACTTTTAACGTGAGCAGGTACGGGAATATTAACCCGTTGTCCATCCACTACCCCTTTCGGGTTCGCGTTAGGTCCCGACTAACCCTCAGCTGATTAGCATAGCTGAGGAAACCTTAGTCTTTCGGTGTGCGGGTTTCTCGCCCGCATTATCGTTACTTATGCCTACATTTTCTTTTGTAGCTTCTCCAGCATACCTCGCGGTACACCTTCGACGACACTACAATGCTCCCCTACCACTTTTTCAAGTCCATAGCTTCGGTAGTATGTTTATGCCCGATTATTATCCATGCCGAACCGCTCGACTAGTGAGCTGTTACGCACTCTTTAAATGAATGGCTGCTTCCAAGCCAACATCCTAGCTGTCTAAGCAGTTCAACCTCGTTTATTCAACTTAACATACATTTGGGGACCTTAGCTGATGGTCTGGGTTCTTTCCCTCTCGGACATGGACCTTAGCACCCATGCCCTCACTGCTGGTCATCATTTTATAGCATTCGGAGTTTGTCAGGAATTGGTAGGCGGTGAAGCCCCCGCATCCAATCAGTAGCTCTACCTCTATAAAACTAAACCAACGCTGCACCTAAATGCATTTCGGGGAGTACGAGCTATTTCCGAGTTTGATTGGCCTTTCACCCCTACCCACAGGTCATCCGAAGACTTTTCAACGTCAACCGGTTCGGGCCTCCACTATGTGTTACCACAGCTTCACCCTGCCCATGGGTAGATCACACGGTTTCGCGTCTACCACTACTAACTAAGCGCCCTGTTCAGACTCGCTTTCGCTACGGATCCGCACCTGAAGTGCTTAACCTTGCTAGCAACGGTAACTCGTAGGCTCATTATGCAAAAGGCACGCCGTCACGGACAAGTCCGCTCCGACCGCTTGTAAGCGTATGGTTTCAGGTTCTATTTCACTCCCTTATTCAGGGTTCTTTTCACCTTTCCCTCACGGTACTAGTTCACTATCGGTCTCTCAGGAGTATTTAGCCTTATCGGATGGTCCCGACAAATTCATACAGGGTTACACGTGCCCCGCACTACTCAGGATACTGCTATGGTTAATGATCTTTGCCTATACCGGGCTATCACCGTCTCTGGCCTGTCTTTCCAAACAGTTCTAGTTCATCACACAACCAATGTCGCAGTCCTACAACCCCAGCATTGCCGTAACAATACTGGTTTGGGCTATTCCGCGTTCGCTCGCCACTACTAGCGGAATCACTTTTGTTTTCTTCTCCTCCGGGTACTTAGATGTTTCAGTTCTCCGGGTTCGCCTCCTTTCGGATAACATGTCTTCAACATGCTGGGTTGCCCCATTCGGATATCTGCGGATCGATTTGTATGTGCCAATCCCCGCAGCTTTTCGCAGCTTATCACGTCCTTCATCGCCTCTGAGAGCCTAGGCATTCCCCATACGCTCTTGTTTAGCTTATTGTACTTTTGTCTTTTTAATGAGTTATAATTGCTCGTTACAATTATTAATTTTATTAAATATTTCTATCTAATTTTCATGTATCTTTTTCAATATGTCAATGAACTCTTAACCTTTCGGTCTTGTGGAGAATACCGGAGTCGAACCGGTGACCTCCTGCGTGCAAGGCAGGCGCTCTAGCCAGCTGAGCTAATTCCCCATATACTAGTAGTTAGTATATAGTAGTTAGTAGTTAGTCCAACTACCCACTCAACTTCTAGAATTTCCTTTAATTAGTAGTCTCAGGCAGACTCGAACTGCCGACCTCTACATTATCAGTGTAGCGCTCTAACCAGCTGAGCTATGAGACTCTACTTAATTATTGATATCTTAAATTAACAGCAAGAGAACAGAACCAAATGTTTCCCTATATCTTGATAGCTTCCTATCAGTCGTCTTTCTCTAGAAAGGAGGTGTTCCAGCCGCACCTTCCGGTACGGCTACCTTGTTACGACTTAGCCCTAGTTACCGATTTTACCCTAGGCCGCTCCTTGCGGTGACGGACTTCAGGCACTCCCAGCTTCCATGGCTTGACGGGCGGTGTGTACAAGGCCCGGGAACGTATTCACCGCATCATGGCTGATATGCGATTACTAGCGATTCCAGCTTCACGGAGTCGAGTTGCAGACTCCGATCCGAACTGTGATAGGCTTTATAGATTCGCTCCTTCTCGCGAAGTGGCTGCTCTCTGTACCTACCATTGTAGCACGTGTGTAGCCCAGGACGTAAGGGCCGTGATGATTTGACGTCATCCCCACCTTCCTCACGGTTTGCACCGGCAGTCTTGCTAGAGTTCCCGACATTACTCGCTGGCAACTAACAACAGGGGTTGCGCTCGTTATAGGACTTAACCTGACACCTCACGGCACGAGCTGACGACAACCATGCAGCACCTTGTAGATGGTCCGAAGAAATAGCTGTCTCCAACTAATGCAATCTACATTTAAGCCCTGGTAAGGTTCCTCGCGTATCATCGAATTAAACCACATGCTCCACCGCTTGTGCGGGCCCCCGTCAATTCCTTTGAGTTTCATTCTTGCGAACGTACTCCCCAGGTGGGTCACTTATCACTTTCGCTTAGCCACTCAGACCGAAGTCCGAACAGCTAGTGACCATCGTTTACGGCGTGGACTACCGGGGTATCTAATCCCGTTCGCTCCCCACGCTTTCGTCCATCAGTGTCAATATATTGTTAGTGATCTGCCTTCGCAATCGGTATTCTATGTAATATCTATGCATTTCACCGCTACACTACATATTCTAACCACTTCACAATAATTCAAGACTAGCAGTATCAAAGGCAGTTCTACAGTTGAGCTGCAGGCTTTCACCTCTGACTTACCAATCCACCTACGGACCCTTTAAACCCAATGATTCCGGATAACGCTTGCATCCTCCGTATTACCGCGGCTGCTGGCACGGAGTTAGCCGATGCTTATTCTTACGGTACCGTCAGCCACCTACACGTAGGTGGGTTTCTTCCCGTATAAAAGCAGTTTACAACCCATAGGGCAGTCTTCCTGCACGCGGCATGGCTGGATCAGGCTTTCGCCCATTGTCCAATATTCCTCACTGCTGCCTCCCGTAGGAGTCTGGTCCGTGTCTCAGTACCAGTGTGGGGGATCCCCCTCTCAGGGCCCCTATCTATCGTTGCCATGGTGCGCCGTTACCGCACCATCTAGCTAATAGAACGCATACTCATCTCTTACCGCCGAGGCTTTAATCCAAATAACATGCGAAATTTGGATTCCATGGGGTATTATTCTTCGTTTCCAAAGGCTATTCCCCAGTAAGAGGCAGATTGTATACGCGTTACGCACCCGTGCGCCACTCGTCAGCGAAAAAGCAAGCTTTTCCCTGTTACCGTTCGACTTGCATGTGTTAGGCCTGCCGCTAGCGTTCATCCTGAGCCAGGATCAAACTCTTCATCGTTAAATCTTTAAGTCCTAAGACTTATTTCTCTAACAACCGATAGGAATTCTCCGGTACTCTAAATGATCTATTCTCTTGTTATTACCAACCGTTTCCGGTCGGTATTTACGCTGTCAATTCAATATGTTAATGAACTTTTTCTCTTCGCTTTTTAACTCGTTTCCTCGTTAAGCGGGTGCAAATATAAAACCCTTTTTTTATTCCCACAACATCTTTGCAAAAAAATAATTTATTTTTTTTCGGTGCCTGTATATGGGAATGAACTCGACCCCTCTTTCCGGCACGATGCACCTCTTTAGGGGCCGCAAATATAAAACCCTTTTCATTACCACCAAATACTTTTAGGCTATTTATTTGTGAAATGTTTTATTGGTCTAAATTCCAACTCATTGGATTAAGCTAAATTTTATTAAAAACATCACTTTGTCCTTAATATATATAGGCATATCTTTGTGGGCTAAATTTATATAAATTACTAATGATTAAAATTACTCTACCTGATGGTTCGGTTAGATCTTTTGATAAAGATGTAACTCCTTATGAAGTGGCTGTAGATATTAGCGAAGGTTTTGCGCGTAATGTTATTTCAGCAAAATTCAACAATACTATTGTTGAAACTACCACTCCATTAACCACTGATGGTAGTCTTACTTTATATACGTGGAGAGACAACGAAGGAAAGAAAGCCTTTTGGCATTCTTCAGCACATGTTTTAGCACAAGCATTGGAAGAACTATATCCGAATGTAAAACTTTGGGTTGGGCCTGCTATTGAAAATGGTTTTTATTATGACGTAGATTTAGGGGATGATTCAATTTCAGAAAAAGATTTCAAAGCTATTGAGAATAAAATGATGGAAATTGCTAGAGGCAAACATGATTTCAAAATGCGTGAGGTTTCTAAAGCTGATGCTCTTTCTTATTATAGAGGTAAAAATGATTATAAAGTTGATCTTATCGAAAACTTAGAAGATGGCTCTATAAGTTTCTGCGACCATTCTACTTTTACAGATTTGTGTCGTGGTGGTCACATTCCGAATACTGACATCATTAAAGCTGTAAAACTATTAAGCGTTGCTGGTGCTTATTATAAAGGTGATGAAAATGAAAAACAATTAACTAGAGTTTACGGCATTTCATTTCCTAAACAAAAAGAGTTAACCGAATATCTTCACCTATTAGAAGAAGCCAAGAGAAGAGATCACAGAAAACTTGGTAAAGAATTAGAGCTTTTTACATTTTCGCCAAAAGTTGGTCAAGGCCTTCCCCTTTGGTTACCTAAAGGAGCTGCATTACGTGAGCGTTTAGAAAACTTCTTAAAAGCTGCCCAGAAAAAAGCTGGATATGAAATGGTAGTTACACCACATATAGGAAGTAAAGATTTATATGTAACATCTGGTCACTTTGCAAAGTATGGTGAAGATAGTTTTCAACCTATAAATACTCCGGCTGAAGGTGAAGAATTTTTATTAAAACCTATGAACTGCCCTCATCATTGCGAAATATATAATAACAGACCTTATTCATATAAAGAATTACCTAAGCGATTTGCTGAATTTGGTACTGTTTACAGGTATGAGCAAAGTGGAGAATTACACGGTCTAACCCGTGTAAGGGGATTTACTCAAGATGATGCACATATTTTTTGTACACCAGATCAATTAGACGCAGAATTCAAAGAAGTTATAGATTTGGTACTGTATGTGTTTGGTTCTTTAGGGTTTGAAAACTTTACAGCCCAAGTATCTTTGAGAGATCCTGAAAAACCTGAAAAATATATAGGCAGTGATGAAAATTGGGAAAAAGCCGAACAAGCAATTTTAAATGCCGCTAAGGATAAAGGCCTTAATTATGTTGTTGAAACCGGTGAGGCTGCATTTTATGGGCCTAAATTAGACTTTATGGTTAAGGATGCATTAGGTCGTCAATGGCAATTAGGCACTATTCAGGTAGATTACAACCTTCCTGAGCGTTTTGATTTAACTTACAAAGGTAGTGACAATGAACTTCACAGACCTGTAATGATACATAGAGCACCTTTCGGTAGTATGGAACGATTTGTTGCTATTTTGCTAGAACATACAGGCGGGAATTTCCCTCTATGGCTTATGCCAGAGCAAGCTATTATATTGTCTGTAAGTGAGAAATATGAAAAATACGCTGAAAAAGTTTTAAATTTGCTAGAAAATAACGAAATTCGCGCCCTTGTAGATAACAGAAATGAAACTGTAGGAAAAAAAATAAGAGAAGCAGAAATGCAAAAATATCCCTACATTATAGTTGTTGGCGAGCAAGAAGAAAAAGATAACACTATTACTGTAAGACAACACGGAGGTGAAGATCTTGGTACAATAAGTGTTAGTGATTTTTCTAAATTGATCAATAAAAAAATTAATGAAAGCTTAAAAAGCTTTTAATGAATAAAGTTTAATTAAAAAAAATAAGCCATAGCAATACGTAGAAACAGAAAGGATTATAATAAACGAGAATCCCAAGAGGATAAACATCGTATAAATTCAAAAATTAGAACTGAAGAAGTTCGATTGGTAGGTGAAAATGTCGAAGTTGGCATTTACCCTATCAAAAAAGCATTATCCATGGCTGATGAGCAAGGATTAGATCTTGTTGAGATTTCGCCAAATGCAAATCCTCCTGTTTGTAAGATTATGGATTATAAGAAGTTTCTTTACGAACAGAAGAAGCGTGAAAAAGTTTTAAAAGCTAAAGCTACTAAAGTTGTTGTAAAAGAAATTCGATTTGGTCCTCAAACTGATGACCATGATTATGAATTTAAAAAGAAACATGCTGAGAAGTTCTTAAAGGATGGTGCAAAACTTAAAGCTTTTGTATTTTTTAAGGGACGATCAATAGTATTCAAGGAACAAGGACAAATCTTATTATTAAGATTAGCACAAGACCTTGAAGAGTATGGTAAAGTAGAACAAATGCCAAAGCTTGAAGGTAAGCGAATGATAATGTTCATAGCTCCTAAGAAGAGTAAATAAGAAAAAAACCACCTACGCTAAAGCCTCGGTGGATAACGATAAGCGAAACGTAAATTAAACCTAGGACAAAATGCCTAAAATGAAAACAAAATCAAGTGCTAAGAAACGTTTCAAACTAACTGGCACTGGTAAGATTAAAAGAAAGCACGCTTTTAAAAGTCACATCTTAACAAAGAAGTCTAAAAAGCGTAAGCTAGCGTTAACTCATGACACAACTGTACATGAGTCTGACGAGAATAATGTTAAATTAATGCTTCGTATGAAGTAATAATTTAACCGGTTAAACAATTTATAAACCCTGGAGTTAGGCAAAATTATTTAGCAAGTACCAATTCTTGGTCGCCTACTACAAAAAACAATTAAAGAAATGCCAAGATCAGTAAATTCAGTTGCGAAAAGAGCTAGAAGAAAAAAAGTTCTTAAGCAAGCAAAAGGTTACTTTGGAAGACGTAAAAATGTCTGGACAGTAGCAAAAAATGCGGTTGACAAAGCGATGTTATACTCGTATAGAGACCGTAAAAACAAAAAAAGAACATTCCGCGCGTTATGGATTATGCGTATTAATGCAGGTGCAAGACAACACGGAATGAGCTATTCGAAGTTTATGGGGAAATTAAAAGCTAATAATATAGAATTAAACCGTAAGGTTCTTGCAGATTTAGCTATGAATCACCCTGAAGCTTTTGAAGCAATAGTAAACAAAGTAAAGTAAGGCTTTTAGCCAAAATTAATAACAACATTTCGCTTAACAAAAAATCCGATTCTAACGAATCGGATTTTTTGTTTTTTAGCTTCCGAAAGCTGTTATAACCAAATTTCTACCTGAAGCATTGTTTCTGTGTTCACAGAGGTATATTCCTTGCCAAATACCTAAGTTTAATTTGCCATTTGTGATTGGTATTTGAACTGAAACTCCCATTAAAGATGCTTTAATGTGTGCTGGCATATCATCTGCACCTTCATAGACATGCTTATAATAGGATAAATTTTCTGGAACTAAATTGTTTAAATGACTTTCAAAATCCAATCTAACTGTTGGGTCTGCATTCTCATTTATTGTTAAACTTGCTGAAGTGTGCTTTATAAAAACTTGCAACTGACCAATATTTATCTTTTCAATTTCAGGAATTGCTTTAAGGATATCTTGGGTTATAATATGAAAACCTCGATTATAAGGCTTTAATCTAACTTCCTTTTGAAAAAATTCCATTTAACCTATTTTGAATCATCTGAAATTTCATCAATAGCATATTTAAATTCCTGCCAATTAATAAGTTCATCTCCGTCTTTATCGTACCCCTCAATTAATTTAGAAGATACAATACCTCTGAGAAAACCACTGATTTCTGCCTGCTTTAATAGTGTTTTTATTTCATCCTTAGATAATTTTCCATCGCCATCTTCATCAAAAAATAAAAATGCTTCTTCTGGTGTTCTAAAGTGGTTTGTTATTAAAATTTGAATTTTATTAAGTATTTGTTCTTTCGTAGACATTCTTTAAATTTTTGAAATTGATTAGCTCAAGTTAATATTCAAAACACTAATAATCAAGTCTTCTGCTTCTTTTTCTTAGCTGCTGGGAACAATACATTGTTGAGTATTAATCTATAACCAGGAGATGTTGGGTGCAAGTCTAATTCTGTTTTAGGGTCTCCTACTCTATGGGTATAGTCCTCAGGATCGTGACCACCATAAAAAGTAAAGAATCCTTTTCCCTTAATTCCGTGAATGTATTTAGCCTCACCATTGGTTCTATTTTCTCCCATAACTAAAACATTCGATTTTATTTCGTTTCGCGTAAATGACGTAGTTTGTCCCATAAAACCTTTAACCAAAGAGGTATGGTTTTGCGTCAGCATCGTTGGAATCGGATCCCATTTAGCAGAATATTCCATTAAAGAAAAGTAATCGGTTTTAAATGGTATTTGGCGTTTTTGGGTCATATCTATTGAAGAAAACTCATAGACATTAGGACTACGTTCCAGAATAAAATCTTTGAAAGCAAAAGTTTTGGAATAATCAATCTTATTTTGGTAGCCAGGATCACTTCCATCACCATCAAACATTGGTTCACAAATGTCAACACCCTCAGCAGATAAAGCAATATCAAAACTATCGGTTGCAGAACACATGGCAAACATAAAACCACCACCTACTACATAATCTCTAATTTTCAGAGCTATAGCTAATTTTGCTTCAGAAACTTTATCGTAACCTAGCTTATTTGCTAATTCTTCTGCCGCTTTTTTTTCTTCAATATACCACGCTGCCGAACGATACGTTCTGTAAAATTTTCCATACTGACCTGTAAAATCCTCGTGATGAAGGTGCAACCAGTCATATAATAAAAGTTCGTCCTTTAATACTTCTTCATCATAAATGGTTTCGTAAGGAATTTCTGCATAGGTCAAAACCATCGTTACCGCGTCGTCCCAGGGTTGTTTGCCATAAGGTGTGTAGACTGCAATCTTAGGTGCTTTTTCTAACACGACCGCTTCTTGGTTTACAGCTGGACTTGCAATTTCATCTAAGATTTCTTGTGCTTTGGTATCTGAAATCACTTCAAATGACACACCTCTGATTTGGCACTCGCGTTGAATGATCTCAGCATCAGGCAACAAAAAAGATCCGCCTCTGTAATTCAGTAACCAGTTTACTTTAAGTTCCCGTTCTAGAGTCCAGTAGGTAACACCATACGCTTTTAAATGATTTTTCTGAGATTCAGCATCCATAGGAATTAAAATGTACGAAGCGTGTACACTAATACTAAGAAATAATCCAAATAATATGAAGAATAATTTTTTCAAGTTCATAGATTTAGAACGAAATATAACCAAATTTTAGTCTATTATCGTTCATTTTATCATTCTTTTAAGAGCTAAATGGCGTATTCCATTAGTTTATTGTAATGTGGTAAACATTCTTCTAGAAGCGGATTTAAATGGGATGGAAAGTCCTCTTCTTTAGGCATATATTTTTGAAATCCACTCGATTTATGAACATTATGGTACCAATATTTTGCCCAAATACCATCTTCTTCTCGCTTTTGCGGTTTCCACGATAGCATAGCTTTTTCAAAAGGAATTTCAGCAAATGCACAGAGTTTTCTCAACGCATCTTCAGGATTTTTTAGTACTTGTTTAGAGTTTAAAACTTTGAAAGGAATATTATGTTGTTCGAAATAATTTAAAAGATCGATATGAAGCTGATAGCCCACATCATTTAACGTAGGATTATTTATAACTTTGTCGAAAGAAGGCAACATATCTACTGGGTCTCTAGTAAGAATAATATTGATGGTGCCTTTCATAAAACTACGATCTAAATCCAAAAGATGATGCGTCATATGCTTAAAAAACAGGACTGGCTTCTCATCATTGTTTAGCATCATTTCTACTACCTTTTCACCATCAGGTTCCATAGTATTCATTATATCTACTGCACCTGGATGATAACTTTGTGCTTCGGGATAGTTCTTTAAATAATAAGCATAAAGAGGCTCATCAAATACTTTTGTATCTAATCGCTGGGCAAAGGAATACATCAACGCAGTAGAAATATTCCTTGGGCCAGACCACAAACAAATTCGTTTTATGTTATCCTTTGGCAACTTCACTTTCGATTAAATTTTCGTATAAACCACTTAATTTTCTTGTCATTTCCCCAAATTTACCTTCACCAATCTGCCTTCCATCAATCTTTGTTACTGGTGTTAATCCACCAAAGGTTCCTGTTACAAAGGCTTCATCTGCACCATACACATCAAATAAGGAAAAGTCTTTTTCAACACATGGAATTCCGTTAGAATTACATACCTCTATAACCTTAGCTCTGGTGATGCCATTCATACAATACTTGCTTGTAGATGTACACACTTCTCCATTTTTTACCATAAAGAAATTTGTGGCATTACACGTGGCTACAAATCCGTTGACATCTAACATTAACGCTTCGTCTGCACCAGCTTCAATGGCTTGTATTAGTGCTTGCACTTCGTGTAACTTACTATGACAATTCAACCTAGGATCTAAGTAATCTGGCGAGCCTCTTCTAATAGTGCTAGTGAACAATGTAATTCCTTTTTCTTTAGACTCGTTTGAAGCTTTTTTATACTCTGGAATAATAACCACATTAGGTCCAAAAATCGTTAAACGAGGATCTTGGGATGGTGTCTTTTTTATGCCTCGTGTTACCATAATCCTGACGTGAACTCCGTCTTTCATAGTATTGGCATTGAGTGTATTCCACACTTTTTCAGTCAATTCGTCTTTAGTAAATGGCAATGCCATTCCAACTGTTTTTGCAGACTGCCATAATCTATTAAGGTGATCTTCTAAAAACACTAAAACACCATTGTGCAATCTTAGGGCTTCCCAAACTCCATCACCTACTAAATAGCCGCTGTCAAAAACTGAAATTTTGGCTTCATTTCTTGGAAAAAGTTGATCATTTATGTAAATAAGAACTTTATCATTTCTAGAGTCTTCCTGAGCGTTGTGCGTACCGTGAACCATAATTTTAAGTTTATGGTAGAAAGATACTTAAAATTACAATTCTTGAAACTCCTAGAAACTTAATCTAACTTAGTTTCATTGCCCGAAAGCAAACTTGCTATAATTTTAGTGCTTGGAAATTGCTCTAAAATAATTTTGATGAAAACCGTTATAGGAATCGCCATAATCAATCCTGGAATTCCCCATAAAAATCCCCAAAACATCAACATTACGAGAACTGCAATGATATTTATTGAAAATGATTTTCCCATAAATATGGGCTCTAAAATGGCACCAAAAACTACCTGAACCAACGTTATAGAAAGTATAAAAAAGAACAACGTACTGGTTGGATCTAACTCAACAAAAGCAAAAATTGAAAGTAATATTACTGAAATAAAAGAGCCTACCATTTGCACAAAGTTAATCGCAAAGGCAAATAAACCCCAAAATATTGGAAAACTAACATCGAAGAACACACACATCAAACCTGTAAACAACCCTGTTAAAGCACTTACCAAAAACTTTACCTTTATGAATTTTATTAAATCTTTTTCAATCTTCATGAAGGCTTTAATCGAGGTGTGTTTTTGTTTTAAAAGCGTGTTATTAAGAAGATTATGAACGTTTATAGATTCACCCAACCACAATACCACAAAAAAGGCTGTCATAAGAAGTGTGGTTAAAAACGTTCTTAAAAACCCAAAAGTTGAACCTAAATTTTCTTTTTCAAAAAATTGAGCTAAAAAGTTTTTGTCTTGTTCAAATTCAATACCGAAACTATCGGATAGATACACCTTTAAATCTGCCAATTTTCCTTCTGCCTTGGGGATAAATTCAGATTTTGTAGCTAGTATTTCTTTGCTAGATAGCTTAATTAATTCTATCCCTAAGTAGACACAAGTAGATACTAATAGCAAAACCACTATGATACTCATTATTTTTGGAACCTTTCTTCTCCCTAATTGACGCATCAGAGGCAAAAACAACAATGCAATAAACATTGAAAAAATCAATGGAATAAAGATAAAGGACAAGACTTTAAGTAAATAAAATACTAAAGGGATAACAATTATAAACAACAAGATATTTGTTGTGCGTCTTTGGTCTAACATGAGGCAATTTTCTTCTTAATAACCGAACGTAAAGATACGTTAAAAAAGAAGCTAGTAAATTATAATTTGCTGTTAAAAAGGCACACCATCATCCTCCGGATCATCAAAAGCATCAGAAGCTGAAGGGAAGTTATCTGGCTTAAAGGTATCGTCATTAGCTGCCGCATTCAATTTAGATTGGAATTCAAAAGGCGTATCAAAGTCATCCAAATTATCAAACTTACCTAAATGACCGATAAACTTCAATCTGATGTTGTCCAAACCACCATTCCTGTGCTTGGCTACTATGAACTCACCTTGTCCTTCGGTTGGTGAACGCTCTTCATCATCCCATTCATCTATCTTGTAGTATTCTGGTCTGTAAATGAATGATACAATATCAGCATCTTGCTCAATAGCTCCAGATTCACGTAAATCTGAAAGGAGAGGTCGTTTGCTACCTCCACGAGTTTCAACAGCACGAGATAGCTGCGACAATGCAATAACAGGAACGTTGAGCTCTTTTGCTAAGGCTTTAAGGTTACGAGAAATCATAGAAATTTCCTGTTCACGATTTCCGCCTTTTTGACTTCCTCCAGCAGTCATCAGTTGCAAATAATCTATCATGATTACCTTAATATCATATTGAGATGCTAATCGACGTGCTTTTGCTCTTAAATCGAAAATTGAAAGCGATGGTGTATCATCAATAAACAACGGAGCTTTTTCTAAAGTTTTCACCTTTACATTAAGTTGCTCCCATTCGTGTTTTTCTAGCTTTCCTGTTCTTAATTTTTCAGAAGACAACCCTGTTTCGCTAGAAATTAAACGTGTAATAAGTTGTACCGAAGACATCTCTAATGAAAAGAAAGCTACAGCCTGATTAAAATCTACGGCAATATTTCTTGCCATTGTAAGCGTTAATGCTGTTTTACCCATACCAGGACGTGCAGCAACAATAATCAAATCACTTGGTTGCCAACCTGAGGTTAATTTATCAAGCTTATCAAAACCTGTTGGTATACCACTTAATCCCTCTTTATTTGATATTTCTTCAATTTTCTTTTTAGCCTGTATTACTAAGCTTTGAGCCGTTTCTGTAGATTTTTTTACGTTGCCCTGTGTAACTTCATAAAGTTTGGCTTCAGCGTTATCTAAGAGGTCGAAAACGTCTTTTGTTTCATCATAAGCATCTTCAATAATTTCGTTAGAAATTTTAATTAAACTACGTTGAATAAACTTTTGAAGAATGATACGAGCATGAAACTCTATATGTGCCGAAGAGGATACACGTTGTGTTAAAGAAATGAGATAAAAATCACCTCCAACTAAATCTAATTTTTGATCTTTCTTTAGTTGCGCTGAAACGGTTAATAAGTCAATTGGTTCACTGCTTTCAAATAATTTGAAAATAGCTTCAAAGATGTATTTATGGGCATCTTTATAAAAAGCTTCTGGACTTAAAATATCTATAACCTCATCAACACCTTTTTTATCAATCATCATCGCTCCAAGCACAACTTCCTCTAAATCAATAGCTTGAGGCGGTATTTTTCCTTTCTCTAAGCTGATTATAGTGCTTTTATCGACTTTATATCCTTGTATTGGGTTAGGTTGCTTCATAAGTAACAAAAGTAGTTAAATAGTATCGATGAAATGCGTTTTGACCCATCTGCAATCTCAACAGTTCATTAACAATCTAACTGTTAATAACTTTAATATATTGTTAATAGTGATAAAAAAAACCGAAGACTTAACTTCAGTTTTTTTTAGTTGCTTATGTCTGTTGTATTTAGTCTTTATAGACTCCCATTTCTTCGTATTTAGCCATACGGTTTTTTACTAATTGTTTTGGTGATAAGTTTTTTAACTCTTCATAAGAACTTACTATTGCATCTCTCACAGCTGAAAATGTTTTTTCTCTATCTGTATGAGCGCCACCTAAAGGTTCTTTAATTATTTGGTCTACAAGCTTCATGCGTTTCATATCCTTAGCTGTTAACTTTAGTGCTTCTGCAGCCTGCTCTTTATATTCCCAGCTTCTCCATAATATAGATGAGCATGATTCAGGGGAAATTACCGAATACCAAGTGTTTTCTAGCATCATCACTTTGTCACCTACACCTATTCCTAGTGCACCACCAGATGCTCCTTCACCTATTATTACGGTGATTATTGGAACTTTTAAACGACACATTTCTAAAATGTTTCTTGCAATAGCTTCTCCTTGCCCTCTTTCTTCAGCCTCTAAACCAGGATAGGCACCAGGTGTATCAATTAAGGTTACTACAGGGATTCCAAACTTTTCAGCAGATTTCATAAGACGCAATGCCTTGCGGTAACCTTCAGGATTAGACATTCCGAAATTTCTATACTGTCTAGTCTTGGTATTATATCCTTTCTGTTGACCTATAAACATATATGTTTGGTCACCAATCTTACCCAAACCACCAATCATTGCCTTATCGTCCTTAACATTTCGATCACCATGTAGTTCTAAAAATGAATCCCCACATAGCGCTCTTATGTGATCTAAAGTATATGGCCTGTTGGGATGACGCGATAACTGAACTCGTTGCCAAGCCGTTAGGTTTTTGTAAATCTCTTTTTTGGTTTCAGCTAATTTTTTCTCAATCTGTTTACAAGTTTCTGTTACATCTACATCACTCTCTTCACCAATGATCTGGCACTTTTCAAGCTGTTCCTCTAGTTCTTTTATAGGTAATTCAAACTCTAAATATTCCATACAATTTGAAGTTAGTTTTTAGTTAGTTAAGTTTACAAATATACAAACTTCAATTGTTAACAGGTATCTTTTTTCGTTTTCGTGCTTTACTGTTTTTCAATATAGCATCCAACAGTACCATAGATATTATTAAAGCTGCACCTAGATAAAATTGTGGTGACATTTTTTCGGTTTCTGGAAATAGAAACAATGCTAAAACTATACCATATATTGGCTCTAAATTATAGGTTAGAATTACCGTAAAAGGGCTTATATATCTCATAACCTCTACTGCTCCTACAAATGCATATGCTGTACATACTGAAGCTAAAATGAAAATATAAATCCAATCCATTTGAGAAAGCGCAAAGAATTTCTCATTGAAATGAATACCTGAAAAATGTATAAATAGACTCAAAAACAAAACACCACTGATAAACTCATAAAATGAAATAACCGTTGCGTTGTATCGCTCTATAAACCGTCCATTGATAACAGCAAATAACGTAGAAAAAAGTGCAGATAGTAATCCTAGTATTATGCCGTTTATATATTTTAATTCGCTGCTTGTAATTAAAAACACTCCTAAAATTACTACTAAACCAAAGAGTATTTCATAAATCAAAATGCGTCTTTTAAAAAAGATAGGTTCTATAAATGACGCAAAGAAAGCTCCCGATGAAAACATGGCTAATGCTATTGAAATATTAGATTGCTTTATGGATTCAAAAAAAGTAATCCAATGTAGAGCAATTATGACACCTGCTGCAGAAAACTTGAGGATTGTTTTTCTACTTACTTTAATATTAAGTTTAATGATTTTTATATAAATCAACATTAAAACCGCTGCAATTGACATTCTATACCAAACAATTGCTGTAGCTCCAGCGGATATCTCTTTGCCTAGAATTGCTGTAAAACCAGCTATAAAAACCAGAAAATGTAAATGAAGGTAATCCTTTAGTCTAGCGTTTGGCATTCTGTAGAAGATATACAGCTAAAATACCAAATATTACATTAGGAAACCACACTGCAATAACTGGTGAGAAATTAGATTGCTCTGCCATTACACCAAATATTTTATCGAAAAAGACATAAATCATGGCAATCGCAATACCAAATGCCAAATTAACACCCATACCACCTCTCCGTTTTACAGAAGATACTGCCACTGCAATTATGGTTAATATAAAAATGGATACAGGTAAACTCCACTTCTTTAATTTTACTACCTCATATCTCCCAATATTAGGTGAACCTCGTCTTTTTTCTGCATCTATAAATTTGAGAAGCTCTTCATAAGATTTTGTTTCTGCTGCATACTCAACAGGTGTTAAATCCTCAAGCTCAAAAGGAAAAATCGTATCTTTTCTCCGTTCTTTCTCTATAGTTTCAATACCATTTTCAAAACTACGTTTAACATATGATGTTAGTCTGTAGCTACTATCTTTTTCTATGAATCTAATGTAATCAGCAAAGATTTTATATTTTAATTCATTCCCTTCAAAATGCTCATAGGTAAAGTTACTTCCCGAGTTGGTTTTAGGAACAAAGCTACTTACATAGATATAGTCATTATCATTTATTTGTTGATAGACATCTCTTGTCTTTTGTATACTTTTATGCTTTTTAAGGTACTTATATTTAAACTCATTAAAGCCTTGACTTGCAATTGGTGCTAAATACATCCCTAAAACTAAAGCAATAGATGCTACAATAGTAGCTCCTATCATATAAGGTCTTAAAAATCTTGAAAATGAAACACCTGAGCTAAGGAAAGCTACAATTTCTGTGTTATTTGCTAATTTGGATGTAAACCATATGACTGACAGAAACAAGAACAAGGGAAATAAAAGATTTGCGAAATACACAGTAAAGTCTACATAGTAAGATGTAACTTCACCAAAAGGCGCCTCGTTTTCGATAATTTTTCCAACTTTTTCTGCCAAATCTACTGTAATTCCAATTGGAATAAATAGCAATAACATCATTAGAAATGTTAACAAATAACGCTTTAGTATGTACCAATCTAAGATTTTCACCTACTATAATCTTTTATCCATTTGTTTAACCATCATTTCTTTCCATACTTTAAAATCACCTTCAATGATGTGTTTTCTTGCCTCTCTTACCAACCACAAATAAAATCCTAAGTTATGAATTGTAGCAATTTGCTTACCTAATAATTCATTAACCGAGAATAAGTGTTTAAGATATGCTTTACTATATTCTGTATCTACATAGGTGATTCCCATTTCGTCTATTGGCGAAAAATCTTCAGCCCATTTTTTGTTTTTAATGTTTATTGTACCATGCGCAGTAAATAGCATACCATTTCTGGCATTTCTTGTTGGCATTACACAATCAAACATATCTACACCTAACGCAATGTTTTCTAAAATATTGATTGGAGTTCCAACTCCCATCAAATACCTTGGTTTATCTTCTGGCAAAATATCGCAAACCACCTCAGTCATAGCATACATTTCTTCTGCAGGCTCACCAACAGATAAACCTCCTATTGCATTTCCTTGTGCACCTACATTAGCTATATACTCAGCTGATTGCATTCTTAAATCCTTATAAGTACTTCCTTGTACAATTGGGAAAAATGTTTGTTCGTAACCATACTTAAATGGTACTTTTTCCAAATGCAACATACAGCGATCCAACCAACGGTGAGTCATATGCATTGAGCGTTTTGCATAGTTATAATCACACGGGTAAGGTGTACACTCATCAAACGCCATAATTATATCCGCACCAATAGAGCGTTGAATTTCCATAACATTTTCTGGTGTAAATACATGGGAACTACCATCAATATGCGATTTAAACTTTACTCCCTCTTCCTTAATCTTTCTATTTGCTGATAAAGAATATACCTGATATCCACCTGAATCGGTTAGAATATTACGATCCCAATTCATAAATTTATGAAGTCCTCCTGCCTGTTCTAGAATTGAAGTTTGAGGCCTTAGATACAAATGGTAAGTGTTACCAAGAATGATGTCTGAATTAATATCATTTTTTAATTCTCGCTGATGTACACCTTTTACTGTACCAACGGTGCCAACAGGCATAAAAATTGGTGTTTCAATAGTACCATGATCAGTAGTAATAACTCCTGCTCTTGCCTTAGTTTCTTTATCTTTTGCTAAGCAATTAAATTTCATAAAAGTAAGTCTGGTGGCAAATATAATTAACTCTAATACATTGGAGTCTTAATTAAATTCAAAAATTGTTAGTAATTCTTCAAAATCGTTAATAAATGGCACTATTCGACTTTTGAATGCGACTTACAAAAAGTTATTTTTGCAGCATTAATTTAAGCTCAAAAACATGTCTAATATTAAACAATTAGAAGATTTAACTACTCAGGTTCGTAGAGATATTCTACGCATGGTTCACAAAGTAAATTCTGGTCATCCCGGCGGATCACTAGGTTGTGCAGAATTTTTTGTTTGTCTTTACAATGAAATAATGGAAACCAAAGATGGTTTTGATATGGATGGTATTGGAGAAGATTTATTTTTCTTATCAAACGGCCACATTTCACCAGTATATTACAGTGTACTCGCAAGAGCTGGTTATTTTCCAATTGATGAATTAAATACATTCAGATTAATAGACTCAAGATTACAAGGACACCCAACAACTCACGAAGGTTTACCAGGCATTAGGATTGCGTCTGGTTCTTTAGGGCAAGGAATGTCAGTAGCTATAGGTGCTGCTGAAACCAAAAAGTTAAATAAAGACAATCATCTTATTTATAGCCTTCATGGTGATGGTGAATTACAAGAAGGACAAAACTGGGAAGCTATAATGTATGCTGCGGGAAACAAAATAGACAATCTAATTGCTACTGTAGATTTAAACGGTCAACAAATTGATGGTTCTACTGATAACGTTTTACCAATGGGTAACATTAAAGCAAAATTTGAAGCTTTTGGTTGGACTGTTTTAGAAATAGAAGAGGGTAACGATATTGAAGCCATACTTAAAGGCATGAAAAAAGCCAAATCCCTAACAGGAAATGGCAAACCTGTATGTGTATTGTTAAAAACTGTTATGGGCAATGGTGTAGATTTTATGATGCACACACACGCATGGCATGGAAAAGCACCAAACGATGAGCAATTAGCAAGCGGATTAGCCCAAAACGCAGAAACTTTAGGAGATTATTAATCAGCAATCAAAACATAGAATGAAAACATATACAAATACAGGAAGTAAAGATACACGCTCTGGTTTTGGAGCTGGATTAACAGAGTTAGGACAAACAAATGAAAATGTTGTTGCACTTTGTGCCGACCTGACCGGATCTCTTAAAATGGATGATTTTAAAGCAAATCACCCTGAACGTTTCTTTCAAGTTGGTATAGCTGAGGCCAATATGATTGGCATGGCCGCTGGTATGACTATAGGAGGTAAAATTCCTTTTACTGGTACATTTGCCAATTTCTCAACAGGTAGAGTTTATGACCAAATACGCCAGAGTGTAGCTTATTCTCATAAAAATGTAAAAATCTGTGCTTCACATGCTGGTGTTACACTAGGTGAAGATGGAGCTACACATCAAATTCTTGAAGACATCGGATTAATGAAGATGCTTCCTGGAATGACTGTGATTAATACTTGTGATTACAACCAAACTAAAGCTGCAACTTTAGCTATAGCAAAGCATCACGGTCCTGTATATTTAAGATTTGGCCGTCCTAAAGTACCTAATTTCACACCAGAAAATGGTGAATTTGAAATTGGAAAAGCAGTAAAGCTAACTGACGGTAATGATGTAACCATAGTAGCAACTGGTCATTTAGTTTGGGAAGCTCTAGAAGCTGCTAAAGAATTAAATGAAAATGGAATTAGTGCAGAAGTAATAAATATTCATACCATAAAACCACTTGACGATAAAGCTATTTTAGACTCTGTGTCTAAAACAGGCTGTATTGTTACTGCTGAAGAACATAACTATTTAGGTGGTCTTGGAGAAAGTGTTGCTAGAGTTTTAGCACTTAATAAGCCAACACCTCAAGAGTTTGTTGCTACAAAAGATACATTTGGTGAATCTGGCACGCCTGAACAACTCTTGGATAAATATGAGTTAAATAGTGCTGCAATACAAAAAGCAGCAAAAAAAGTCCTAAAAAGAAAATAACTTCATTTTGGAAACGTTTTTGATATTATATACCTAATCTTAAAAACGAACATTATGAAAAATTTGAAAAAGACAGCATTTTTTGCTGTTATTCTTGCATTCATTGGACTAAGTGCTAATGCTCAAAAAGGAAGTGCTTTTGGTTTTAAAGCTGGCTTAAATTACAGCGCAAATGGTGATTATTTCGAGTCCATTGGTGACAATGCTAAAAATCCAGATCGAAATATTGGCTATCATATAGGTCTTTTCGGAAAAATTGGTGATAGGTTATACTTTAGACCGGAACTCTTTTATACAACTACCAAAAGTGATTACGACAGCAATACTTTTAATGTGAAGAAAATAGATGCACCGCTTTTGGTTGGTATGAAGGTCATAGGACCAGTAAGTGTATTTGGAGGACCTTCTTTACAATATATTTTGGATACAGAATTTGAAGGTATCAATATTGATAATATTGAAGACGATTTCTCTGTGGGGCTAAATTTTGGTATAGGTCTAAGTTTTAATAAAGTTGGCATTGACTTGAGATATGAACGAGGTTTTAATGATAATGAGGCCACATTTATTAATAACAATTTAGGCACTGGTGTTGCCAGTAGAATAGATACTAGACCAGATCAATTGATATTGAGCTTGTCCATAGCATTATAAAATGAAAATAGTTATATATGAAGAAGCCGCTAATTAGCGGCTTCTCTTATTTTTATTATTATGTGTAGGACAATCACCCTTCTTCTTCATTATAATTAGTGGATACATCTTCTTGAAGGTAGTCTGGTGTGCCATTACTATCTGCATCAACAACAGTTACTGTATTAATGGTAATAACGCCGTTAGTTGTTGATCTACTCACCTCATATTCGTTATTTGCCAGAACAGGTTCTGTTTCTCCTATATTTGTATCAACTGTATAGGTGTTTGATATTAACTCATCAAAGGTATTAACACCATCGCCATCGTCATCTAAATCAATATAATTTGGAGCTAAATCTCCATCTGTGTCATCATCTAACACATCCAAGTTGACATTTAAATCTTCAACATAAGAAGGTATTCCGTCACCATCATGGTCCACTTCTTCATATTGCAATAATTCAAACTTAAAAATTAGATTAGAATATGCAGATATTGAACCTGAGGCTGTTCCAGAAAAATAAGCCAATCCTGATGGTAAAAACATCATACCTAAACCATAATTATTATACTCTACAATACCACTATTTAAAACAAAATCTGTAGAAGTTGAAAATTGAGGCAAAATTAATTGCCAGCCTCTTATAAGTCCTGTACCAAAAACAACACCAGTAAGTGAAAAATCCTCGGGTGTTGCACGAGAATCAAAAACTTCACCAGAGTCAACAGAAAACCCCTCATATCTTACTCTTACACGATCAGTAAATCTTGGGGATTCGCCACCACCTTGATTGAGTCTTAAAACATAATACTCGTAGTCTGTTTCTTCATAAGTTGTAGTATGAGTTTCTACTGCATCCAGGAGTAAAGTATGTCCTGCAGGGACATCTTCTCCTTCACCAAGTTCCGTAATAACTATATCGCTATACTTATGATTTGTTCCTGTCAGAAAAAAATCTGAGTTGTAATAATGAGTAGAGAGATAGGCTACAAGAGAATCGCTATCCGCTAATTGTTGCTCACCTCTATCTCTAATCTCTACATTTGGGACAGTAATATCATCATCCTCACAAGCAATCACCAAAATCGATACAAATACTAGGTAAACTATAAATTTTATTGATTTCATATTCAATTTAATTATTTTGATAAGACTAACTACAAATCTAATCAAGTGTTCATTATTGCTTTAATATGTGGCGCAAGATACATTAAATTAATATTTTTACGTCAAAAGGTTAACGTAGATTTTAGTTAAAAATATATGCGAATTGATAAATATCTTTGGTGTGTACGCTATTATAAGACACGAAGTATAGCAACCCAAGCCTGCAAAAAAGGACAAGTAAAGATTAATGATGTAGTAGCAAAGCCATCTCGAGAGGTTTTCCCAACTGATAAAATAGAGTTAAGAAAAGATCAAATTACCTATAAGCTTACAATTAACGATTTACCTCCCAACCGTGTTGGGGCAAAGCTTTTAGATATATACAGAACTGATACAACTCCTAAAGAATCTTTTGTAGCAAAAGAACTTCTAAAGTATAGTAAGGATTATTATCGTAAAAAAGGAACTGGAAGACCTACTAAAAAAGATAGACGAGATATAGATAGTTTTTATGAAGATGAAGAAGAATAAATTTGACAAAGCATATTGGGACAACAGATACAAAGACAATAAAACCGGATGGAATATTGGTTACGCATCACCACCTATACAGGGTTATATTGAACAGTTATATGATAAATCCACTTCTATTTTAATTCCTGGTGCAGGGAACAGCTTTGAAGCTGAATTGTTATGGAATGAGGGATTTAACAATACTTTTGTTTTAGATATTGCAAAGCAACCATTAGAAAACTTAAAAAATAGGGTTCAAGATTTTCCCAATGAACAATTATTGCATCAAGATTTTTTTGAGCTTAACAAAAAGTTTGATCTTATCATTGAACAAACTTTCTTCTGTGCATTAAATCCTGATTTGAGAAAACCATACGCAGAAAAAATGTTTCAATTATTAAAACCTAATGGTAAATTAGTTGGCTTGTTATTTGATTTCCCATTTACAGAATCTGGTCCACCTTTTGGAGGTAGCTTAGATGAATATGAAAATCTTTTTAGCAAACATTTTAAAATTAAAATACTTGAGCGCTCAACAAATTCTATAAAAGAAAGGCAAGGTAAAGAACTGTTTTTTATCTTTGAGCGACTGTGATTAAGTTTAATTATTGATTGTTAGTATTTCTAATTAAAACCTAAAAAAAAAACATAACATGGCACTTACAAAAAATACTATTTTAAGCCATAAGGAAATAGAGCACAAAATAAGACGTATTGCATATCAAATTTATGAAAGTAATGTAAACGAATCAGAAATCGTTATTGCTGGTATTGAAAGTAATGGTTACATATTAGCTAAGAAAATTAAATCTCAGCTAGATAAGATTTCAGATATTAATTCTATACTTTGCAAGGTTACGGTTGACAAAGAAGAACCAACAAACCCTATTTCAACATCAATTAAAAGTGAAGATTATGCTAATAAGTCAATAGTATTGATTGATGATGTGTTGAACTCTGGTAGCACCCTGATTTATGGGATTAAACACTTTTTGGATGTGCCGCTTAAAAAATTCAAAACCGCAGTATTGGTAAACAGAAACCACAAAAAATTTCCTGTAAAAGCTGATTTTAAAGGTATATCCTTATCTACTTCTCTATTCGAGCATGTTCATGTTAACTTATCTAAACAACCCTATGAAGCTTATTTAGATTAAGGACATTAAAATTTCTTCTACAATATCTTTCTCAGATTTAAAATCTGTAGTAATAATATTAGGCGCCTTATTGTAGAATTGCGAACGCTCAAAAAGATGTTTGCCAATAAATTCTGTGAGTTCATCCCTGGTATTTAAGTGACTAATTAAAGGCCTACTTTCTTTTTCTTTGAGCAATCTTTCAACTAGGAGTGGTATAGATAATTTTAAATAAAATAGTTCTACCCTAGAATTACTAAAAAGTAAATTTAAATTATTACCATAACAAGGCGTTCCACCACCTAATGCCAAGACAATATCTTCATCAGTGTCTAAAATTTCATTCAAATAAAATGACTCCTTCTTTCTAAAATATATTTCACCTCTATTTTTAAATAAATCAGTAATTGTGTTACTTTCTCTATCGGAAATATAATCATCTAAGTCTAAAAAACTATAATTCAGTACAGTAGCTAAATTCTTACCAATGGTAGATTTACCGGAACCCATATAACCCATTAAAACAACTATCATAAGACTTAAATAATTAAAATTTATATATTGAACTCAATCAAGACAAAAAAACAAAAATTTAAGTAGAAAAAGTATTGTTTTATTAATTAAACATTTTATATTTGCACCCTCATTTAAGAGAACATCTTAATGACCGGGTAGCTCAGCTGGTAGAGCATAACACTTTTAATGTTAGGGTCCTGGGTTCGAACCCCAGCCCGGTCACAAAAGTTAAGCTAAAATGCTT
Source organism: Winogradskyella sp. HB-48 (assembly GCF_049942685.1). Classification (GTDB taxonomy): domain Bacteria; phylum Bacteroidota; class Bacteroidia; order Flavobacteriales; family Flavobacteriaceae; genus Winogradskyella. Next base: position 47,233 of record NZ_CP187934.1, read on the forward strand.
AGCTTTTTTTTTATATTTACTTTTCATTTTGCGCACGTGGCGGAATTGGTAGACGCGCTGGCTTGAGGGGCCAGTGACCATTTAGGTCGTGGAAGTTCGAGTCTTCTCGTGCGCACAAATCTCTATTAATTTTCGATTCTTTTTCTTTTCCCGGTTTGAAAATTATCAATAACTCTTTTTTTATTTAAATTTTGTTAATTCTGTAGTATTAATTAGTATAAATATTATTTTTGTTTAAACATTTTTACTAAAAAATGAACAATATCAAAAATCAATTCAGTATTAAAGATTTAGAAAATCTTACAGGAATTAAAGCGCACACAATAAGAATATGGGAGAAGCGCTACAATTTATTAGAGCCTAAACGTACAGATACTAATATACGATACTATGATTTAGCCAGCTTTCAAAAATTATTAAATGTAAGCTACTTGAATAACAATGGCTATAAAATTTCTAAAATAGCCACACTTGAAGAAGACAAAATACCAAATTTAGTTAGAGAAATTGCTGAAGAAAGTAATTCAGAAAGTCATGCAATAAACGCCTTCAAATTATCGATGTTAAATTTTGATCAGGTGTTATTTTATAAAACCTATGAATCCTTATTAAAGGAAAAAGATTTTGAAGACATATTCTATGACATTTTCATTCCACTTCTAACTGAAATCGGACTATTATGGCAAACAGATACTATTACTCCTGCTCACGAACATTTTTTAACGTCTTTGTTACGCCAAAAAATACTCATAAATACAGAGAAGGCACAGTCTAAGCAAATAAATAAATCTAATAAAACCTTTGTTCTTTATTTACCTGAAAATGAAATACATGAGTTAGGTCTGTTATTTATTAATCATCAACTAGTTAGTAAAGGTTATCAATCCATTTTATTAGGTATGAGCGTACCTCTTGAAAGTTTAATCGATCTAAAAAATTATTATGACGAACTTATATATATTTCTTATTTCACAGTGAAACCAGAAAAGAACGAGATTGAAAAATACATTGAAGATTTTAGCCAATTGATGATTAAAAACTCAAATACGAAACTTTGGATTTTAGGTCAGATGCTGAACACCTTAGACTTAGATAAACTGCCTAAAGGCGTGTCAGCTTTTAAAAGTATAAAATCTCTAACAAGCAACCTCAAATAATGAGTAGATCAATATCAATTATAGGCTCTGGTTTCTCTTCGCTATCTGCAGCTTGCTATTTAGCCAAGGCTAACTACAAAGTATCGGTTTTTGAAAAGAATGATACCGTAGGCGGAAGAGCAAGACAGTTCATAAAAGATGGTTTCACTTTTGATATTGGTCCGAGTTGGTATTGGATGCCAGACATATTTGAGAAATTTTTCAATGATTTTGGTAAAAGCACCAGTGATTATTATAAACTCGATAAGCTAAGTCCTGCTTACAAAATTTTCTTTTCAGATGAAGTTATTACAATAGGTGATCATATGGATCAAATCTGTGAAGAGTTTGAACGTATAGAAACTGGCAGCTCTAAGCCTCTCCGTAAATTCATTGCGCAAGCCCAAGACCATTATGATATAGCTATAAACAAAGTGGTTCTTAAACCTGGAATTTCACCATTTGAATTAGTAACAAAAGATACAGTTACAAGAGTAGATCGCTTTTTTAAAACTATAAGTTCTGAGGTTAGGAAAAATTTTAAAAATCCAAAGCTCATTTCAACTTTAGAGTTTCCGGTTTTGTTTTTAGGTGCAAAACCTAATCAAACACCATCGTTTTACAGTTTTATGAATTTCGCAGACTTTGGCCTTGGAACATGGCATCCAAAAGGTGGTATGTACGAAATTATAAAGGCAATGAAAAGTTTGGCAGAAAGTTTGGGTGTTACTATACATACCAACAGTAATGTTGAAGCAATTCATGTTGAGAACGGAAAAACTAAAGGCATCACAGTCAACGGAATATTTATTGCATCAGATTGTGTATTGAGTGGTGCAGATTATCACCATACCGAAACTTTATTAGAAAAACAATACAGACAATACTCCGAAGGTTATTGGGAAAAACGGACTTTTGCACCATCGTCACTATTGTTTTATGTTGGATTTGACAAGAAGCTAGAAAACATAGAACATCATAATTTATTCTTTGATACTGACTTCGAAAATCATGCTGAAGATATATATGATTCCCCTAAATGGCCCGAAAATCCATTATTTTATGTTAACTTCCCTTCAGTAACAGATGAAAGCATGGCACCAAAAGGTTGTGAAACAGGTTTTTTTCTCATACCTATTGCACCAGGTTTAGAGGATACACCAGAGTTAAGACAGCAATATTTTGACATTATAATAAACCGTTTCGAAAGTCTAACGCACCAAGATGTAAAAGAAAGTATTCTATTTAAAGAATCATTTTGTGTAAATGACTTTATTAGCGAATACAACTCATATAAAGGTAATGCCTATGGTATGGCTAATACACTAAGACAAACTGCATTTTTAAGACCAAAATTAAAAAGCAAAAAAGTAGATGGACTATACTTTACAGGGCAATTAACTGTGCCTGGACCAGGCGTACCTCCATCATTAATATCCGGGAAATTGGTTGCAGAACTAATCCACAAAAATGAAGTTTTATTGCTAAGAAAAAGACATTAATATTATGAAATCAATTTTTGACAACGTTTCTAAGGAGTGTAGCAAGATGGTAACCAATGCATACAGCACATCATTTTCTATGGCTACCAAAATGCTATCAGAAAGCATTAGACAAGACATTTACAACATCTATGGATTTGTACGCTTTGCTGATGAGATTGTGGACACGTTCCATGCATATGATAAAGAGAAACTCTTCAATGCTTTTGAAGCAGATTTAGAATCTGCCTTAGTACATAAAATAAGTCTTAATCCAATTCTTAATTCCTTTCAAGAAACCTTTCATAGATATAATATAGATAAACATTTAGTTGAAGCTTTTATGAAGAGCATGAGATTAGATTTACATAAAAAAGACTATCTCACGGAAGATGAATATAAAGCTTACATTTACGGTTCGGCTGATGTTGTTGGTCTTATGTGCTTAAAAGTTTTTGTAAAAGGTGATAATGAAAAATATGAAGACCTTAAAGATTCTGCCATGAGCTTAGGTTCTGCTTTTCAAAAAGTAAATTTCTTAAGAGACTTAAAAGCAGATTTTGAAGACTTGAGTAGAACTTATTTCCCAAATACAGACTTAAATCATCTAGATGAAGTTTCAAAACAAGCTATTATTAAAGATATTGAAGCCGACTTTTCTAAAGGTTTACAAGGCATAAAACGTTTACCTCTAGAGGCTCGTTTTGGTGTATTTATGGCTTATCGTTATTACAATAAACTATTACAAAAACTTAAAAAAACACCTGCTTTAGAGATAAAATCTGCAAGAATACGTGTCCCAAACTATAAGAAAATTGAGCTACTTACGCGTAGTTATGTAAAATATCAATTAAATTTATTATAACAAAAAACCAAGAAAATCATGCAAACTGTTTATTGGATTTTAATTTTTTTAGGAACCTTTTTTATAATGGAGTTTAACGCCTGGTTTACCCATAAATATATTATGCATGGATTTTTATGGAGTTTGCACAAAGACCACCACCATAAAGATCATGATAGCTGGTTTGAACGCAATGATGCCTTTTTTATCTTTTATGCGGTTGTGAGTATGATCTGTTTTTACCTTTGGAATTATGAAGATGTATGGTACACATTACCAATAGGTTTGGGTATTTTATTTTATGGCATAGCCTATTTTGTAGTACATGACATATTCATACACCAGCGTTTTAAATGGCTTAGAAATATTGACAATAAATACGCAAGAGGTGTAAGACGTGCTCACAAAATTCACCATAAACACTTAGGCAAAGAAGATGGTGAAAATTTTGGGATGTTGATTGTTCCTTTTAAATACTTTAAATAGTTTATTCAGAAAGTAGTTGGTCTAGTTGACTACGAACATTATCACTGTTCCAATCTACAGCTCCAGATTCGTCTATTACAATTTCGTTATTTTTATTTATAATGAATGTACGAGGTATCGATTTGGTCACTAATTCTTGTGGTATTTCAGTTATTGAGTTATAAACCTCGAAGGTGTAGTTTCTTTTTGATTTAAATTTATTAACAATTTCAAAATCATCATTTGTAACGAAGATGAATTTTACTTTGTCACCATAATCGTTATATATTTCCTGAAGGCTCGGCATTTCTGCAATACAAGGTGGGCACCATGTTGCCCAAAAATTTATAAGCGTCACTTCTCCTTGGGTAGATTCAAAATTTAGTGTTGTACCATTGTCTGACTGCAACTGCCAATTGGTATTAGCAATTTTTATCCTTTCAGAATTATCAATTAAAGTTGATTGATTTAAGTAACTTAATCCTTTATGAAACCATATCTGTATAGGCTGTCTTGTTTGTGGTATTATTAATAGCAAAATTATAACAAGAAAAATAATATTGCTTTTGTTGAGTATTGCTTTCATTAATTACAAAGTTAAGCCGAAGTGCTGAATATTCTAATTTGTCGCCTATTAAAATCAATAATATCTGCCTCTTTTAGTTCATTCATTAAAATATTTAATGTTGGTCTAGAAACACCTATTAACGACGCAATATCCTTTTGAGTATAAGGGTGGTTAATAACATGATCCCCAGTTTCTTTACAATCATAACCATAATCGGAGCAAAGTTCTTCTAAAAATTCCATTAAACGTGTTTTAGAATCCTTAAAAAGTAACAATTGAAGTCTTCTTTCTAATTTTTTAAACTTAAACCCTATAAACTTATAAACCCTAAAACTAAATGTTTGGTTATCTCGCATAAGATCGTGCATGGTGTCTACACCTATTGGACAAATAGATGTTAGATTGTCTAACGACTGAGCAAATTCTTCACGTTTTCTCTCACCTAAAATTGCCTTTTCACCAAACAATTCACCCTTCGTTAAAATGGCTTTTACTACTTCTTCACCATCCTCAGTATAATATCCTATTTTAACTTTACCATTTTCTATCAGATAAACCTTATTAGAAGAGTCATTTTGAAAATAGATGTAATCTTGCTTTTTATATTTATCAAAAGTATGGCAATCTTTATACTGTTTAAATTTATGTGGGCAAAGAAGTTTAAATAGATTAACATCTTCGAAAAACCAGAGCGCTTTCATTTTAGAAGTATTATGATTGAGTTGAATAGTAGGTCGATAAATTTTGTTATACCTTTCAATCAAAATAAAAAACTCTCAGCTATATAAACTGAGAGTTAAGTTATGTCAAATAAAATTATAATTTATTTAGCGTTTTGCTTTTTAATTAAATTAAGTGCAGATCCTTCTTTGTACCATTCTATTTGGGCATCATTATAAGTATGGTTTAAAGCAATAACATCTTTAGAACCATCAGTATGCACGACTTCTACGTGTAACTGCTTATCTGGAGCAAACTCATTTAAATCTAAGAAGTTGAAGGTATCATCTTCTTGAATTAAATCGTAATCTACTTCATTAGCAAAAGTAAGACCTAACATACCTTGCTTTTTAAGATTGGTTTCATGGATACGTGCAAAAGATTTAACAATTACAGCAGCAACACCTAGATGTCTAGGTTGCATAGCTGCATGTTCTCTAGAAGATCCTTCTCCATAATTATGATCACCAACAACAACAGACAAAATACCATTTTTCTTATATGCTCTCTGTGTATCTGGCACACCACCATACTCGCCTGTCAATTGATTCTTAACAAAGTTAGTCTTCTTATTAAAAGCATTTACAGCACCAATTAATGTATTATTTGCAATATTATCTAGATGACCTCTGAAACGTAACCAAGGTCCTGCCATAGAAATATGGTCTGTTGTACATTTACCAAATGCCTTAATTAATAATTTTGCTCCTTTAATACTATCACCAATAGGCTCAAAAGGTGTTAACAACTGTAATCTTTCTGAATCTGGTTTCACAGTTACTTCTACTCCGCTTCCATCAGCAACAGGCTCTAAATAACCATTTTCCTTAACGTCAAAACCTTTAGGTGGTAATTCCCACCCTGTTGGCTCGTCCAACATTACTTCTTCACCGTTTTCGTTAATCAAAGTATCGGTCATTGGATTAAAGTCTAATCGACCTGCAATTGCAATTGCAGCAGTAATTTCTGGTGAAGCAACAAAAGCATGTGTATTAGGATTACCATCAGCACGTTTAGCAAAGTTTCTGTTAAACGAGTGAACAATGCTATTTTTTGGTGCATTTTTGGGATCGCTATATCTAGCCCATTGTCCAATACACGGACCACAAGCATTTGTAAATATCTTAGCATCTAATTTTTCGAAGACCTGAAGAATTCCATCACGCTCAGCAGTATAACGTACCTGTTCTGAGCCTGGGTTAATACCAAACTCGGCTTTTGTTTTTAATCCTTTATCTAAAGCTTGCTGTGCAATAGAAGACGCTCTTGATAAATCTTCATATGAAGAGTTAGTACAAGAACCGATAAGTCCCCATTCTACCTGCATAGGCCAGTCATTAGCCTTAGCTTTTTCAGTCATTTCCGTACCAACTGTTGTAGATAAATCTGGTGTAAATGGTCCATTTAATAATGGGCTTAACTCAGAAAGATTTATATCAATAACTTGATCAAAATACTGCTCAGGATTAGCATATACCTCAGCATCCGCAGTAAGATACTTTCTTATTTTGTTAGCCTCATCAGCCACATCCGATCTATCCGTAGCACGTAAATAGCGCTCCATTGAATCGTCATATCCAAAGGTAGATGTTGTTGCACCTATCTCCGCTCCCATGTTACAAATAGTTCCTTTACCTGTACAAGACATAGATAAAGCACCTGGGCCAAAATATTCAACAATAGCACCAGTACCCCCTTTTACGGTTAGTATTTCCGCTACTTTTAAAATCACATCTTTTGGTGCAGTCCATCCAGAAAGTTTTCCTGTTAGTCTTACACCTATTAATTTCGGAAACTTAAGTTCCCAAGCCATACCTGCCATAACATCTACAGCATCTGCACCACCAACACCAATAGCTACCATACCTAGACCACCAGCATTAACCGTATGCGAATCTGTACCAATCATCATACCACCAGGAAATGCATAGTTCTCTAATACTACTTGATGAATAATACCTGCGCCTGGTTTCCAGAAACCAATTCCGTATTTATTGGATACCGATTCTAAAAAATTAAATACTTCACTACTTGTGTTGTTTGCATGTTTTAAATCTGTAGCTGCACCATCTTTTGCTTGAATTAAGTGATCACAATGTACAGTGGTAGGAACAGCAACTTTTGGCTTACCTGCTTGCATAAATTGAAGCAATGCCATTTGTGCAGTTGCATCTTGACATGCCACTCTATCTGGTGCAAAATCCACATAATCCTTACCTCTTGTAAATGCTTTTGTAGGTTTACCATCCCAAAGATGGGCATATAATATTTTTTCTGAAAGTGTTAATGGTTTTCCAACAATGGCTCTAGCTGCATCTACGCGCTCAGTCATGTTAGCATAAACCTTTTTAATCATATCAATGTCAAAAGCCATAAAGTATATTTAAAGGTTGATAATTATTTTAGTTTAAAGTGCCACAAATTTACGAAATAGTAAGGATTTTTGAAAATATGTAAAGAAATCATTAAAACACTGAAAATAAATCACAAAAAGTTGTTTTTTGTATGTATTATTCTAAATATTAACACATAGATTGTTATTTATTTAAAAAATTAACAATTAGTCTTATTTAGAATTATTCTGAATTTACAAGTTTAGAGAAGAATAAAAACTAGAGGAGAAATTAAAAAAGGCTTTCAATGATTTTTTCATCACTTATACCTTCAGCTTCAGCTTTGTAGTTTTTAATTATTCTATGCCTCAAAATACCAAATGCAACAGCTTGGATATCTTCAATATCTGGAGAAAACTTCCCTTTTGTAGCAGCATGAGTTTTAGCTGCAAGAATTAAATTTTGTGATGCTCTTGGACCAGCTCCCCAATCTACAAATTCCTTTACAATAACTGCGGCAGTTTCTTCTTTTGGTCTTGTTTTAGCCACTAGAGAAACAGCGTATTCTATAACATTATCAGCAACTGGGATACGACGTATTACATTTTGAAAATCAATTATTTCTTGGGCTGAAAATAATGCGTTAACAGACGTTTGAATATCTGTGGTTGTAGCTTTCACAACCTCAACTTCTTCTTTAAAAGATGGATATTGCAAACGTATTGCAAACATAAAACGGTCTAACTGAGCTTCTGGCAAAGGATATGTTCCTTCTTGCTCTATAGGATTCTGAGTAGCCAATACAAAGTAAGGTAAACTCAATTTGTATTGATGACCAGCAACCGTTACCGCACGCTCTTGCATAGCTTCTAAAAGTGCAGCTTGAGTTTTTGGCGGAGTTCTGTTAATCTCGTCGGCGAGAATGATGTTAGCAAAAATTGGCCCTTTAATGAATTTAAAACGACGATCTTCATCTAAGATTTCACTTCCAAGAATATCGCTAGGCATTAAATCTGGGGTAAACTGAATACGCTTAAAATCCAAGCCAAGTGCTTGTGCAATTGTATTAACCATTAAGGTTTTTGCTAAACCAGGCACGCCTATTAATAATGAATGCCCACCTGAAAAAATAGAAATTAAGATTTGGTCTACAACATCTTCTTGACCAATAATCACTTTAGCGACTTCTTGCTTCAGTGATTTGTATTTTTTTACGAAGTTTTCGATTGCAACAACATCAGACATAGACTATTGTATTTTTAACCAATTACTCTGATAATCACAATTCCTATACTCACCATTAATCTTTACGTAGGTATTTGTAATTACCTCTTTCTGCCACTTCTCTATTGCTCTTACTTGCTTGTCTTGTAGTGCCAATTCTTTGATTTTCAAATAATCCCTTGCGTAATCTGCTTCATGATCATCTATTCTATCAGATACCATCATTATCTTAAACTTAATGTTGTTTACACGGTCTTCATCTTGAATTATTTGACTCACTTCACCATCTTTAAGACCTTGTATTTGGGTATACATTTCTGTATCCATCTTTGTTAGCTCAAAATTAAAATCTTGAGTTGTTGGATTGGTTAATCGACCTCCTTCGAATTTTGTTTCTTCTTCATCGCTAAATTCTAAAGCCGCTTCAGCAAAAGTTGTTTTGCCATTAACTATTAATTCCCTTACTTTTTCAATTTTCTCTTGGGCTTTCTCAATTGTTTCTGGTGTTAATTCTGGTCTTAATAAAATGTGTCTTACTATATATTCTTGACCTCTAATTTTTTCTAGATAAATGATATGAAATCCGAAATCTGTTTCAAATGGTTCAGAGATTTCACCTTCTTGCAAATTAAAAGCCACATCTCTAAACTCTTTTACCATTCTAGGTTGCTTTCTATTCATTGCTGGCAATAAACCACCATTATTTTTAGAACCTGAATCTTCAGAATAAAATAATGCTTTAGTCGCAAACTTAGCACCATTTTCTTCAACATCTTTTTTAAATCCTTTAAGCCTCTCGATTACAGCTTTTTTAGCTTCCTCTGTAACTTCAGGTATAACAACTATTTGCGAAACTTTTAGTTCTGTACCAAAAGTTGGTCTTTCGTCTTTTGGGATATCATTAAAGAATGTTCTCACCTCTTCTGGTGTAACCTCGACATCGTCGATTACTTTTTTCTGCATTTCCTGAGCGAGATAACCATTCTTATTAATCTCGTACATTTCATCTCTTAAGGCCTGCTCCGATTCTTTCTTGTAGTAATTTACCAACCAATCAATATCTTGTCTAGATTGTGCAAGAATACCTTCTATTTGCTGATCTACTAAAGATTTAATATACAACTCATTAACAATGATACTATCTTGGATAGCTTGGTGCGCATATAACTTTTTTTCTAGAAGGCTACCAAAAAGCTCACAACGCGTTACGCCACTTAAGTCTGCTCCTTGCGCTTCTAGCTGAGCGATTTCTCGATCTAAATCAGACTCTAATACGATGAAATCACCAACAACAGCGGCTACACCATCAGCTTTGATTCTAGAAGTATTAACAACACTGTCCTTTACCTTTTCTTTTACAACTTCATCTGGAATAATCTCTTGGGCACCAATTGTACCGACATAAAGAAAAAAGCAGAGACTTAACGTGTTAGTTATAAATTTGAAATTTATTGTTTTTAATTGCATCTTTTGAAATATCATTTTCTAGTTGTTTAATAAGCTCTAGTTTACGCTTATTAATCACAATTTGTTTTATGGATTTATTGACATAGTCTATTGGTGCATAATCGTTCTGAAAGCGTATGTCATTAACATGCATCAAATATAGGTTTATTGAATCTTTGAGCTGTAAGAAATTAGATTTTTTTAACAATTGGTCTTTGCTTTCTTGAGTTAATACTGGAACTTTACCAACAACCTGACTAAATTTTACCCAAAGTGAGTCATTAAGAGAATAAGATTTAAACTGTAATGAAATAGAATCTAAGTAACGTTTATCCTTAGGTTCATATCGCTTAAATCTTTTTGTGATAGTATCTAAATTTATTGGATTTAGTGGAAGGCTGATATATCTTAGTTGCAATAAATCGTCATTTAGTTTGAAAGACTCTTTATTTGCTTGGTAGAATACTTCGGCCTCATCTACATTAACTATTGTATCTATGTTCTTTTTAACCAGAGCTTCTAAATACGCTTTTGTATATAGGTCGCTTTTGTACTGCTCTACCAATTTTGAAAACTCTTGTTGTTTTTCTTCAGAAAGATTAAGTAATGCACCATCCATAAGTAGCAATTGACGTGCCCAACGATTTATATAACCATTTACTATGATTAAACTATCTTCCTTACTTGTTCCTTCAGGAACCAAATCCGCAACATCCTCTTTATATAAATATGTTTCGTTAACTCTTGCAATAGGCTCCCTATCATCTGTTTTTTTGAAAAAATCACAGCTGAAAAAGCTTATGTATACAATTAATATAAAGAACGTTTTTTTCAAGAAAATTTATTGATTATTAATTTTTGTTTTTACTTTTTCCAAAGCATTTTCGTTAACCTCAACCTTAAAGCGTTTATGAAGACTATCAATCCAGTTAGCTTCAATTTCTGTTTGATAATCATTAATAACATTACCCTTAGCTTCTTGTAAGGTTTTATTTCCTGCAGGCAATACTGATTTAATGTCTATAACATGAAACGCATCGTTATGTGTATATATTTTTGAAACTCCTTGTTTTACTTCTAGATTACTAGGAAGCTTAGGATCATCTACATTGAAAATACCCTTGGTAAAAATGATATTCTTTTTGGAATCTGTATCCAAAGTCTCTTTTATATTAGCTTCAGACTTTCCGTTTTTCATCATTTTTAGGGCTTTTTTTGCATAATCTTCGTCGGCTGAAGTTGCTATTAGCACCTCCACACGGTCATCCCATAGGTATTTAGTCTTGTGCTTTTGATAATATGCTTCCAAACCTGTACTGTCTTTAGAAGCTTTGTTCCAAATTTCCTTTTCCATCAAATCAAAAAGCAACAATCCATCCCTATATTCCTTAAGGATATTTGCAAAATCTTCATTCTCAAACTCTAAATTATCTTCTCTATATTGAAGAATAGAGCTTTCAAAAAACTTATCAAATTCCTTGTTTATAATTACAGAAAAATCACCTTTTTTGTTAGCATAAGTAAGTTGTGCAGACACAAGGTGACTGCCAAATTCATCGTATGTAAATGAACGGTTACCAATGGTAAAAACTGTTCTTTCCTTTTCAAAATCTTCTGGCAACCTCCAAGAACGTGTAAAGTATCCATCATCTAAAAGCGATTCGAAATATGGCTTAGCATCATCATTATACGAAATTTCATAACGTTTCTTTAACTCATCAACCATGGCTTCATTAATAAGTTGAGATCTAGAATCTCTCTTAACTTTAGACTCTATTGTTGGTCTTAATTCTTCAAAGGACTGAATTGGCTCTAGACTTAGGCGCTTTACAATATGCCAACCATATTCTGATTTGAAAGGTTTACTTACATCTCCATCATTTTTTAAAGCAAACGCATAATCTTCAAAAATCGTTGAACTTAACTGGCCGCTTTTAAATGGTGATAAATTTCCACCATTTCTGGCAGAACTCTTATCGTCTGAAAATTGCTTTGCCAAAGACTCAAACTTCTCTCCTTGCTGTAATTTTTTATAAATATCATTGATACGAACTTCAGGATTTAAAAGCGTATCCTTTTGCTGTAACGCTACCATAATATGTGCAGCCGTAATAGTTCCTCTAGATGGACGCTTATCGTTAACTTTTACTACATGGTAACCAAACTGCGTTCTAAAAGGCATAGAAATTTCGCCTTTTGGTGTGTTATATGCTGCAGTTTCAAAATCGTAGACCATTTTAAATGCTGAGAAATAACCTAAATCTTCCAAGAAAATGGTTTGTCCATTATGCATAGCTGATTTTACAGTATCAAAGCCTTCCTTTAGCACTCGCTCTCTCAATTTCAAAACCTGATTGTAAGCATCAATCGTATCCTTTGCATTGGCATCTAATCGCACCAACACATGTGATGCACTTATATCAAAACTATTACGCTCATAGGCCTCCTTCACTAACGCATCTGTTACTTTATTCTCAGAAAGGTAGTTTTTCGTTAACTGATTCTTATACCTTAAAAACTCACGTTGATACTTAGTATCTTCATCCAACTTAAGACGTTTGGCCTCCTTTAGCTTTAACTGGTACTCAGTAAATAATTTTAAGTATCCGTCTACATCTTTTTGACTTTCGTCTTTTACTAAATCTAAATTCTTATTGTAAACCCTTAAAAATTCTGAAGTCATTACTGGTTCACCATCAACTGTTAGCAACACTTCATCCTTTTCTTGAGCGAATGATAAGTTTAGTGCTAATATTACTAAGAGTAAGCATTTAAATTTAGGTTTCATATTCATTATGTTTTCTTAGTTAAATCTTATCAATTGCGTTATACAAATGCCTCAATCTAGAGGTTCAGCAAAAATAACATAAATCACTTATTTTACAAGTTGCTACATCATCTTAATTTATTAATGACAGCACCTGCTAAAAGGTGATTAAACTTCTAAATAGGTTGGAACGTCGATAAACTGAACTTAGTATCGAAGCTTTTGTATATCTTTAAAATTATTGTAAATCCTAAATGAAATATACAACCGAAATCATAATTGAAAAGCCACTACATGAAGTAGCCAAAAAAATGGACTCTGCCGAAAACATGAAACATTGGCAAGAAGGGCTGGTTAGTGCCGAACACATTTCTGGAACTCCAGGTGAGTTTGGCGCTAAAATGAAACTAAACTACGATTTTGGCAAACGTAATATGGAACTAATAGAAACCATTACCAAGCAAGACTTTCCAAACGAGTTTCACGCTACGTATACTACAAAGGGCGTTAGAAATATTCAACAAAATTATTTTGAAAGCACACCCAAAGGTCATACCAAATGGATAAGTAAAAACGAATTTCAACCCACTAACTTTATGATGAACGCCATGTTGTTTCTAATGCCTGGTGCCTTTAAGAAACAGACAAAAAAATACATGACTAATTTTAAAAACTTTGCCGAAAAAGGCACCTCTGTTTCTAATGCGTAAATTAAAGTTAATCTGGGATTTTAGAGGTCCTGCTAGCCAAAAAACTGCAGAACATCATTTAATTCATCTTAAGGAATATATTGTGAAGAACAATTTAGACATCACTATTACTGGTGTCGAAACTTTGAGCGAGATGCATAGCATAGCCTTTATAGTTGTTGATGAATCTGAAATGAAACCTTTGAGAGATGCATTAAAACCGCATCGTGGGCAAGTTTATGCTGAAGGTTAAAATAAGCGTTTAAAAAACGCTTGAATAAATCGTTTTGGCGGAACGGATAGTATTATTTTTAAATCCTCTAAAAGTGTAGATTCTTCATCTAAAAACCTGAAAATAGTTTTGACATCTGCCTTTCTAAACATAGATGCAAACAGAGCTGACCCTTCTTCGTTATGATTGGCCAAAACATCTAAAAAAATTAAATCGTAAAACCAAAATTTTGATTTTTTATGAAATTTACTGAGATCTGTTTCCGATTTTAGAAAGCTAACAAGTGCTTTCGTTTTTTTAACTGTACTTCTAAACGTATATCCAGTACTCGCTTTAGTCCAACCACCTGCCGTACCAATATTTAGAATATGTTTTGAGTTAAGTTGAGAAAACTTAAAAGCTGTCATTGGAATAGACCCTTTCTCTTTTTCTATAATTTCAAAATCAGATATGCTTTTTTGCTTTAGGTAATCCGAAATAGCATCTTCATATTCAATGTGTTGAAGCAAATCTTTAGAAAACAAGGTATACTCAAATAATGCTGTTTTTTTATCTAAGGGCAATATGTACATAAAACGTGTATTACTATTTTGAGGCACCGTAAAGTCCATAAAAGTTGCTACAGAATCGTCAAAAATCTCTTCCTCTGTTTTTACAAACCAACCCACAAAATGCTGCTGAAGTACAGGATACTTTTTTTGTGTATCATAGAAGTTTGTATTATGTAGGCTGTTAAAAACCTTGGAAGTTACATAACTCCCGTTTTTGGTGATAACTTGCACATTTTGTTTTAACTCCGTAAAGTTGAAAACCTCATCATTTATAAACGTGAAATTAGATTTACCTTCAATCTTTTTCCAAAGTGAATTATAAAAGTTTTCACTTCGTATCATTTTATATTGATACGGTGAAATATCTATTTGCTCTGAATAAGTATTACTACCGAAGAAAATTTTCGCCCATGTTTTGGTAAGTATATCATCCCATTCCCCTTTGTCTTTTTCCCAAAAACACCAAGTTCTATCGTTGCCTTTTTGCTTTTCCTTATCTATAATTAAAATTGATTTATCATCAAAAAACACATCTGATGCCATGCGATATGCCAACATAAGACCAGAGGCACCAGCACCTAAAATGATATAATTGTAATTTGTCATTAATAGAATTTAAGCTCTAGCGAAGATAAGACTTATGGCGCGTTTACTTTAAGATTGTAACAAAGTTTTAATGTTTAGCTTTATACGCCTTCACGTAGCGCTCAGCACGAGAGTTTCGTGGATTCATGTCTAAGGCTATTTTATAATTGGTGTAAGCCTGCAAACTGTCGCCACTTCTTAAATACGCATCTGCTAAACTATCATAAACATTGTTACTGTCAGGATGTAATTTGGCGTTTAACTGAAAAATACCAATCGCTTTTTCATATTCCTTTTTGTTTAGATACTGATAACCTTTTCTATTAAAATCCCATTCATTTATATAAGAACTTGTTGAATCTTGTTTTTTAATTTCCAAAAAACCTTCGAGCGCCTTATCGTAATTGCCAACTTCTAAATACTGACTTGGGGTTTTATAATTATTATCTACTTTAAGGTAATCGTAAGTTACCTCATTTGTTTCTTCATTTATTGCCGACAAATACTGCTTGCTTGTTTCTGGATGCTTTACAAAATGAAACTTTTTGTACATATCTGGGACAAAAAATTCATTTTCAGCTAATGCAACAGGAATCATATCTCCTCCTTTCCAATTCAATTTTAGCTTGTTTCCTTCGTAGTACACTAAGATTAATTCATCTGGATTGTAAAGATACTTGCCTGAAGTTTGGTTTTTGAATTCCTCAGAATATTCAACTGATTTTGAGCAACTGAAACTAATAAATGCTAATATTATTAAAACGGTAATGGCTTTCGATTTCATTTTGATTGGATGATTGATTTGTTGAAAATAAAAAAGTCTCACTAAAAGTGAGACGATTTTATTTAAAATTTGTTACGATTTGAGATGCCGAATCAAGTTCGGCATAAGCGATATTCACAATTTTTAATTCGCAAGCTTAATAAAAATTGGAATCCTACTTATTTTGTATCCATTAATTCTACATCAAAAACCAATGTAGCGTTTGGTGGAATAACACCTCCTGCACCAGCAGCTCCATAAGCTAAGTCGCTAGGAATTACCAAACGAGCCTTATCACCTACATTTAGTAAGCAGATCCCTTCATCCCAACCAGGAATGACCTGACCAACACCAACTTGAAAATCTAACGGTGAGTTTCTTTTGTAAGACGAATCGAACACAGTTCCATCTGCTAACTGACCCTTATAGTGTACAGATACCATGTTCCCCTTTTCGGCTTTCTTACCGTTTCCTTTTTGAATAATTTTATAACGTAATCCTGAAGCAGTCTCTTCAAAACCAGCAGCTAATTTATCCAACTCAGCTCTTGCAGCTTCGCGTTCTGCAGCTATACGCTTTTCGCGAGCACCTTCAAACGTTCTAAAGGCTTCAATGGCATTAAACTTTTTAGCTGCATCACCTACTCTTACGATTTCTAATTTTTCAATTTTATCACCTTGCGCAACAGCATCAACAACATCTTGCCCTTCTACAACATTACCAAACACAGTATGCTTTCCATCTAACCAAGGGGTTTCAACATGGGTAATAAAGAACTGACTTCCATTAGTACCAGGACCAGCATTGGCCATAGATAATTTACCTGGCGCATCGTGTTTTAAATCTGGATGAATCTCATCATCAAACTTATAACCAGGACTTCCAGTACCTGTGCCAAGCGGACAACCACCTTGTATCATAAAATCTGGTATAACTCTATGAAAGTTTAAACCATCATAATATGGTGTACCTTGTGGCTTTGCTGAATTTTCTAAATTTCCTTCTGCTAAGGCTACAAAGTTACCTACTGTACCTGGTGTTTTTTCGAATTCTAAATTGACTAAGATTTCTCCTTTTGAGGTGTTGAATTTTGCGTATAATCCGTCTTGCATTGTATTTTCTTTTGTTTAAGGCTGCAAAGATAGTCAATGATTTACGATTTACGAATTTAGATTGATGATTTAAAGCAGTAAGAAATCAATTAGAACATCGTCAGTTCGAGTGATTTGCGAGTTTCTAGCAAATCGTATCGAGAACTTTTTATGATAAAGATCCTACTTCTCGATACAAATTTTTCTCATTTCAATTGAAAAATCCACTCGAAGTGACAAACTTTATCACTCATTATAACAGAATTTTTTGTTTAGTTTTGCCAAAATTTAATTTTATGGGTTTTTCACTTTCAAAACTATTCAATAAAACTGAAACTAATGAAGATACTATTGATGCCATTATTGCCTCTGTAGAACTTGAACCATATGGTATTTCTGACAGTAATGTCCTTTTTTCTGGAATGAATGAATTAGGCGGTTACTTGTTTTTTCAGACTGTGGTTGTGGGTACGCTAAACGTGAAATGTAAAAATGGCGCCCAATTAATGTTTAAAGGTGAAGACTTCAAACTGACCCTAAATTCAGATTCGCTTGAGTTTGAATCGCATCATACTGAAGTCAAAGGACGCTATGTGACTAATATTGATTTTCAGATTGAAGAAAGTGATATTAAAAAGTTGCAAAACGCTACGTTGTCTGAAATTATATTGAAGGTTAAAAAGCATGAACTTTTATTTACCAAGCATGATTCTAAAAAGCAAACAGAATCACCTATAACAGATTAAACATCATCATTAATTTCTATCCAATAGCCATTTGGATCTTGAAAGTAAATCTGTTTTACACCATCATCTCTAACATAATCTTTATTAGGCGTGTCTTTCCAATCGGAATAGTCAATATTTAAGGTCCCTAAGCGATTTTTAAATTCCTCGAAATGTATTGTTGCTAAAGCAAAATGAACTGCTTTATTAACCTTTATCTCCGCATTAGGCCTTGGAATTAAGTGAAGTTGTGTATTCTCCGTAAGTTGTAACCATCTGGTTTTAGAGTTTGAAGCGGTGTTTTTAATTTCTTTTAACTGAAATACCTCTTGATAAAACGCTACGGATTGATTGACGTCTTTTACTGAAAGTGCGATATGGTTGAATGAGAATTTTGGCATATAAAAAAAGGGAACTTCTAGTTAAAAGTATTAAACCATAGTGAACTATAGAGTTTATTGATAACCATTTTTCACTAACACGTACATATACTTACAGTAACAGTTTTTAATTGGCTATGCTCTTTTAACAATTCTAATATTTTGGAATTCCTTTCTTTAAAAATCTCTTGAATTTTTGCATCAAATCCATCACTTTCTTCTTGGATATCCAATTCAGTCTCTTTCTCTTTTATCTTAGACTCAGCATCTTTTATAATTTGTGTAATCTTGTCTCGTATTTCTTTAGAAATATTATCTGATGCGTGAATAAACGTGTCGTAGGTACACATTTCTTCAAAGTCTGAATAGCTTGCAATAGGTGTTGACTTCATCCAACTCTGGTCACTAGTGTTATAATCTCCTACAATTTGAATGGCGTAAGATGCCGTAATTAAATCAATGATTTCTATTGTTTTAATTTCATCTATTTTAATTTCAACAGGATTGGTCAGTTTGTAGAGTGTTTTTTCTTCGTAAGGATACTCTAAACGTTCTGTGTAACAGCCATATTCACCAGGTTCGTAGGTAAATTGATTAAACAGAAAAGATTTAGGGTCATTTTCAAGTTGTTCTTTGTACTGGAGCGTATTGTTACCGTTAGCAATATATTTATAGCCAGTTATTTGATGCCCGCTTCTTAGTTCTATTTTAAACTTTGCGTGTACACCATTGTATTCTGCAAAAGCAAAAATTGGCAAGACAAAGATTAGTATTAGAACAAGTTTTTTCATTTTAGATTAAAATTATTGCCTTTTATTTGTTTTTAAGATTAATTAACTAAAGATAGTGAATAGCATTGGATTTGATTAGGAATTCAGCCGCAATGAGTTATACACGTCTTTGTTGGCAATAGTTTTTTTTAATCAAACTGTTCATTTCGTTTTCCAAAAACATAATTACCTAAAATGGCAATAGCTGTTATCGTACCAACTAACATCAGATAGTATTTTAGACCACTATTTGATAAAAAACAAAATAATGAGATTGTTCCATAAACGTAAATAATAGTTAGCGCCCTAATTCTCCAATTTACTTTTGTTTTTAATTCGGTTATCTTTCTTATTATTCTATTTCCTTTTTGAAAGTATAAATAATGAATTCCGAAAATAACTCCCGAAATAATAAGTGCTTGATTTTTTTCTAGACCTTTTATTTCAATATTCAATAAAGTTAATATCGAAAGTAAATTGCATATAAATAGAGAAGACAGGCAAAATAAAGTTGACCATTCTGGTATGGATTTGTTCGTTCTTGAAAAAGATAAGTAAAGGTTCAGATATATTAATTCATAAAAGTTCATTTAGATTCAGGTTTAATAAATTATTGCCAACGTGTTTGAATATGGTTTCGTTGCGGAAAATCAGCCGAGCGCTCTGCGTTTGGGTGAGCCGGTCTCTTTGGCTGGCGAAAATTCCGTTGGCGAAAAAGCGCGACAGCTGAGCCGTCGTGTTTTTTCAGTTTTATTGTTTGGATTAAAAGTAAGAAAAACTCTTCTTCTTAATCATCTACCGCATTAACTATACTCGGTGTTGTGCTTTCGTTATTTTTTTAAATAATTTTAATAAAGACTTTTATTTAACTTCTACAATTTTATCTATTTCAGAAATTATATTCAATCCAATTAATTTTGCTTCTTTATAGGGTCTTAAGATACTCTTTTCCTGATTTACTGCTTGACTCACAATATTTCTAAATGCCACAGAATGATGCATCTTTTTGAATACATTTTCAATTTCTTCTTGAGTCGTTTTGGTGCTTTTTAATTGTTCAGGATCCATATAAATATATGCCATCAACAATGATCTATCAATATCATATGCCTGTTTGGCTTCTAAATTTTCTAAAAATTCATTAAAACTTTTTTCTGCTTCTCTTATTTGGTACGTTTTAGCATAATAATCAATAATTAAATTGTTTAGGTTAGTACCATTTATTTTTCCTAGATACGGTGAATTTTTTAAAGCATCATATGCACTGGTATTGGGTTGAAGATAAAAGTCTATATAAGATGATAATGCGTAACGTGTATCATCAAAATAGAATGTTTTATTTAAAAAATTAAGCTGTTCTTTTTTACTGTGATTTATTATAATTTCTCTTCTTTTAATGAGGGAATCTAATACCTGAATATCTTCTCTTATGTTTTCTTTTAGACTGGATAAATATTGATTTAATTCTTTTTTTCCCTTTTTTTCCTCGTTCCAATTATTAATAGATAATGCAATTAAAATACCTATAACCACAAGTACAATTTCTCCAATGGCATATTTAAAATACTTTCCTGTTTTTCCTTCGGAAAGCAAGTTTTGGCGAATTTTTCTAAAGAATTTTATCATTGTTTTGCTTTCGTTTTCTTTATTGGTGCTGTATATATTTATTATGTTATTTAAAACGTTAGTTTATATTCCTATTTTTTAGCTCAATATTCAATGCAGAGATTATTTGCTCATAGTTTCGAATAAGTCTACCGCCAACAATAGACTGGTGATGTAAATTTTGAATCTCAGATGCAACGAAATTTTGGTATTCCAAATCGTTAACGATTAATGCCATTCTTGAGTAAAATTGTTCAATTGTTTCCTTATAAATGTACCCTTTTTTTTCATTTAATGGTTTAGGAATTCCTTGTCGTATTTTGGTTCTTTTATAATCATTCATTTTTTGTATCAGCTTTTCCAATTTTACCTCTTCAGAATTCCAGTTTTGTACTAGGTTTGGCCATGAGGTCAGCAGTATTTTTAAGGAATCGTTTTTAATATTATCAATGGCGCCAGAATTTACCAACCCGTTTAAAACGGTATTTTGGGCACCCCAATTTCCTCCAAAATAGGCTCCTTTATTTGCTTGTGCCTTTTTTTCAATAGGAATCGTGTCGTTTGTAATAATATCAAAATAAGTTCTTAAAACTACTTGGCCAGAATCTCGCTCTTTCATTATAAAATGAAATCTCTCGATATTTTGATTAAATTCATTCTTTAGGGCTAAAAGTGCTTTATTCTCTAATATATTGGCTTTTCTTTCCTCGTTCCAATTATTGATCTGTAGCGCTATTAAAATACCAATGACCACAAGGATAATTTCACCTAGTGCATATTTAAAATACCTTCCGGTTTTATTTTCAATAAGTAAGTTTTGGCGAATCTGTCTAAAGAACTTTATCATGGGTTAGTTGTTGGTTACAATGAAGCATAACGGTTTTGGCTATGGTTTCGTTACGGAATGGTATGCGAGTATCATTCCGCCGTAACCATAAATTTAGCAAAAAGGCTCGAAATTCCGATTAGGAATTTCAGCCGTAATGAACTATAGCCGTTGTTGTAAGTAGTTTATTTTTTCTTTCTTAATGCTCTTATCAAGAAAAATATTCCAACTCCCAACATCACATAAAAAATCAATTTCCCAAATACATAACCTTGCCTGTAAGCTGTTGATTTTCCTGTGTATTGCTCCAAAGAATTTAATCCATCAAGATTTACTGAATTAAAAAAGGTTTCTTTAAGTTCGGTTAATTCTTTCTCTGGATTATATATCGATAACATTATTAAATCTTTGCCCGCTAAAAATGTCCTTGATTCCATTATTGGTTTTTCAATGTCATTATATATGATAGACTTATACCCAATCAATTCGCCAAGTTTAATTTCCTCCTTTTTTACTTTTTCGGCTTTAGAACTATTCTTTGCTCCATCAATTACTCCATCGTAATATTCTATTAGCGATTCGTAATTATATGGTAGTGAGGAAAGGTTTTTATCCCTTGTATTGCTTTCGGCTGGTAATTTTTGGATTATTAGAGTTGAGTTTCCAACTGTTGTATATAATTGATTAAGTCTAATGCCTTTCATAATTGTATCCAACTGATAAACTTCTTCTGAAGGAAAATCAATTTTAATATTTTCAAGTTCGAATTCGAACCAATTCGAGTTCTGTCCGATTAGGCATAGAGGAACTATAAATAATCCAATTATTAACTTTAACTTTATTTCGGAAGGTTTTTTCATAAATTACTTACAACTACTTATATTATTATAAAAATCCCTCTTATCACATAAAATTCATGGGATAAAAGGAACTTTATTATTTTTAAAAATTTCTATTGCCTAATTCGCTACTTCGCTAATAAACTTAATACGATACAAGCGTAATTCTTCATCCTCATAGTCTCCATCAAATTCTTCAATAGCATCAGAGATTTTATCGCTTTCAGAGTCCATAAAATAGTCGTGGATTTCTTCTTGCTGGTCTTCGTCCAAGATTTCATCTATCCAATAATCGATATTTAACTTGGTGCCAGAATACACAATAGATTCCATTTCGCTAATAAACTCTGGCATTTCCATACCCTTTGCAGAGGCGATATCATCTAAAGGTAACTTTCTATCTACATTTTGGATGATGTAGAGTTTAAGTGCGGAGTTAGAGCCTGTAGATTTTACGATCATATCATCTGGTCGCATGATATCGTTCTCCTCAACATAATCAGCTATGAGGTTTACAAAATCCTTACCGTACTTTTTGGCTTTGCTCTCACCCACTCCATGTACATTTGACAACTCATCTATGCTTATAGGATATTTTAATGCCATATCTTCTAAGGAAGGATCTTGGAAAATTACAAATGGTGGCACTCCTAATTTTTTAGCGTTGCGTTTGCGCAAATCCTTAAGCATGCTCATTAACTTTTCGTCAGCTACAGCACCACCACCTTTAGAGTCGGTAACAATACCATCACTAGCCTCATCATCATACACATGGTCTTCTGCCATCATAAACGATTGAGGATTCTTTAAGAAGTCTTTACCTATATCACTTAGTCGCAATACACCATAGGTTTCTATATCTTTCTTTAGGAGTCCAGCCACAATAACTTGACGTATCAGTGCCATCCAATAACGGTCTTCCTTATCCTTACCTACTCCAAAAAACGGTTGTGTATCTGTTTTGTGAGATGAAATCAAGGCATTGGATTTCCCTATAATCACTCGTACTAAGTCTTTTGCCTTGTACTTTTCGTTGGTTTTTTTTACGGTGTCTAAAAGTATTTTTACATCGTCTTGAGCCTCTATCTGCTTTTTAGGATTACGAACATTATCGTCCATATCACCACCTTCTCCAGTCTCATTATCAAACTCTTCACCAAAATAATGAAGAATGAACTTTCGTCTAGACATTGAGGTTTCTGCAAAAGCTACAACCTCTTGTAACAACGCATGACCAATTTCTTGCTCTGCTACAGGCTTACCAGACATAAATTTCTCAAGCTTTTCAATGTCCTTATAGGCATAGAATGCCAAACAATGGCCTTCACCACCATCGCGTCCTGCTCTACCAGTTTCCTGATAATAACTTTCTATACTTTTTGGAATATCGTGGTGAATTACATAACGTACATCTGGTTTGTCTATTCCCATACCAAAAGCAATGGTTGCTACAACCACATCGGCATCCTCCATTAAGAACATGTCCTGATGTTTTACTCTGGTTTTGGCATCCAATCCTGCATGATATGGTACAGCGTTAATACCATTAACCTGAAGTACTTGTGCTAGTTCCTCAACACGTTTTCTACTTAGACAATATATAATACCAGATTTACCTTGGTTTTGTTTGATAAATCGAATGATGTCAGCATCAACGTTTTTGGTCTTAGGACGTACTTCGTAAAATAAGTTTGGTCTGTTAAAGGATGCTTTAAAGGTTACAGCATCTGTCATCCCTAAACTCTTCAGGATATCTTCCTGAACTTTTGGAGTTGCTGTTGCTGTAAGCCCAATAATTGGAATATCGTTTCCTATGCGCTTTATAATTTGCCTTAGGTTTCTGTATTCTGGTCTAAAATCATGTCCCCATTCACTAATACAGTGTGCTTCGTCTACAGCCATAAACGAGATTTTTTGTGATTTCAAAAAATCTACATATTCATCCTTAGTTAACGATTCTGGTGCTACATACAAAAGTTTTGTAACACCGTTGATAATGTCGTCTTTTACACGTTTCACCTCAGTTTTATTCAAAGATGAATTTAAAACGTGCGCTACTCCATCATTTTCAGATACTGCTCGTATAGCATCCACCTGATTTTTCATTAAAGCAATAAGTGGAGATACCACAATTGCTGTCCCATCTTTTATTAAAGCTGGTAGCTGGTAACAGAGTGATTTTCCGCCACCTGTTGGCATTATCACAAAAGTGTTGTTACCAGTTACTACATTTTTAATAACTTCTTCCTGTAGACCCTTAAACCCAGAAAAACCAAAGTATTTTTTTAGCGAGGAGTGTAAGTCAATTTCTGCAATACTCATTAATCCCTTTTCGTATTTATTTCTTCTATAATAAAACTAAACCTTTTCTAAATATAAAATGCAAAATTTAGCTTTGCTTTTGTAATTACTTTGTTTTAGTACTTATAATTTTTTCAAAGTGATTTGGGAATATTTGAATGAAAAAATTCACGTACTTTTGCGTAAGCTTAAAGATAACAAAATCTTTATATCTAAAAAACACATTAAAAAATTAGTTTTGAACACTGTGTCGTCTATTTTAAACACTGCTAAAAGCACTATAGAACTAGAAAGCAAGGCTATTGGGAATTTGTCAAAATTACTTACTGACGATTTTGCCAAAGCTGTAGAACTGATCTATAATTCCAAAGGAAGGGTTATTATTACTGGTATTGGTAAAAGTGCCATTATCGCTAACAAGATTGTGGCGACTTTAAACTCTACTGGCACACCTGCTGTTTTTATGCACGCCGCAGATGCTATACATGGTGATTTGGGTTTAATTTTAAAAGATGATGTAGTGATTTGTATTTCTAAGAGTGGAAATACACCAGAAATTAAAGTGTTAGTACCTCTTATAAAAAATGCTAAAAACAAAATGATTGCTATTACTGGCAATAAAGATTCGTTTTTGGGACAGCAATGTGACTATGTTTTAAATGCTTATGTTGAGCAGGAAGCATGCCCAAACAATTTAGCGCCAACTACAAGTACTACAGCGCAACTCGTTATGGGTGACGCTTTGGCGATTTGCTTATTGGAATTAAGAGGATTTTCGAGCAAGGATTTTGCCAAATACCATCCTGGTGGTGCTTTGGGCAAGCGCTTATATTTAAGAGTGAACGACTTATCATCTCAAAACCAAAAGCCTGAAGTACATTTAGATGCCAGCTTAAAAGAAGTCATTGTAGAAATTACCGAAAAGATGTTGGGTGTAACTGCGGTAGTTGAAGGCGATAAAATTGTTGGTATCATTACAGATGGTGATTTAAGACGTATGTTGAGTAAAAGTGATGACCTAACTTCCCTAACAGCAAAAGATATAATGAGTACCAACCCAAGACGTATTGCGGAAGATGCCATGGCTGTTGATGCCAAGGAACTTATGGAGACGTTTGGTATTTCACAATTGCTAGTAGAGCATGATGGTAAATACTCTGGAGTTGTTCATTTACACGATTTAATAAAAGAAGGCATCATATAATGGCGAAAAAGAGTGTAGACGAAATGTCTTTTCTAGACCATCTTGAGGATTTGAGATGGCATTTAATAAGAGCTACTTTAGGAATTGTTATTGCTGCAACCCTTGCTTTCTTATTTAAGAAATTCATTTTTGATGTCATTATTTTCGGTCCAACGCACATGAGTTTTCCAACTTATAAAGGCCTATGTAAAATGTCTCAGCTACTTGGTATTGAGGACACTACATTTTGTGCCGATAAATTCCCGTTCATAATTCAAAACAGGACAGTAGCTGGACAATTTTCTGCACATATCTGGACATCGATCTATGCAGGTTTTATTATTGCATTTCCTTATGTATTGTACCAATTGTGGAGTTTTATTAGTCCAGGACTAAAAGCTAACGAACGTAAAAGCTCTAGAGGGTTTATAATTGTTGCGTCATTATTATTTTTCCTTGGTGTGCTATTTGGGTATTACATTATTACGCCATTATCGATAAACTTCTTAGCTAACTACCAAATTAGTGATCAGATTTCTAATGAGTTTGATATTAGTTCTGTAATTGCCATTGTAAGGTCTTCTTCATTGGCATCTGGCTTTGTATTTGAGCTACCGATAATCATTT
The DNA here is from genome assembly GCF_049942685.1 of Winogradskyella sp. HB-48. Lineage (GTDB taxonomy): Bacteria > Bacteroidota > Bacteroidia > Flavobacteriales > Flavobacteriaceae > Winogradskyella. The sequence continues at coordinate 73,384 of NZ_CP187934.1, forward strand.
ACTTTTTAACCAAGGTCGGATTGGTAACACCTCAATTTTTAAGAAAATACAGAAAGTATGCATTGGTAATTGTACTCATATTATCTGCAATAATCACACCACCAGACGTTGCGAGCCAAGTTATTGTAGCAATACCTATTTTAATATTGTACCAAGCAAGTATATACATTTCTGCTCTTGTTGTAAAAAATCAAAAAAGAAAAACAAAACATGTCTGATATCGTAAAAGAATTTAACGAATATCGTTCTAAAATGAACGATAGAATTTTGGCTGATGACAATAAGATTGTTAAACGAATTTTTAATCTGGATACAAATGCCTATGCCGAAGGTGTATTAGATAAAAAAACGAAAGAACTACTTGGTTTAGTGGCCTCAACTGTATTGCGCTGCGATGATTGTATTAAATACCATTTAGAGGCATCTTACAATGAAGGTCTAACAAAAGCCGAAGTTAGTGAAGCACTTGGCATTGCCACTTTAGTTGGTGGCACTATTGTTATTCCACATTTAAGAAGAGCTCACGAATATTGGGACGCTCTTGAAAACCAAGGTTAAACTTTTTATAAATGTAGGCTCAAGATAATCGGTTCTATATGAATTTATTATTTTTAGCGTTATTAGAACTAGTATGAAGTTACGTGCAGAAAACTTAATGAAGTCCTACAGTGGGCGAAAAGTTGTAAAAGACGTTTCTCTTGAAGTGAATCAAGGTGAAATTGTGGGTTTACTTGGCCCAAATGGTGCTGGTAAAACGACTTCATTCTACATGATTGTTGGCATTATTAAGCCTAATGGTGGAAATATATTTTTGGATAACATCAATATCACCAAATACCCAATGTACAAGCGTGCGCAAAACGGTATTGGTTATTTGGCACAAGAAGCTTCTGTTTTTAGAAAATTAAGTATTGAAGACAATATTCTGAGTGTGCTTCAACTTACCAAATTGAGCAAAAAAGAACAGCACGATAAAATGGAATCCCTAATTGAAGAGTTTGGTCTTGGACATATTAGAACCAATCGTGGTGATTTACTTTCTGGTGGTGAGCGTCGTCGTACTGAAATTGCTCGTGCACTTGCTACAGACCCAAGTTTTATACTATTAGATGAGCCTTTTGCAGGTGTAGATCCAGTGGCAGTAGAGGATATTCAGCGTATTGTTGCTAAGCTTACCAAAAAGAATATTGGAATACTTATTACAGACCATAATGTACAAGAAACACTTGCTATTACAGATAGAACTTACCTAATGTTTGAAGGTGGTATTCTTAAAGCTGGAAAGCCTGAAGAACTTGCAAGCGATGAAATGGTACGTAAGGTCTACTTAGGTCAAAACTTTGAGCTTCGCAAAAAGAAGTTAGAATTTTAATTTAAGCTAATTTCTTTAGCTTTCTCCTAACTCTTTTCAAACCTAAAATCCCCAAATAAACTACAGCAGACTGTATAAAAAGATTTACAACCCAATACACTGCTCTTACATACAGACTTTCATTAACATAAAAAGGCAAACCTCTATGAATACCATTTATGGGCATACTAAAAATGGTAATTATCGGATTTGTAACAGAGGTTAAACCACTCTTACTTTTTGTCAATTGAACGTCCAAAAAGACGATTAAAAATTGAAAGACCATTAGACTAAAAAAAACGATGAGAAACGGTCTAAGTTTTAGCTTTTTCATTTTTCTGTGATCTCTTGTTTTATTAATTTTTTCTGATAACGTCCTTGTACCACATCTACTATAACTAGTACTGCAATCACAAAATAGAATGTCGTTTTACTCATTGGCACAATCTCATTTCCAAATATTTTAAGATGTGCTAAATGTCCTCCTTCTGTAACCAACATAATACCCACAATAAATAGAATAAATAATCCCAACACCTCATACATTCTATTTTTAGATAAAAACGAAGATATCTTATTAGCAAAAACCAACATTAAAAGACCGCTTATTACAATAGCTATAGCCATAACAATAAAAGCGGTTGTTGGATTTTCTATTTCACGAGTTAACCCAATAGCAGCCAATATGGAATCAAAAGAGAAAACCAAATTCATGACCACAATACTCACTACGACAGCATTAGCTGACTTAGAACCTTTATCTGTTGCCATTTGATCTATAGTAAGATCTTTAGTAGATATCATGTGCCAAATCTCTTTAATTGCTGTGTAAATGATAAATCCTCCTCCTGCTAAAACTATTAGACTATGGCCATTAAACGCAAAATCTACTATATCTTCAATATGACCTGTTAGAAATGAAAATGGCTCCTGGAAATATTTTATCAATGATACCAATACAAAAAGCAAAACAATTCTCAACACAATAGCTATCAATATACCTACCCTTCGCACCCGTTTTTGTTCACTTACAGGTGCTTTTTTAGACTCTAAAGAAATATATAATAAGTTATCAAATCCCAGTACCGCCTGAAGCATTACCAGCATTAAAAGCGTAAAAATAACTTGGGCCATTTTTTAATATGTTGTATTTATTAGTTTATGTTCTTCTTATCGATTAAGGACAAAATAATATAGAGAATAATAATGATAGGTATTGCAGCAAAGTGCAGTACTACCAACATTACCAGGCTTATAATTAAAAAGATATATCGTATTACATTATTCTTAAAGCTCCAATCTTTAAACTTTAGCGCAAACAATTTAATTTTGGAATTTAGTAGATAGCAACTTACAAGTGTCAATGCAATTAAAAACCACTTATTTATAATGATGGTATTCATTAAGTCATTATTCTGATATTCTAAAATAAGAGGTAATGATAAAATAAGTAAGGTGTTGGCTGGCACAGGTAACCCTTTAAAATAGGTTTGTTGGTCTTCATCTAAATTAAACTTAGCTAATCTGTATGCCGATGCTAACGGGATAAATAATCCAATTAAAGGCAAGACAGACATTTTAAATCCTTGCCAATGAAAGATAGAATTCCAACTATCAGAATAAGCAGCATAATTAGGACTATCAATAGTAAGAGATATTAACTTAAACATTATAACACCTGGCACTACTCCACTTGTCACTAAATCTGCTAAAGAATCCAACTGTATACCTAAAGGGCTCTGTACGTTAAGTTTTCTTGCTAAAAGACCATCAAAAAAATCGAAAAAGATGCCTAAAAACACAAAAAAAGCAGCCACGATAAAATTACCATGCACTGCAAATATTAAAGCGATACAACCTGAAAATAAATTGAGTAGTGTAACTATATTAGGAATGTGTCGCTTAAAACTCATGAATATAATTTTTGTAAAAATATAAAAGTATTTGAGCTTAGCTTATTATTTTTTTCAAATTGTGTCTATTGCAAACAATAAGAAGCTCTTTTTAAAGTTAAATACATAGAAAAATTGTGCATCTTTGTAAAAAAATTTGCTGTTGAAAAATTACATCGTAATTCTCTTAACACTTATAAACTCTTTAGCTTTAGCGCAATCTACTAGAAAATATTCTAACGAATTTATGAATATTGGTGTAGATGCTGCTGCATTAGGGATGAGCAATGCTGTGGTTTCTCATACTACTGATGTTAATTCTGGTTATTGGAATCCTGCTGGTTTGGTACACCTTGAAGATAATCAACTTGCCTTAATGCACTCTAGCTACTTTGCCAATATTGCAAATTACAATTACATTGCTTACGGAATGCCATTAGACAATCGCAGTGCGGTTGGTATCTCGCTCATAAGATTTGGTGTTGATGACATTTTAGACACTACTCAGTTAATTGACGATGAAGGCAACATAAATTATGATAGAATTAATACCTTTTCTACTGCCGATTATGGATTAACCTTCTCTTATGCTCGAAAGTTACCCTTAGATGGATTAAACTTTGGTATTAATGCTAAAGTAATTCGTAGAATCATTGGCGACTTTGCATCCTCTTGGGGATTTGGTTTAGACGCAGGTATTCAGCTTGAAAATAAATCAGGCTGGAAATTCGGTATTATGGCAAGAGACATAACAACTACATACAACACTTGGTCTGTAGACGAAGAAAAATTTGAGCAAATCAGTGGTGCAGTTGAAGGGCAAAACCAAGAACTACCAGAAACTACAGAAATAACAATTCCAAAGCTAGAGATCGGAATGTCTAAAAAATGGATTTTCAACTATGATTATTCATTATTGGCAGCAACAAACCTTAATGTGCGTTTTGAAGAAAATAATGATATTTTTTCAACATCTTTTGCAAGTATAAATCCTGCTTTAGGATTTGAATTTGGATATACGGATTTGGTTTTTTTAAGAGGTGGCGTCGGTAATTTTCAGAATGAAATACAGATTGACAATTCTGAGAATTTAACCTTTCAACCAAATTTTGGTGTGGGTTTTAAATACAAAGGCATTCAGATAGATTATGCCTTCACGGACATTGGTGATCAGAGTGCTGCACTATATTCAAATGTATTCTCTTTAAAAATAGATTTTAGTATTTTTAGATAGTTAACTACAACCAATGAAAATAAATCTATCACTCTTAGCCCTTTTCTTCTTTTCATTTTCGTTTGCTTTTCAATTTCAGTTATCTAATGAAGCTGAAGTATCCGTTTTAACTTTTGGACCTGGAACTTCTCTTAATGATGCATTTGGGCATAACGCTTTTAGAATAAAGGATGAAACCAAAGGCATAGATGTTGTTTATGGTTATGGTCAGTATGATTTTGATGCACCAAACTTCTACTTAAAATTTGCAAGAGGAAAACTCAACTATCTTATAAGCAGGCACTTTTTTTCTGATATTTTCAATTATTACTCACGAGAAAACAGAACCATTAAAGAACAGATTTTAAACCTTTCAATTGAACAAAAACAGAAGCTTTTTGATTATTTAGAAAACAATTATAAGCCTGAAAACAGAAAATATCTTTATGACTTTTTCTATGATAATTGCGCTACAAAAATTAGAGATGTTTTATCTACAATTTCAAACAATACCATAAGCTTTGAAAAGCCTAAAAACTTTGAACAAAAGACATTTAGAGACCTTATTTACGAACATGTAGATAAAAACTCATGGGGAAGCTTGGGTATTGATATTGCTCTAGGCTCAGTTATAGATAGAGAGGCTTTAGCGAATGAATATATGTTTTTACCAAAATATATTCACTCATTTTTTGAAGTTGCTAAAATCAACGCAAATGGTGGCTTAGTAAAGTCATCAACTGTACTTTATGAGAAAAAAGAAGATAATTCGGCATCTAATTTCCTTTTAAGCCCATTTGTGATTTTTGGATTGCTTTCTTTTGCAATTCTATTTATAACATTCAGAGATTATAAAGGAAATAAGCGCACAAGATGGTTAGATATTACGCTTTTTTCTTTAACTGGAATAATAGGAATTCTTTTGTTATTCTTATGGTTTGGAACAGACCATACAGCAACTTGGCAGAATTACAACCTGCTGTGGGCTTTACCTTTTAATGTTTTAATAATCGGACAATTATTAAAGAAAGAAGTTAAAAATTGGGTTAAAAGTTATCTGAAGTTTTTAATTATAATGCTTTGTCTTTTAACCTTGCATTGGATTATTGGAGTGCAAGTTTTTGCAATTTCCTTAATACCTCTTCTCTTAGCTTTGGCAGTACGATATATTTATTTGGTTAAGTATTTTAACAGTTGAGATTTACTGACCTCTGTAATATAAAATTGTACTTAGTGTTTTTATGGCAATATTAAAATCTAAGAATACACTTCTGTGTTTTATATAATACAAATCGTATTGCAATTTGGTAAGGCTATCATCTATTGATGATCCGTATCTAGTCTTTACCTGTGCCCAACCTGTAAGTCCAGGCTTAATAATATGGCGAGTTTCATAAAATGGTATAATTCTAGCCAATTCATTAACAAAAAATGGTCGCTCTGGTCTCGGTCCTATAACACTCATATCGCCTCTTAAAACATTATAAAATTGAGGTATTTCATCCAAACGAGATCTTCTTAAAAATTTACCAAATTTGGTTATTCGTTTATCATCTTTCTTTGCCCACTTAACACCATCTTTTTCAGCATTAACAACCATTGTTCTAAGCTTTATGATTTTAAATGGTTTGCCATTTCTTCCTATTCGTTCTTGTATATATAATAATGGTCCTTTATTACCAATCATATTTCCTATCAGTATAAATGGCAGAATTAAAATGCCAATCGTTAATCCTATGATTGCAAAAAAAATATCAAAAGCTCTTTGAAAAAATATATAAAGCTTATTCTCATTACTTCTACTAAATGGAAAGTATTTATAGAAATCTTTACCTACAAACTGAATTGGAACCCTATGCAGTAATTCTTCATATACCTGAGTGTACTCTCTTATTTTAAAACCTTTCTCTAACAACATCATAAGGTCATGATAGACCTCAGCTATGATAGCTTCAGAATTAAAACTAGCAACCAAAACCTCTGATATCCTTTCTTTTTCTATAACATCTAAAAAATCCTTGGCTTGATACTCTTTTAGACCTTTAAATTTTACCGAGTCTGGTGTGGAAGCTTCACTATTTATAAAGCCTACTATTTTATAGTTAGGATCTGATGTATTGAGTGCCTTTACCAGACCATCTATGTTAGATATCTCACCCACTAAAAGCACGCGTTTATAAAACCTTGGTGATTCTATAAGATTTATATACACTAGACGCCAAAGTAAAACTGATACAATTATTGCAAAATAAAAATAAACAATCTGTATACGTTCTTCAGGCAAGTAAGGAGATAAAACCGGAGTTAAAAGATAGAATAATACTACCGTAGAAGTTGTAATTACAACATTTCTAAAAGTCGTATCAAACTTGCTAGCTTTTTGTAAGTCATAAAGTTCGAAAATAGTTCCAAAAATTATGACATAGATACCCAGCAGTATTAGAGAAATCATATTCTCAATGTCAAAACGTAGGTATTCAAATTTAGGGTAGAGATTTAAGACATAAATAGCCAAAAACACCATAATAATATCCATGATTCTCAGAAGAATCTTTCGTTCTGATACTTCAAAATGGATACCCTTTTTATGTGTCATAGTTGGTTGAATTATAGTGTAAATATACTAACATCAATTGATTTTCATCTTCAAATTAAGACAAAAGCCTTTCCCACTTCACCCTTACTTCATCCCAATCGAATTTTTCTATTTTTTTACGAGCGTTAACAACTAATTTATCTTTAAGGCTTATATCTTCTTTTAACTCAATAATGGCATCTACCATTGCATTTACATCATTTGGAGGAACTAAAAGGCCGTCCTCATTATGAGATATCAAAAAAGGTAAACCGCCTACGTTAGTTGAAACAATTGGTAAACCTAGTGCCATAGCTTCAATTACACTAAAAGGCATATTATCAAAATTCGTTGTATTAATGAAAACATTGTAATTTTCAGAAAGTTTAATCCATTCATTTTTTGATAGTTTGCCTGTAAACTTTACATTTAGATTTTTATCTATTGCTAGTTGTTTAGCTGCTTTCATAGACCCATCAATTTCAGGTCCAACCATAACAAGTTCCGCATTTTGTCCTCTATTTATTAGCTCTTCCAGAACTAAAACTGCCGAAGTGGGATTGTATATTGAAGTAAAAGACCTTAGCCAGAATAATTTAATAACACTTATATCTCTTCTGTAAAATACAAAATCTTCTATCTCTATGGTATTTTGAATATATTCTACATTTTCATACCCATAACTTTTAAATCGTTCTTTTAAGAAGTTTGAAGGTGACACTAATCTATATGCGTTACCAAAAATCATTCTACTTATCTTTGGATTATGTTTCAACCTTTGTTCTAGATTACCTCCATGTAATATTGGAATATATTTGATTTTTAATACTCTGGAAATCTGACTAATTATGAGTGCGTAGTAAAAATTGATAGTACTATAAGTGTCAATAAGCACATAATCTGTGCTTCTTCCGTTTTTTAGTACCAATAACACCATGTCCAGTATTCGTAACAACTTATTTTGCTTGCTTGATGCTGTTTTTACTTTGCAAAACTGTCTTAAACGAGTACCTAAAATTTCTACAGAAGTAACGTTTTTACCTTGTTGCGACAAAGCGTTTCCTACGTACAGGACGTTTTTCATATTTAATATTTAAAAGCGCTAAAGCGTAAACGAATCCAGGTGCGGCAATTCTCATAGCCGAATGATTAATCGTAGCAAACCAAAAAATTAAGAACGCATAAAAGAAATAATTATATCTATTAGCTGTCCTCATGTCTAATGGCTTAAATATCAAAATTAAAAGAATAATGACACCCAAAATACCGTGTTCTGAAAGCAACCTACTCAACTCATTATGTGTTGCTATTACTCGCCCTAAACTTACCAATCGTCGCTCTTTCATACCACTTGCACCTACACCAAGAAAAGGCTCATCTATAAATCCGTTGAGTTCGCCAACAAATAGATCTACTCTACCAGCACTAAAATCTTCTTTTTCCCTACCTATTTGATCTTGATTGGTATACCTTTTTTCTATTAGTCCATCGGTTTGGTTTGAACTAACTAACCAAATCAATGAAGAAATAAGTATAAAAGAGGCAAATGAGGTTAAAATAATATTTTTTTGCCTTCTATTGGATTTAGAATATACGATGACCAAAAATGCAAAAATCATTAAAATAGCTGTAATAACTCCACCTCTACTAAATGTTATTATAGCCCTAAAAGATACTAGAGCAAATAGTAAAATATTGATGATCTTTAAAAGTTTGGTTTTGGAGTTTAAAAAATAATTAACACAAAATACAAACATACCCAAACCTAAAACTGTACAAACTTGATTTGGGCCAAAACCACCTGAAGCCGCAAAATTAGAATCCGTTCCTGTAACTATACCCTTTATTGTTGGCGTGTATAAAAATAAATACGTGGTTAATGTTACTATTGGTAGTGAAAGATAATGTAGTATATCCAATATTTGCCTCATATTAATCCTCTTATCATAACAATAGAGTGCAGAAATGCCCAAACATACTGGACCACTTAACACAAAAGCTACATTTTTTCTTAAATCACCATCAATACCTATGGTTGTAGAAGCCACAATTACAGATGGTACAAGACATATTAGATATATAAAATATGGATATCCCTTATTAGAAACACCATTATAGAACATGCCAAAAATAATATAGAAAATGATAAAGTATTTAGAAGACTCATAAAACAATCCGCCACCTGTCATCCTAAAAATAACTTCTGCACCTGTAAGATAGGCACAGCCAAGTAAAACTGAAGTGGTTTTTTCCTTGGGATGGGAGACGATGATTTTAAACAAAAAATAACCTATTACACCAAAAAAGAAAAGCTTTGAAAAAAAACCAACATAATATAACAGAGCCCCAAAAATTACATGAAGACCTATTTTATAAATGTATTTCGTTTCCAACATGGAGTAGTTTATATTGTTTTGCCATATATTTTAACGACATTAGCTAAAATAGCCTCCTTAGAAAAATACTTTGACACTTTCTCATTAAAATTTTTAGCACAATTTAATCTGTAAGTTTCATCTTCAATAAAGCTTGCTAAAGCCTTAGCTATTTCATAATCTTTATCACTATTTAATAAAATTCCTAAAGATTTATCAGAAATTAATTCACCACAATTACCAACATTAGTACAAATAACTGGCAATCGAGCTAATCCATATTCTAATAATGCTAAAGGAAGACCTTCGGATTTAGAAACTAATATACCTATTGTACATTGCTTTAATATATTGAGAATATCTGACTTTGTATCATAAAAAAACACTTGCTTTTCAAGATTAAGCTCGTCAATCTTATTAAAAAAAGAAGTTGAATAATGGTCATTAAAATCTTTGCCAACAAAGTGAAGTGTCCAATCAGAATGATCTTTAATAACAATTTTAAACGCCTCTATTAGTCTGATATGATTTTTCTGTTCTCTTAAATTGGCCAAACACAAAATTCTTTTTCCACCTTCACCTTTTAGATTTGTTAAATCATATTCTGTTTTATTTAAGACCGGGAAGTTTTTAACATAACTAACATTTTTACACCATAATTTCTTTTTTGCCCAATGCTCTAAAACATTATTTACACTAAATATATGTGTAAAAAATAGCGAACATAATTTTAGCACAGTTGTTGGTCGTTTGTGGAGAAATTCGCTATTTCCATAATGATCATGCCAAACTAACATCAAACGTGGTATTAGAATTTTGACCAAGGTTGCAATAAAAAAGGATGTTGCATGGGCATGTATAATATCAATTTCATTTTTTAATATATAAGTTCTAAGTTTCAAAACCGCACCAATATCTAAAGTTGATTTTCTATTTAAAAAAATATATCCCACCTCATTATCTAACGAACTTAGTAATGGCCCTTCTAATCGTGTTGCACACAAGCTAGACACCACATTATGATTCCTTAATTCATTGGCATAGTTTACGGCTAAACGTTCTGCTCCACCAGCTTGTAATGTATCTATGATTTGAAGTACTCTAATCACCAATAACTACTTTTTTAATTTCCTGTTCTAACCTATCTAAAGTATACTGCTGCGCCCAATCTTGGGCTTTTTTAGACATAGTATTAAGATAGTCATTGCCCTTTCTAAGCTCATTTAATATAATACTAAAAGCCTCATTTAAATCTTCGTCGATCAAAATACCTCTCTTGCCATAATCTAAAATCCATGGCAAGCAGGATATTTTGGTTGAAATTGGTATGGCACCAAAAAACATACCTTCAGCTATAGCTTTTGGCCAACCTTCACTTTTTGAGGGTAGAATACTAAAATGGGCATCTAACAAACATTTTTTTATTTCAGTTTTATCTCTATTGCCGTAAATGTGTATTCTATCTTGAAGATTATTATGCTTTACAAATGCTCTAATCTCTTCGATTAAATCGCCATCTCCAAACATGTGCAGTTCTGCATCTATCCCATTATCCAAAAGTTTTTGAACAATTTGAACGGTAAGTTTTGGGCGTTTTCCTACAACCATTGCACCAATAAAAACAAATTTTAGCCTTCCGTTAAAATCGCGGTGTTTAAATGGTTGTTTTTCACTTTCTCTGTAAGTAGCCGACATAAAAGGAACAACATTACTAGTCTCGTTAGGCCATTCACCATACACTAATACATTAATATTTTTTGATAAAATTGTATTTCTAAATATAGCCTTTTGAACTCTATAACTTAACGGTTGTTTGCTATTGGGATCCCAATTACCAGCATACTTAACTGATTTTTTCTTAAATGGAAAGAAAATTTGAACAACTGCACCTATCAAAGTAATGTTTCCTGGACTTCTAAAATGAATATGATTTGCCCAAAACATAGCTCTAAATATCTGAAAAATAACAAATGGCAAAAGCACTATGCCTTTGATTATTCTACTAAAAGAATTAAAGGCAATGAAAGGAATTCGATAACCTTTAATATTTTTAGATTGAAAAGGTTTTGACAAAAAATCTGTAGGATATGAGTCTGGCGAAAGTATTCTATACTCATCAGCAAAAGAGAACCACATATCCATCTCATCAACATAAGGGGAGTATGAATAGTATTCTCCTTCTTTTTTTATTAAAGGCGTATATGTAACAACCAAAAACTTTATTCTCTTGTTTTTCATATCAAATGTATCCTGACGAGGTACGATTACTTATTTTTTTTGCCGGAACTCCTAAATAAGTATTATTTGCTTCTAAATCCTCAACTACGAGTGAGTTTGCTCCTATAACCACATTATCACCAATAGTTACTTTCCCTACTATAACAGCATTGGCTCCAATATAAACATTGTTACCTATAGTCGGAACCCCTCTGCGTTCCCCTTTCCCACTAACACCAATCGTAACTCCCTGAGAAATATTACAATTATCACCGATTATTGCTTTAGAATTGATAATGATATTTCCAAAATGGCCAATATAAAAACTATGACCAATAGTAACTGAATACGGGATTGATATCCCTGTAATGATTTCTATCCATTTTTGCCAAAAAACCGCTAAAACCAGTAAGGGTTTCTTTATTACTGGAAAAATTTTTGATTTAAAAATTTTGTTTGAAAATCTATAAACAAAAAGTGCCCACAACCCTTGTGTAGTTAACATTAAAACTATTGAAGGCTTGTTATCACTGTAACGTTTGTATTTTATTAAGTCTGATTTAAATGAAGCCATGCTAATAATCCTTAATCTTATAATAAAAATCAATATTCCTATTAACCACTGAATCTTTATTTAAAATATTTAGGGCGTGCACCCTTCCTCTTTCTGCAATATCTTGGCTTAGTTCTTTATTTCCTAATGCCCAAATAATTTTATTTGCAATATCATCCACATCATAAGGGTTGCAGAGAAGGCCTGTCTTTTTATCTTCAATAATTTCTGGTCCAGGTCCACACTCCGTAAAAATCACCAATTTACCCATAGCCATTGCCTCTGGGGCAACTAGCCCTTGAGTTTCCATAAGCGATGGGAAAACACATACGTCGGCAGAGGCATAGTATTCAGCCAAACTGTTCATATCTACCGTACCCATAAATTGGATGCTATCTTCTTTTAAATTCAACTTTGAAATGTAATCTTTTAAAAACGAAATATAGGATTTACCGTCCTTAAAAAACCAATCCCTACCATAAATATGCAACTCTACATCTGGATGATGGCTTATTACTTTAGGCATGGCCTTAACTAACTGATAGATGCCTTTTTTTTCACAAACTGTACCTGCAAACAAGAGTCTGTTAGGCTTTACCTCAATATCTAGTCTGGGTTTGAAAATTTCCAAATTTACTGGTGACATCAAAACCGCTATTGGCTTGTTATGATAACTTAAATATTTGGCCGTATGCTCCATGACATACTTTGAAACTGCAATAAACCCATCTGCTCTACTAAAAGAGCGCTTCTCTTGAAAACCTTTCCACCTTGATACTTTCCTTTGCTCTGCCTCAGCAAAAAAATGATGACCACCATGCAATCTAATAACATATTTGACCGAAGGTATTTTTTTTATAAATGCTAGCCCTAACTCTGCTGATTCTACAATGTCTAAAGGGTTGGACTCGTGTATTTGTTTCAGTTCCTTATTTATAGACTTATTATTAAAAACCCATGTTAGACCTTTCACTTTTTTGGGTTTCAGTCTAATTACATTAACATGTTCATCCTTAAACCTCTCATCTTCATTAGCATAAGTGTTTATACCCAACACTGTAACTTTATGGTTTTTTAAAGCTAATAGATGGCTTATAGTTTTTACAAAAGAACCAATACCTCCATGCGAAAAACCTTCTTTTGGATATTCAGATGTAATGAAGCAAATATGCATTATAAAATAGCTTTTGCGATTTTTTCCGAATTTTTATTTAGAGGATGCAATACCAATTTTTCTTTCCAAAGTTGAATATCTGGCGCAATATCTTGTGGCGAACCAAACACCCTCATAACTTGCCTTAAAATCGAATCTTTTTCATTAATCCAACCAACAGGTCTTAGACCTTGCATACTCCTAAAATGCTGAAAATTATAAATTTTTTCCGTACTCCAAGAACTATCAATAGAAGGGTTATAATTAAGATATAAACAAGGTTTATTAAATGTTGCAAAATCCAAAGCCATTGTAGAACCCAAATTAACAACTGCTTCGCAGTGGTAAGCCAAGTTGATTTGCATGTCAATGTCCTGATATTTTGGAAAATAACCTATCCAGCCTGTTTCGGTTTCAATATTCCAAAGAGGATCTATAGACACTATAAAATTGCTATACTTATCTAAAACCTCATCATATCTTTTTGAAAAGTCAACAGGACATCTTCTGAATATAATTTGAACTTGTTCCTTCTCTGAATACAAAGACTCTGCTACGTCATTTAGAAAATCCTGATCGTAAGGAGAAGTTATTAAATCATCTCCACTAAAGCAAATCCATTTTTTTCTTACATCTAAACCATACTTTTCAGCAAACTCGGTACGAGACAATATTCTACTACTGTCTAAATAAAATTCAAATTGAGGAGTTCCCAAAAGGAGTATGTTTTCTTGTGGAATTTCTGGGTAATAATCCTTCATTTCATCTTTCATCCATTGAGACCAAACGATGTAATAATCTGTTTTTACTGCCAGTCTTGCTTTGGGCAGGTTATCCCATGAAAAAATTGCCGTTATTGTTTTAATACCCATACTTTTTGCGGCCAAACAAATAGGCATAATTCCAGGTACACGTTGATGCGTTATAAAAACAGAAGTTGGGCTTAGATCCTCTAAATCCCTTTTATATAAAGAAATCATTTTTGAAGAAATATAGCGTCTAGCTTTCGCTTCAAATTTTAAAATCCTAGAATAATTGTTGGTAATGTAATTCCCCAAAACTTGCGAAAGCTTATATAATACTTTAACTTTAAGATTGTAGTTTGGCTTTCTCCAATTCATTAAAATGGTTGGATTACCCTTTAGTTTAGTATTATGCTTTAGTCTAGCATAAGTTGAAGCTTCTCTGTAGAGCCTGGTTAAAACACCTTCTGACTGAAGTTTAATCTGCTTGTAGCCAAACTCTATTTGGTGTAATGTTTTAACATCCTCAAAAGCTTCAATAGGTAGCGGAGACCAAATTGTTATTTTGGCTTTATTCTTAATGTGCTTTATAATTTCTGAATAGAGGTAGTTCTTAATGCCAACTCCATCGGGAACCAAGAATAAAATATGTTTATCCTTAGGCATCCTTAAATTGCTTTTGGTGGTTTATACTCCAAACCTCGTTAGATTCTAAGCTCTTTAAAAATAAGGTGGCACTGTTCCCTTTTCCAAATATTTCAGTTAGGACTTCATGAGCATCGGGTAATTCCATGATTGCATTAAGTATATCATTTTTTTGATGTGATACATTTACAATCTTTGAAGATGACGCTCTGTTTAATTGCCTGTTTCCTATATTAATGGTCGGAATACCATAATAAGGTGCTTCTCTTACACCTGCACTACTGTTGCCAATGATGAAATCGGATTCCTTTAAGAGGGTTAAAAAATATTCAAAACGAATAGATGGAAAAATTTTAAATCGGTTATGATTTATGAGCTTTTGGTAGGCTTTTAATATCAACTTGCTGCCCAAATCGTTATTTGGATATATAACTACGTAGTTCTTGCCACTTTCAATTAGTGCATCAACAAATTGATTGGCTTCCTCTTCTGTATTTTCAACCTCTGTCGTTACAGGATGATACATGGCTATTGCGTAGGACTCAAAATTAATTTCATAGTACCGTTTTACTTCGTCTATACTTGGCAAATCATCTGAAAACATAATATCCACATCTGGAGATCCAATGGTAAAAATAGACTCTTCGAGCTCACCCATTTGTAAAAGGCGTTGTTTTGCTTCTTCATTAGATGTATAATGAATATGGCTTAACTTAGATACTGAATGTCTTATGAGCTCATCTATGGTACCTGATAGCTCTCCACCTTCTATATGAGCCACTAAAATATTATTAAGACTGCCTACTATGGCTCCTGCCAATGCTTCCACTCTATCGCCATGCACTACTATTAAGTCTGGATGAACATCTTTGATATAAGCCGAAAAGCCGTTAATGGTTTTGGCCAGAGTTAAATCCATTGTAGCCTCGTCGGTATGGTTATGAAATGTAGCTATATTTTTAAACCCACAGCGTTCAACCTCAATCAACGTATAGCCATATTCCTTAAGTAAATGCATCCCTGTAACAAATATAAAGGGCTCAAATTCAGGATGATCTTCCACACTCTGAACTAATGATTTTATTTTACCAAAATCTGCTCTTGTACCTGTAAGAAATACTATTTTACGCATTAAAAACCTAGATTTAAGTTACTCAAAATCAACATAATCTAAATGCTCCCCATCATTTATATCTCTTGTCGCTACTTTCCCTAGAATATCATTATAGTTTTCAGCCAAAATCTTACCTGTACCTGGTCGTTTTACCCAGATATTTTCCTCCGATAATCTTTCACCCTTTCTAATATTCTTTATACTGCACACTGTTGCAAATGCGAAATCTATAGTTACTTTTTCTTCCTTGGCTGGTACTTTGGTGCCACCTCGCATAGACCATATTTCCTTACTTCCTGTTATAAGATTTGCACATTCTTTTTCATCCATACTACAAATTATATCCGGACCTGTTCTTTGCATATGATCTGTGAAATGTCGTTCTAAAATAGACGCACCTAGTGCTACAGCACCTAGACAAGCATTATTATTTAAGGTATGATCACTAAGACCAAATACATAATCTGGAAAAGCATTATGCAACTCCATCATAGCACCATAACGTACTAGGTGCGTTGGGGTTGGATATAAATTAGTGGTATGCAAAATCGCTAGGGGCGTATTGTGCTTTTTAAATACTTCAATTGCCTTTGAGACGCTTTCTAAAGTGTTCATCCCTGTACTCATAATAACTGGTTTGCCAAATTTAGCGATGTGTTCAAGCAACGGATAATTGTTACATTCACCAGATCCAATCTTATAAGCGGGAACATCAAATTTTTTTAAACGCTCTGCTGCTGCTCTAGAAAAAGGTGTAGAGATAAAAATCATGCCTTTGCTTTCTACATAGTTTTTAAGCTCTAACTCATCGTTTTCGTCTAAGGCGCATCGCTCCATGATTTCGTAAATTGAAACATCTGCATTACCCGGAATTACAGATTTTGCCGCTTTACTCATTTCATCTTCTACTATATGCGTTTGGTGTTTTACAACTTCTGCACCTGCTCTATGAGCCGCATCTACCATTTCTTTGGCAACTGTTAGCGACCCTTCGTGGTTAATACCTATTTCGGCTATGACCAATGGAGGGTAATCTCTCCCGATTTTGCGTCCTTGTATTTCTATAAAAGGGTTTGACATATTATATATAATGTAGTGATTTAAGACTTTTATGCATAATCGTCTCTAAATTTGACTTCAAGGGTTCCTCTATTTTCTCTATTTTGAAATTAGTGCTTTTTACTTGGCTGAAATCAAAGTTACAGTTACTTTTTACATTAGAGAATTTTAGTAGTTTATTAATTTCTTCCTCTGGGTTCTTGGCTAACTTTTCATAACTAATTTCAAATTTTTGATCTTCGGTTAAATCCTTAAAAAAATCATTGATTGCCAAAATTGAGGCGTTATAATACTTAGCACATTCTATAATGAACTCATCTTCGGTGAAATTATCTTGGTAATCTTGTACTCGGAAATACTCTTTTTTAAACCATGATCTGGCTACTGCAAAACCATTTCTATATAAGTGAATATATTTTGCCTTGGGGTAAAGTTTTTCAATTTCTGGAAGCATAAATGTTATTGCAGGACTCTTGAAAAAAAATCGCCTATTTGTCTTGTTCATTTTGGCATCCATCATGATTCTTAACTTAGACTTGTAAAAAGGTGTCCACTTTTCTAAGCTCTTTTTTACGGTAATTTCAAAATTTACAATATCTGAATAGATAGGGTTGTGCTTTTTTCCTTTAACATTTGCCTCTGGCAAAAACCAATCGTATTGCTCATTTTGGTCTATTTGTATATCTGGATTGGTCATTAAGATGTCTACAAGCAAGGTACTTCCGCAACGGCCAGTGCCAACAATAAAAATAGGGTCTTGTCGCTTACCTATTATTCTGTTATAAAAACTTTTGAAAATATGTTTTAGCTTTTCTGCAACTGTCATCTGCCAATTTCTTTAGAAATTAAATATTCTGCATAGTCTAAGTCTTCTAACGTATCAATATCTACTTTAGCAAATGGATGATTTACCACATAAGGAAAAGATTCTTCATTGAATATAATGTTATCCATTATTAATTGAGCATTGGTAATGTACAATAAACCATTCTCATAATACAATTGCTCTAAATCCTGACTACGTTGTCCAATTTTATAGTTAAATGGCAAAAATCTATTGTCTTTAATTTTACCATATTTTTTATGGTCTCTGCTTACGGTAAACAAACTGTCACAATTATTAATTTTAAATGCGTTATACGCATCTTTAAGTAGAGATTTTGGTCTCAGTGGGTTGGTTGCTTGCAGTAGTATAACGCACTCTACATCGCTACCAAGTAATTGAAGCGCATGTTTCAATACAGCTACTGTGGTTGCATTATCATCACTTATTTCTGAAGGCCTATCTAATACTTTTGCGCCGTGCGCTATTGCCACGCTCTTTATTTTCTTGTCATCGGTGGATACATAAATATCATCTATAATATCCATATTATCTTTGGCATAATTGATAGAATGTACCAAAAGTGGTAATCCATTGAAATCTATGATATTCTTGTTTGGCAATCTTTTTGACCCACCTCTAGCAGGTATTATGGCTATGGTTTTTCCCAATTTTTTCTATTTATAAATAATATTAAATAGTCTATTTGAAACCCTTTTTCTTAATTTATATAAAGTTCTATTAGGTGTTCTAGGCTTAAAGCTAGGTAAGTCAATTTTTTTACTACCCTCTTTAACTTGTTCTCCTTTTGAGATATTGTCCTTTTGTATTTGTAGCATCCAATCTTCTACTGTATTTCCCATGTGATAGGCCATATTATTATACGTGGCCAATCGCATACCGCCTGAGTAATTGATAGGATCGTCACAATAATTATACTCCGACCTATTACCCACTAAAATTAGCGAAGGTTCTATTGGTACGGTTGTAAAGAAAAGTTCGCGTCTCATGCTTAAAATTTGATGTCCACTACCGATAATTGCTTTGCGACCGTTAGAAGTAATCACAGGCCATTTTAAATTCTTATCAGATTCCTCTTCATTGTGAGTGCTCAATAAATATTTATTGTAATCGTCATGGTTTTGTGGTATGGACTCATAGGAGAATTTTACTTTTCCCAACAAAACCTTCTCAAAAGTTGAATAGGTCTCATAATTTTTAAACATTCTAGCGGGTATAGGAGATACTGATGCGGTATCTTTAAAATTTTCAAAAACAGTCTCGACACTTTGCTGCCAACCATACTTAAATAATATATCAACATCAGAAATGGTTATAATAGGCTCTCTACTTGCTCTAGCCGCACCTATTAAAGCATCTATTTTACCAATGTTTTTTTTGTGATGAATAATCGTATCTATACCATTTTCATCTAGCTTTTTCTTTAAGTATGTATTGACCTCCTCGCAAGATGCATTATTAACAACTGTAATAGCGCAATTAGAATTTGTGGTAATTATTGCAGACTCCAAACAAAGCTTAAAGACTTCTAATACATCTTTATAGTAACCTTCTAAGGAAGGAATAAAAACTATGATAATAAGTCTGTGCTGGCAATCTAACTGTATCTTTTTAGACTGCTTTTGAGGATTCATTCCTACACGCATGATATTAAACGGTTGGTTTTGCTTTCAAAAGGTTAAAAATACTCTTTTTGTAAAGATTCTCTAGGGTATTTTTTTTATAATTTAATAAATAAACCTCTCTGTTCTTCTGTACTATTTCCCTAATTTCTTGTTCTGTTAAGCCTTTCATTTTAATAAAAACGTCTTCTAAACTTTTCGGATCATTTATATTAAACCAAAATTGGTTAGTTGTATTACTCAATCTATGAGGCATAGCCCCCACTTTGGTAGAAATGATTAGCCTCGCAGAAGCCATTGCTTCCAATCCTACCAATGGACCCGATTCTTTAAACGATGAAATGATTACTGCATCGTTACCTTTTATATGCTCTATGATATCTTCCTGACTTTTATAACCCAATAAATCAATATTATCTAAAGACTGAGTTAGTGTTGCTATTTCATTATATAAAGGCCCATCTCCAATTATATTTAAGCATAATCCTTTACCATAAGCCTTAAAATAGTTTACCAACTCAACAATGCCTTTTTCAGGCGATAATCGCCCGATGAATACTATATTTTTGAAGCTGCTAGGACATTCTATTTTTAGCATTTCTTCTTCCTTGAAGGTACATTGATCTATAATTTTATAATTATGTTTGTTCAGAAATGATAATCTTTTAGCGTTGGATTCGGAATGGTGAAAAAATAGTGTTACTTTTTCTAGCCAGTCTTTGTGATGTCTGTCATTTTCTGATATTTTGCTAGATGTTCTAATAATTACAGCTTTCTGTTTATCAAAGGCAAATTCTACAATTTCCTTAACATAAGTACTGCTAATCTGAGCACATATAATGACCAAATCTACTTCTTCAACAAGAGCTTTTAATACTTTTATGGCGTAACGCTTATATCCAAGTTTTTGTGAAAGCTTGTTGGAAGCATAAAAATTCAAAGGGTTTTCTTGGCGTGATTTTAAATACGCCAATTGTGCTAATAACCTATATAAAATGTTTCTTTTTATTATCAAATCATCCAAAACCTGGAGCTGTTCAGACTTAATGAATTCAAATATTTGCGATTTTGAAGTACATCTGGCTGTACTTACAACATTAACATCAAAACTGTCTTCTGACAAGGTTTTTGCAATAAAGCCAGTTTCTAGTTCTCGCCCTCCGAAATCACCAATAGGCCCAATTATGGCTACTTTATGTATCATTTTGATAATCTAAATAGCTTTATTATTGAAACAAAAAATGATAGCACTAGCGTAGTAACCTTTCTAAAAAAAGGATATTCTTCTATGATTTTTAAATCTCTAAACCGCTTGTGATTACTTATGAATTTATTGAAAATATACGTATCATCTTCATTATTGAATATGGTTGGAAAGTACCGTTTCAAAACCTGTGTTCTTTCCTTATTAACTAGGTCTAAGTTTTCTTTTACTGAAGATATACCTGTGGCATCAAAAACCGAAATTGTTTCTGGTATACGGATATAAGACTCATTATTGAGACCTAACACTTTTAAAAAGAAAGCCCAATCAGAAACTATCTTTAAATTTTCATCATACTTGCCGTAAGTTTCAAATAAATCTCGTTTTATGAAAGTTGAAGGGTGAGAAATAGCATTGCCTACCAAATATGAAAAGGTCATCTTTTCTGGATGTTGTCTTAATCGTTGGCTGTTTTCTTTCTTAAAAATTACATTACCCGACATTATAGATTTTTCTGAAGTGAAAAAATTCAACACCTTACTAAGGGTTTCTTTATTTTCTAAAATATCTCCACTATTTAAAAACAAAAGATACTTCCCATTAGCCCTGTCTATACCTTTGTTCATGGCATTATAGATGCCCGTATCTGAATCACTAATCCAATTTAAATTTTTGTAGGTATAAGATTTTATGATGTCTAAACTGTTGTCTGTAGAATTTCCATCAATTACAACATGCTCAAAATCTTGCCAAGTCTGGTCTCTAACGCTATCCATAGTCTTTTTTAGACCATCAGCATTGTTATAATTAATTGTTATTATGGAAAGTAGTTTAGTCAATTAAGTTGATTATTGAGATTCTTTTTTAAGCCACAGATTACCGCCTGTGTTTTTGTATGCTAATGGCATATCTTTATATACGTCTTTATGATGCAAATGTAAGTAGTGAGCAAAAACTTGGATGCTGTATGTATTGTTATTCATAAGAAAAGCTCTAAGTAAATAGTTTTCATTCCAATTATACCCTTTAAAAACCCATTCTTTTGGATATTCAAAAGGATAAAAAATATCATGAAAGTGAATATAAACTCCCTTATTTAGTATAGGTAAAACTTCAAAAAGCAAATAGTTTAAGTCACTTCCACATTTTGATACATGCGTACTGTCTATAAATAAAATATCGTTCTCTTTTAAGGATTTAAAATAATCTAAATCAACATCTTGAACCCGACATTTTAATATTGATATGTTATCCTTATCACCTTTACTCATGAGTTTTTCGAGTCGCTCTGTGTGTGGCTCTATAAAACCAAATTCTATTTTACTATCAAAAAAGATATCGTTAACATCTAACATTAACGCAGATGAAAAGCCAGAGCCAACCTCTATGATTTGTTTGGGTTTTAAGTGCCTTAGCATACCAAACAATACGATACCATCTGTATATAAATAGTATGGATTATTAAAATAATACCTTAAATCTTCATTTAACTCATCCTCAAAAGGTATATCAGAATAGTAGGTGCTTATGTCATTAAGGACTTTTTTTTGAGTATCTGTATTAAGCTTGATTGACTCAATACCATCATATTGAATACCCTTCCAAATCCTATCTTCATCTTTTTTAACCTCTTCTAAGCTTGGGATTGCAGAATAAAAATGACCAGGTAAAAAATGGGCATTATCTCTATAGAGTTTATCTCTCTTGTAGAGGCCTTTTATATAGGGTAGTTTGTTTAATATTTGCTTTATAAAATTCAAACTTAATTAATGGAGTAGTTTTTTTATTCTTCTTTTGACTTTAACTAGAAAGTTCTTTTTTTCTTCTTTAGGCACTACTGGTTTTAATTTGTAAGCGATTTCTATTGTTTTGAACTTATCGTAATTATTATTAGCAACAAGAAGTTTGTAATTTTTATACAGTAGGCTCAAACTCTCTAGATCACTTAGCATATAACGGTTATAAACTTTAGACACCTTATTTTCATCTTCAGACAGTTTACTAAAATGATAAAAAACCAGATCATCCTCTGCATTTACCATCATCTTATCTTTGACATCAGTCACCCTTCTTTCATGTAAATTCCATGGAGCCATGTTGTAGCCATAATTTTTTATAATAGCAATATCTTCAAATAAAACCGGTACCAAATTCATCCATAATTGATCTACAAAATAACCTCTACACAAATCTATTTGCCCATGATGTAAAGTTCTCTCCTCCCACCAATCCAATAGTCTTAACGCATTAACATTATTTGGGTTGATACCTATAAAACCTAAATTGTAAATGCCAAAATTTAAAAACGTATTTTCATCAGGAAAGAATCCATCTCTGGTTATTGGGTCTAATATATGAGGTGTTAAGGCTGCTGATTTACCAGATGATAAGAGGTTATCAGCAAGTGATAAAGAACTGTAAAAGTATAGGTCTGGATCTAAGTAATAAATCGCTTTAATACTCTTATATTGAGAAATAAAATACTTAAATAGGCTTGGCTTAATCGATGTATTTAATTCAATAATATTATACTTATTGAGTAAATCCTCAAAATCATAAACCGAAATTTCTGATGCTAAAATTAACTTTGCAGGTTCAAATAAACCATAATCTACCTCAGGACTCTTTTCATCTACCAGTATGATCCAAAATTCAAAATCTTGATTATGTTTTAAAAAAGAGGTCTTGAGCGTATTAGCCTGGGCTAAATAATTATTAGAACAAATTGTAAAAGCGATTTTAATGTCCATCCAGTTATAATAAAGATTTTAATTTGTACAATCCCGTTCTTTTATCCTCAAAATCATAACCAAATAATTCAATGTCCTTTCTATATTTTTCTAGGACAAGATCTCTGTTTGAATTAGAATAAAATCTTGAGTAATGATTAAATTTTCTTTTAGATTTATTGAGGTTCTTATTGAATTGCCTATTAATACCAACTGTCTTTAAAACAGTTTGAATATCATTTGAAAAATTTTCAAATCGTCCTAAAAAGTCGACTTCTAAAGGACCTTTTAGATCAAAAAACTTGTGCTGTCCCAAGATATGGTCTCCTAAGAATGTATCTTTAGTATTGTCATTTAAAATAGTAGTAAAATCACCTGCTTGCCTCATGTAATTTTTAAATGAGTCTTTTATATTGGCAAACTGTTTCATCCATAGATAATCTGAATAAGATCTATCCCATGGATTTCTTACAAATGTAAATTTATAGTACGTATTCCATATTTCTTCAGAAATGAGTTCTGTCTCTAACAATTGACTTGCTGTAGCGTGTTGCATATGCAGTTTGCGCTTTGGACACCAACCAAACAATCTATCATAGTCTGCATTTTTAAAATGAAATTTGACATCAGGATGAAAAAAAGAATTAATACTACTCCCTGCTGTTTTTGGAATATGAATAAAAATGCATTTATGTGCGTGACTAATCATTTAGTTCTCTAGTATTAGTTCTTTTAGTACTCTCTTCTCAAAAACATCAAAACTAGAGAAATTATCACCATTATAGATTTTTAAACCCTGCTCCTCTGCTTGCAATTTTAATTTCTCATAGCCTTGGTACAACTCATAGCTTCTGTACATCTTTTCTTTAGGCATGGGTTGTTTTAATTGCTCGTTTCTTGTTTTTATACCCTCTCTATGCATATAAAATTCTAACGAAGGTTCAGAACTTTTAAAAAAGTGTTCGTAGGGCTTACATGATTGCCAATCGTGTGTAACCCCTAACAGATATGTCTCTGGTATTTTTAAGTAAATACATAATTGTATGGCTACTTGTGTAACGCTCCATGGAGTAACAATTTTTTTTTGAAAGTCTACGGGATATGTACCACCATAACTATACCTTTTTAATTCTCTATTGACAAATGTTTTTTTCGCTATCGATTGGTCCCTGTTTTCTACTAGCACAAGAGTTTCTTTAGGAAGCTTTTCATTGCACCTACTCCACCAATTTGTTATTATAGAATCTGTAAGAGGCTCGTGAGATGCTGCAAAAATATGAACATGGGGTTTTATCTTTTGTATATCTGGGTGTTCATGAAAATTACCCATAGAAATAATCAATGTGTCACTATCTATGATTTTGAGGTTTAATTTTCCTATAGTAGGTGAACTGCCAAGCACATAGGCCTTTTTGTAAGGACCTAAAATTTTAGAAAGAGATTTATTCTCAGGAAAAATTATATCGCTTTTAAGTGAGCTACCTATTTTAGATTTTATTTTTTTTAAAATATCCATCCAATATCTGTTAGGAATAGTTGAAAATATAAAATGATGTACTTTATGTTACTAATATTTGATTAGTCATAAAATACCCTTACAATGTTTTTTAGACTTAAAGCTGTAATGATCCTCCTTTGGAACATCGTCTCAATCTAATTTTTGAATAACCCTTCTATCAACGCAACATTTGTAGATCTATTCACTTTAGCATTCCAATAATCACCTGGAAATACTTTAAAGTTTAAAACATGGTGCAACAAATCTATTTGTTTTACAACTCTTATTGCTGTTTGAACGACTATAACTACATAATAATCACCACCTCTTAACATTAGTTTTGGTAATTCTAAATCGACATAGGAATTAATCTTTTTAAACTTAACACCCATTTCATCTGAGTAGAAATCTGCAACTTTATTTTCATTCTTATCATATATAACAAGACCAAAAATTAAATCTTCATGATTGATTTTTGCATTAAAAATCATATGAATTCTAAATTTTGCATATTCCCCTGAGATTATCTCTCTAACAGATTTATTATTTTTATTAAGTAATTCTATTTTTGAAAATCTTATCTCTCCGGATCCTTTCCTATCTGTTCTCTCAAGTAAATTCTCTGTGTTTAATGTACTTTGTCTGTTTAAATAGAAATTTACTGCGTCAGCTGATGAGCCCTCAAAAACTGACAATCCATTTTCCAAAACCAATCCTTTTGTACAGAGATTTTTTACAGCTGCCATATTATGACTAACAAAAAGAACTGTTCTTCCATCACTATTAGAGATGTCTTGCATTTTCCCAATAGCTTTTTTTTGAAACTCAGCATCACCAACAGCTAACACTTCATCTACCACCAAAATATCGGGTTCTAAATAAGCAGCAACAGCAAAAGCCAAACGTACTTTCATACCAGAGCTATAACGCTTTACTGGAGTATCAATATATCTTAAACAACCAGAAAATTCAATGATTTCATCTATTTTAGATGTTATCTCTGCTTTGGTCATGCCCAAAATAGCTCCATTTAAGTAGATGTTTTCCCTACCTGTCATTTCTGGGTGAAACCCAGTACCAACTTCTAATAAAGATGCTATTCTACCTTTCGTTTTAATTTCACCTACTGTTGGTGATGTAACTCTCGAAAGTATTTTTAATAAAGTAGACTTTCCTGCACCATTCTTGCCAATAATTCCCAGAACCTCGCCTCTTTTAACATCAAAATTTATATCCTTTAATGCCCAAACATATTCTGTATTTCCTTTTTCACTTCTATCATTTGCTTCACCTATTTTTAAGTATGGATCTTCTTTTCCACGTACCTTACTCCACCATCTATTAAGATCGTGGCTAATGGTTCCCGTACCGACCAATCCTAATCGGTATTGCTTGGCAACGTTCTCTACTTTTAAAATAACATCGGAGTTCATCATATTGTATCAATAAAGCTTTTTTCGGTTTTATTAAATATGGCCAACCCTATAATAAAAATTACACAACTAATGATCGCAGCATAGGCTATCTTATATATTTCCAAAGGCTCTGTACCTAAAACCATACCTCTAAAAGATTCTATAATTATGGCAATTGGATTCCACTCTATTAACCAATAGTATTTGGGAAGTTTAACTTCAAAATAAGACATTGGATACATTACTGCAGACCCATACATTAGTAATTGTACACCAAATTGTACTAAAAAAGTGAGATCTCTGTATTTAGTAGTCATTGATGATATAATCATTCCCATACCTAAACCCAATAACGCCATAAAAATTACTAAAACAGGAAAGAATAAGATTTCTATAGTTGGAAAAATATTAAATTTAGGGGTGTGAAATTGGGTGTAGTAAATGTAAAAACCTATTAAAACAAAAATTTGAATACCAAATTTTAACAGATTAGACACCACGATAGACATTGGCATTATTACCCTTGGAAAATAGACCTTACCAAAAATATTTTCATTTTTTTTAAAGGTATCACTAGTACCTACAAGACATTCTTTAAAATAATTCCAAGCAGTAATTCCAGCCAAGTTAAACAAAAAATTAGGCATCCCATCTCCGGTTGGTATTTCTGCTAAATTATTGAAAATTAATGTAAATATTAAAGACGTAAATAATGGCTGGATTAAATACCATACTGGCCCCAAAACGGTTTGCTTGTAAAGTGTAATGATATCTCGTTTTACAAACAAAAAAAGTAAATCTTTATAACGCCAAATCTCTCTGAAATTAAAATCTATTAATTTCTTCTTTGAAGTAATAATATAAAGCCAACGCTCTTCAGCGGTTTTCAATTGAAAATAATTTTAGGCTAATATAATAAATGAAATAAAGGTAAGTAGCTATAATCTTAGGCTTTTTCTAAACTGTATATATTATAATGATTTTCCATTTTTTTTATACCCTCATCGAGTGATATTAATTCTCGTCCCAAAAGCTTTTTCATCTTGGATATATCTGGGCATCTTCTATTCATATCCCCTTCTTTAAGTGCTGGAAGAAAAATTATTTCTGATGACGAGTTCGTAACTTCTATAATTTTTTCGGCCAATTCCAAAATACTTACCTCTACATCATTACCTACGTTTAATACATCGTTGACGTGAGCATTGTCGTATAAAGTTCTTATACAAGTATCTATATTATCATCTATATAACAAAAGGATCTTGTCTGATTTCCATACCCATTTATAGGTATGGGTAGATTATTTAAAGCTAACCTCATAAATCTAGGTATAACGAAGTCATTACTTTGAGCTGGCCCATAGGTATTAAAAAACCTAAAAATAGTATAGTCTAACCCATATTCTTCTTGATAGGATTTAAAGAAAGCCTCTCCAACATTTTTAACTATAGCGTAAGGTAGTCTAGAATTTAATGGTGTCGTTTTTTCATTCTGAGGAATTTCAAATGGCTCACCATAAACCTCAGAAGAACTTGAATAAAAAATACGTTTTACACCAGTATTTTTAGACAATAACAAAACATTTTTAATACCCTCAATATCTTTTAGAACATTAATAGGATTCTTTAACGTTCTAGCCACACCTACAACAGCCGCCAAATGAAATACAAATTCAAACTTAAATGTAGCAAAAATTGAAAGGATATCATTATAGTCATTGACGTCTGCCCTAATGAATCTAACATTATTCTTTAGTGGAACATTTGAGATTTTACCAGTTGATAAGTTGTCTATGATAACAATTTTGAAATTGTTGTTTAAAGCCAATTTTGCAGCTAATGAACTGCCGATTTGGCCCGCACCTCCCGTAACTAAAATATTTGTCATTAATAATGGATTAATATTAAAGACTTATATATTTAGGGAATATACTAGACTTAAATGGTTAAATAGCAGCTAAATATATATTTTTTTTGGGAATTAGAAAATATCTAGTGCTAAATTTTATTAATTGAAGTAATCCCAAGTGATTTTTAGACCCTCTTTAACTGTGTATTGAGGTTTGTAGCCCAAAAGTTTTTCTGCTTTTGATATATCTGCCAAAGAGTCTCTTACATCTCCTTGTCTTGGTGGCCCATAAACTGCTTGTAAGTCAGAATCTGCTGCAGCTTTTAATGAATCCCATAGATAATTTATTGAAATTCGTTCCCCACAGGCTACATTAAACACTTCATTAGCCGCTTCCTTAGATGCAAAAAATCCTCTTATATTTGCTTGTACTGCATTATCAACAAAAGTAAAGTCTCTGGTCTGCTGACCATCTCCATTTATTTTAGAAGCCTTGTTATCCTTTAATGCCTGCATGAATAATGGAATCACTGCAGCATAGGCACCTTTTGGACTTTGCTTTGGACCAAATACGTTAAAATAACGTAAACCTATAAGATCAGTACCGTAAGTTTTTGCAAAAACATCTGCATAAAGCTCGTTAACATATTTTGTTACGGCATAAGGAGATAGTGGCTTACCAATAGTATCTTCAACTTTTGGTAATGATTTACTGTCACCATATGTAGAACTTGACGCAGCATAAATCATTCGTTTTACAGTACAACTATCTTTAACTGCAATTAACATATTTAGAAAACCCGAAACATTCACTTCATTAGATGTTGCAGGATCATTAATAGAACGAGGTACAGAACCTAAAGCTGCCTGATGTGTTACATAATCAATACCTTCTACAGCTTTTGTACAAGTTTCCATATCCCTAATATCTCCTTCTAATAGTTCAAAAGAAGGATTATCAATAAATTCAATTAAGTTTTCGCGATAACCGTTAGAAAAATTATCTAAAACCCTAACTTTCTTTGCTCCATATTTTAATAAATATTCAACAATATTAGAACCTATAAAACCAGCACCACCTGTGACTAAAAAACTTAATTGTGATATATCTTGGTTATGATATTGATTTGAGCACATGGAAGCTTTTTTATTTAAAGACGAGCATCTACAATATCTTTAGGCAATAACGCCTTAACATCAAAAACCACACACCTATCAGACTTTAGACTAGCAATTGAAAATTCTAAAAATTCTTCATGCGACACTGCTAAAATAATAGCATCATAATCTGATTTTAAATCCGAAATAGAAGATTTTAAATCTAAATTGTACTCATGACTAACTTCTTCTTTAGAAGCCCATGGATCATATACATCTACATTTATGTGATAAGATTGTAATTCTTTTATAATATCTATAACTCTTGAGTTTCTTATATCAGGACAGTTTTCTTTAAAAGTAATCCCAAGGACTAAAGCATTTGAACCTTTAATTGTAGCACCTTTATCAATCATCATTTTTACAGTCTCAGTAGCAACATAGCTTCCCATACTGTCATTCATTTTACGACCTGCTAAAATAATCTCTGGGTTATATCCAGATTCTATAGCTTTTTGAGCCAAATAATAAGGATCCACACCAATACAATGACCTCCTACTAATCCTGGAGAAAACTTTAAGAAGTTCCACTTGGTTCCTGCCGCTTCTAAAACAGCTTTAGTGTCAATATCTAGAAGTCTAAATATCTTAGACAATTCGTTCACAAAGGCAATATTAATATCTCGTTGTGAATTTTCAATAACCTTTGCTGCTTCTGCTACCTTTATAGAAGGAGCTAGATGAGTACCAGCTGTAATGACTTTTTTATAAAGTTGATCAATTTTTTTAGCTATTTCTGGAGTTGAACCAGAAGTTACTTTTAATATTTTAGTGACTGTGTGTTTTTTATCACCAGGATTTATACGTTCTGGTGAATAACCCACATAAAAATCTTTATTAAAAATAAGTCCTGAAACTTTTTCTAAAACCGGAACACATATATCTTCTGTTGCACCAGGATATACAGTGGACTCATAAATAACTATATCATTGTTCTTTACTACTTTTCCTACTGTCTCACTAGCTTTGATAAGAGGTGTAAAAACTGGTCGTTTAAGTCTGTCAGTAGGAGTTGGCACCGTTACAATATATACATTTGCTACAGACAATGCTTCAAAATTATCAGTTATATAAAGTCCTCTATCATTATTCAAATCTTTTATTAACACAGACTTAAGACTGTCATTGTCTACTTCTAATGTTTTATCAACACCAGAGTTTAACTCATTTATTCGTTGTTTATTAATATCAAAACCAACTACAAAGAATTGCTTTGCAAACTCAACTGCAAGGGGCAAACCTACATAGCCTAATCCAATGATTGCGATCTTGTCTTGTGTACTTGTCATTTGTTTAAAATAGATTTTAAAATGAGCCTCAAATCTAAATAAAAACTATAATTCTGTACATAGCTTTTATTTATTTTTACTTTATCAACCCAAATAATTGCTCTATTATAGTGCTCTGGATCATCTTGTTGCTCTAATATCAGTTCCTCATCCTTATATTTAAGGGTAGCTTCTCCTGTTACACCTGGCTTAACTAGTAATATAATTCGGTCATCACCTTCCAATTCATCTGCAAAACCCTGAACATCTGGTCTAGGTCCAACAAAACTCATATCGCCTTTGAGTACGTTAAACAATTGAGGAAGCTCGTCTAATTTAGTCTGCCTTAAAAACTTACCCAATGTTGTTGCACTTTTATCTAAATGACCTAATTGATGTACCTCTTCTTTAAGTGTCCTAATCTTATAAATTTTAAACAGCTTACCATATTGCCCTACTCTATACTGAGTGAATACACCATATTTTTTAGTATCTATAGTAGCAAGAGTTATCAATAAAATAATCGGAACAATTAAAAACGGTAACAATAGTGAAACCAAAAAAATATCAAATATTCGTTTTGTCTTGAGCTGTTTCTTTGTGATCAAAATCTAAAATTTAAAGAAGTTATAAACGTCTCAAAAAGTTTTTAGCCTTCTTTATAAAAGATTGATTGTCTCTTTCATGATAAGTATTACCATAAACACCGTAGCCATAGCCATAGCCGTAGCCATAGCCATAGCCATAGCCATAATTATGGTTACTCTTATGCTTGTAAAAATTAAGAACAAAACTTATGTTTTTTAACTCACCTGTTCTATATTTAGCATTGACCAATTGAAGCATCCCTTTTTTGGTATAGTCCAATCTAACCATAAAAATAGTGGCATCAGCGTATTGTGTCAATTCTAATGCATCTGTTACCAAACCAAGAGGCGGTGTATCTAAGATAATTATGTCATATTGATCCTTTAAAGTAAAAATCAATTCTTTTAACCTTTTCCCCATTAGCAACTCTGAAGGGTTTGGTGGGATTGGCCCAGAAGTTATGAGGTCTAAATTTTCAATGTGCGTATTCGTAACGATTTCTGTGAGTTCACTATCTCCAATAAGATAATTTACTACACCTTTCTCGTTAGTAATATCAAAATCATCAAAAATTTTAGGTTTACGTAAATCTAGACCAAGTAGAATTGTTTTTTTACCAGAAAGCGCATAAACTGTAGCAATATTGATTGATGTAAATGTTTTACCCTCACCACTAACAGATGAAGTAACCATTAAAGTATTAGCCCTATGTACTGAAGGGTTATTCTTAAAAATAAATTGCAAGCTAGATCTTATGGCCCTAAAAGATTCTGCAACTGCTGATTTTGGTTTTTCGTAGGCTACCAGATTGTTTTTATATCGATATTTCCCTATAAGACCTAAAATCGGAATCTTGGACATCTTCATTATTTCATCTGAACCATGAATTGTGCTATCTAAAAGATATATGATAAAAATTAAGAACATTGGTGTGAAAAATCCAATCATTAACGCCATCATATAATTGAGAGACTTTTTAGGACCTATTGGTGCATTCCCAATATCTTTGGCTTCATCTATAACGTTAATATCAGATACATTTGCTGCCTTTACTATGGCAGCTTCCCCTCTTTTTTCTTGATAAATATCATAGGCCTCTCTGCTGATATCCAATTTTCGCTGTATTTTCAAAAACTCTTGTTGATCCTTAGGAAGACCTATCAACTCGGACTCTAGATTAGCTATTTTTCTACTTATGGTATTCAATTGAATGCCGATGGTTTGCTTTGTTACATCTATGGCCTCTAATAATACACTTTTTTCAGTATCTATTCTTCTATCAAGTTCATCAAAAAGTATTGAACCTTCCTTAGTAGAGTACTCTAAATTTTTACGCTCAATGGACAATGCTATTATCTTACTTACGCTAGAGAGTATATTTACTTCATCAATGCCAACAGAAGATGGTGCTGCTATGTTAGTGTAATCATTTTTATTTCTAAGGTATTTTTCTAGGTTATTTAGGTAATTAAGCTTTGACTCCTCAACAAGTTTTTCTTTATCATATCCTTTAAGCTGCTCTGATTTTTGACTGATTTCTTGCTCAACATTAAAAACTTTATTCACCTTCCTAAATTCATTCATTTCATCGGTAACAGCTTTTAAATCATTGTTAACCGATCGCAGGCTACTATCTATAAACTTTATTGTATTAGTGGCATATAGATTTTTCCGTTCTAGCTCAGTTCTGCTTAAAATTGCAGAAGTGGCGTTAAGGTAGTCTACTATTTTCGATTTGTTCTTGCCAATTAAAGATAGACGCAGTACCGAAGAAGCATCGTTAGAAAAGGGCTCAATATTTATATCGTTTTTATAACGATCAACCACAGAATCGAAATTTAAATATCTAACAAAAAAGATTTTATTATTGGGTATATCTACAATAGGTCTTAGGCTTACTTTACCATTAAAAAAAGGAAGATTAACTATTTCATCAAACTTAAAAACCTTTTTAAACTCGCCTAGTTCAACATTAATGGAAATTCTGTCTTTTGTATCATAAAATTGTCCTTGAACTTTATCATTCTCAAATTCACAAAATAATTCGTAAGATGAATTATCAATAATTTTTATTCCGAATGGTATCCCCAAGGCTTGTGGCTTAGACTTATCTGTAATTACTTCGATAGGTGCATCTCTATAAATATCAATAAGATTATATTTCCCTTCTACCAAGTACTGTTTGTAGTATTCCAATGAATCTACTACCAACTCATTATGAGTTCTTGTTTTTATCTCAGTTAAGATGCTACCTACTTTTCCAGAAACACCACCCCAATTAAACGATATACTCGTATTGGCAGTAAAAAAAGGATTCTGATCATTGTTAACTGTTATTAAAGAATCTAGTCTATAGATATTCTGTTTTCTAACATTAATAAAATAAGCAACAATTAGCGCAGCACCTATGCATAATAAAACCAGTTTCCAGAGATTTAAAGCTTTAAATAAAAACCCTTTAAAATCAAATCCTAAATTTTGGGACTCCTGTACATCAATATCTTCATAATCTTTATAGTCCATATTACAATCGCGTAAAAATTAAAATCGAGGATGTTACCAATGAAAATATTGTAGCAATTGTTGTTAAACTAGATACTGCTGTCTCTCCAGTTCCTAATGATTTTTGCTTTAAAGGTTTTATATAAATCATATCATTTGGCTGTATGTAGTAATAAGGTGATTTCATCACGTTAACATCTGTCAAATCTAAATGATGGATTTTTTGACCTTGAGGATATTGACGAATAATTAAAACATCTTTTCTGTTTCCTGTAATAGGTATCTCACCTGCATTGGCTATGGCTTCAAAAATATTAACCCTCTCTTTATATAAAGTTATTGTGCCAGGATTTGCAATCTCTCCATTAGTAGTGAAACGAAGTCCGGCCAATTTTACAGTTACAAAAATGTTAGCTGTTTCTTTAAACTGTTCTTCTAGTAACTTATCCTCAATCATTTTTTCTATTTCAGATGCTGTGTAACCCAAAACATTAAAACGACCCAAAGTTGGTATTCTTATATTGCCATGAATATCTACCGTGAATCCATCAAAATAAGCGCGCTCAGCACTACTTGCATTAAGATTGCCATCACCTATAGGATTAAAAATCTGAACATTATCTTGATCTAAAACTTTAATCCTAATGTTTAAGATATCATCAATTTGAATTCTATAAGGTTTTTGGATTTCTGTCAGATTATTTGGAATTGTGTCATTTAGGGCACCTTCCTTGTTCTGTAAATAAACAGTGTCTTTATGCGGAATACATGAAGAGATAAAAATGCAGCTAATCGCCATTATCAAAAGCTTGAGGCTTCTCATAGGTTTTATTGATGTTTACTGACAAATATAACGCATCAACACCAATAACAAAACTATTAGGTTTCTTTTTGGTTTATTTCGTTCTTTGTAAAAAAATCAGCGTGAATTACCTCAACGTAGAAAACATATCGAAGTCATACGGAGAGCTTGTGCTTTTCCAAGATTTATCATTTAGCATCCATAAAGATCAAAAGATAGCATTTGTGGCAAAAAATGGAAGTGGAAAGACATCTATTCTCAATATATTATCAGGAAAAGATACACCTGATGAAGGGCAAGTTGTTGTTAGAAAAGGACTTCGCCTCGCTTTTTTGGATCAAGAACCTCAATTAGACAACAAGCTTACTATTGAAGAAACCATCTTTGCGTCAGATATTCCAATTCTAAAAGTCATTGAAGCATATGAAAAAGCCCTAAAAAATCCTCAAGACACCGAAGCTTACCAACTTGCCTTTGAGGCCATGGATAGAAATAACGCTTGGGAGTTTGAAACGCAATACCAACAAATACTATCACAATTAAAGCTCGATGGTTTATCAAAAAAAGTGTGTACGCTTTCTGGCGGTCAACGCAAAAGACTTGCACTTGCTCAAGCTTTATTGAGCAAGCCAGACATCCTTATTCTCGATGAGCCTACCAACCATCTCGACTTGGAAATGATTGAATGGCTCGAGGATTACTTTGCAAAAACTCAACAAACCCTCTTTATGGTAACACACGATCGTTATTTTTTAGAGCGTGTTTGTAACGAAATCATAGAGTTAGACCACGGTCAATTGTATACTTACAAAGGGAACTATTCATATTATTTAGAGAAGAAAGAAGCTAGAATTGAAAATGAAGTTACCGAGGTTGGTAAGGCTAAACAACTTTATAAAAAAGAACTCGACTGGATGCGTCGTCAACCCAAAGCACGTACTACAAAATCCAAAAGTAGAATTGATGACTTTTTTGAGATAAAAAAGAAAGCGCAACAACGCAGAAAAGACCACCAAGTTCAACTAGAAATTAATATGGAACGTCTTGGCAGCAAAATCATAGAGTTTCATAATGTATCTAAGGCTTTTAAAGACAAGAAAATTTTAGATGGTTTTGATTATACCTTCAAAAAAGGGGAACGTATTGGTATTATTGGTAAAAACGGAACAGGAAAATCTACTTTTCTAAATCTATTAACCGGAAGTCTTAATGCCGATGGTGGAAAAATAATTATTGGTGAAACTGTAAAAATCGGTTATTACACTCAAGGGGGTATTACGGTAAAACCAGAACAAAAAGTAATTGATGTTATCCGCAAATATGGTGATTATATTCCTTTAGCTAAAGGAAGGCAGATTAGTGCGCAACAACTTCTAGAACGTTTTCTTTTCGATAGAAAAAAACAATATGACTTTGTGGAAAAATTAAGTGGTGGCGAGCAAAAACGCTTGTATTTATGTACTGTTTTAATACAGAATCCTAATGTGTTGATTCTCGATGAGCCTACAAACGATTTAGACATTGTGACGCTTAACGTACTTGAAGATTTTTTAATGGATTTCCCAGGAGTACTTTTAGTAGTGTCGCACGACCGTTACTTTATGGACAAAATTGTTGACCATCTTTTTGTATTTAGAGGAGATGGCATTATTGAAGATTTCCCAGGAAATTACTCAGACTTCAGAGCTTATGACAGTAGCAAACCAAATCAAGAAGAAAAGACTGAAAAAACAGATATCGCCCTAGCTCTCAAACAAAACGAAGCCACAAAACTATCGTACAATGAGCAAAAAGAATACAAGAATTTAGAGTCTAAGATTCGCTCGTTGGAATTGGATAAAAAAGCTTTGGAAGCCAAGTTCAACAATCCAGACTTATCACAAGACGAAATCAACAAACTTTCTGAAGAACTTCAGGTAATCATAGATACTATAGAAGAAAAAGAAATGCGTTGGTTTGAATTAGCAGAAAGGTTAGAAAGATAAATGCACCAACTAATTTCTTACATAAAATTTCTATTTAGTTCTACCAACCAACATGGTGTACACTCGCCTTTTGTATATGATTTCGTAACAAAATGTCTTTATGATAAAACTAATTATTCTAACTACAGCAAAATTACCGAATACAGAAATGCACTTTTACGAAACAATGATGTAATTGAAATTACTGATTTTGGTTCAGGTTCTCGTAAATTTAAATCTAACAAAAGATTAACATCACAAATTGTGCATATATCTAGCACACCTTTAAAACGTACAAAACTATTTTTCAGATTAGCTCTATATCTTAAACCTAAAAACAGTTTAGAACTAGGCACCAATTTAGGTATAGTAACTCATGCTATTTCTTTAGGAAATCCTGAAGGAAATATTACAAGTATTGAGGGTTGTCCTAATATTTCAATTTATACGAAAATTCAATTAGCGAGAACAAACAATATAAATATTAGTACAGGGGAATTTGAAAAGGTGATTCCCAATTTAAAAGAAAAATCTTTTGATCTAATCTTTTTTGATGGACACCATAACAAAAAAGCAACCATTAAATATTTTGAAGCACTTTTATCTAAATCACACAATGATTCTATTTTTATTTTCGATGATATCTATTGGTCAAAAGAAATGACCGAAGCTTGGGAATATATTAAGTACCATAATGCCGTTACAGTCACTGTAGATTGTTTCCATTTAGGCTTTGTATTCTTTAGAAAAGAGCAAGCAAAGGAACATTTTAAAATTAGATTGTAACAACCTTAAGGTTTTAACGTCTTATTAACTGTAAATTCCTGTATCTTGCAGGTGTATTAAGCAACCAAGACAATTCAATTATGAGTGACAACGTCATTGAAATTAGAAACATCATAAGAGATTTTAAATTAGGACAAGAAACCGTTCATGTTCTAAAAGGCATAGACTTAGATATAAAACGAGGTGAGTATGTTGCCATTATGGGACCTTCTGGTTCTGGCAAATCTACGCTTATGAATCTTTTGGGTTGCCTAGATACACCAACAGCAGGTACTTACAATCTTAACGGTAAAGATGTGAGCCAAATGACGGACGACGAGTTGGCAGATATTAGAAATACAGAAATTGGTTTCGTTTTTCAAACCTTTAACTTACTACCAAGAACTACAGCTTTAGACAATGTAGCTTTGCCAATGGTATATGCAGGTGCTTCTAAAAAAGAACGTGTTGATAGAGCTTCTGAAGTTTTAACCGATGTTGGTTTAGCTGACCGTATGGATCATAAACCCAATCAGCTCTCAGGTGGACAAAGACAGCGTGTTGCTGTTGGTAGAGCTTTGGTAAACAAACCATCCATTATCTTAGCTGATGAGCCTACAGGTAACTTAGATTCTAAAACTTCGCTGGAAATTATGCAATTATTTGACGAAATTCATGCCAAGGGCAACACCGTAATTATGGTAACTCACGAAGAAGATATTGCCGCACATGCAAAACGCGTTATTCGTTTACGTGATGGTATGATTGAAAGTGATACTTATAATTAGTGATTAGTAAAGCTAACGGCCTAAAAACTTATATCCAAATCAATCAATTAACTCTTCAACAAATAAATAGCTGCACACTTCAACAGTTAAACAATTTAGCTAACTTTTTACTTTACAACTTTTAACTCGTAACTTTGTTTTTATGAAAGTATACACAAAAACAGGAGATAAAGGCACTACTGCTCTATTTGGTGGAACGCGTGTTCCTAAACATCATATTCGCATAGAAAGTTATGGTACTATTGACGAGCTTAACTCTTATATAGGTCTAATAAGAGATCAAGATATTGACCTATTGTACAAAAACACCTTGATGCACATTCAAGATCGTTTATTTACTGTTGGAGCCATTTTAGCAACCGATCCAAAAAAAGCCACTTTAAAAAATGGAGAGCAACGCTTAAAAATTCCCAAAATATCCCATGAAGATATTGAGCGCTTAGAAAAAGAAATGGATGCTATGGAAGCGACTTTACCTCCTATGACACATTTCGTTTTGCCTGGTGGGCATCAAACCGTGTCATTCTGTCACATAGCACGTACAGTATGCCGCAGAGCAGAGCGTATAGCTTCGCATCTTAATGATTTAGAGCCTTTCCAACCAGAAACTTTAATGTACATTAACCGTCTTTCTGACTATCTTTTTGTGTTGGCACGGAAGTTGTCACATGACTTACAAGCTGAAGAAATAAAGTGGATTCCTAAAAAAGAATCGTAATGATACTTATTCAGTTTTTAAGCCTTAATAATGCAATATTTGGGTTTATTTGAGTTAAAGACGACACGTTCTTTTTATAATGAATAATTAATTTACTTTTTTCTTGAATAATTCAGCTAAAAAATTATTTTTGCAAAAAATTAAAAAACACACGCAAATGTATTGGACATTAGAATTAGCATCGTATTTGAGTGATGCACCTTGGCCAGCAACAAAAGACGAGCTTATAGACTATGCAATTAGAACTGGAGCACCTTTAGAAGTTGTAGAAAATTTACAAGCGATAGAAGATGAAGGAGATTCTTACGATTCTATTGAAGAAATTTGGTCAGACTATCCAACCGATGAAGATTACCTCTGGAACGAGGATGAATATTAACATATAATAAAATCACAAAAAAAGTCTCTTGCGTTATCTTAACTGAGAGACTTTTTTTATTTTCGGATTCTCTTAAACGAGAAGACCTTAATGGCTATTTAGCCAGTAAATTTTACTGAAATTAATACACGGATTGAGTACCAATCAATCTAAGACAAAACACATAAAATGGGCATATTAGATAAAGTACTAAAGGTATTTGTAGGAGATAAATCTAAACAAGACGTTAGTGCCATTAAACCAATCGTAAACAAAATAAAAACCTTTGAGCAAGCACTTGAAGCCTTATCTAACGATGAGCTTAGGGCAAAAACCATTGAGTTCAAAGAAAAAATCGCAGAAGCTCGCCAACCACTTATAGAAAGACAAAACGAGCTTTTGGCTAAAGCTGAAAACACAGAAGATATTGATGAGCGTGAAGATATCTACCAAGAAGCTGACAAAATAGAAGATGAAATCTACGAAGTTACAGAAAGCGTCCTTAACGACATCTTGCCGGAAGCTTTTGCCGTAGTAAAAGAAACTGCGAAACGTTTTGTGCACAACACCGAAATTTCGGTAACTGCTAATGCTTTTGATAGAGAAGTATCTGGTGCAAAAGATTATGTTACCTTAAATGGTGACAAGGCTATTTGGGCGAACTCTTGGGATGCAGCAGGTAAACCTATCACTTGGGACATGATTCACTATGATGTGCAGTTAATTGGTGGTATTGCCATGCACCAGGGAAAAATTGCTGAGATGCAAACTGGTGAAGGTAAAACCTTAGTGGCTACACTTCCCGTTTACCTTAACGCTTTGGCTGGTAAAGGTGTTCACCTTGTAACGGTAAACGACTACTTAGCAAAACGTGATAGCGCTTGGATGGCGCCAATTTTTGAATTCCATGGCTTGAGTGTAGATTGTATAGACAATCACACACCAAACTCAGACGCACGTCGTAAGGCTTATAATGCCGACATCACTTACGGAACTAATAACGAATTTGGTTTCGATTACTTGCGTGATAACATGGCACATTCGCCAGAAGATTTGGTACAACGTCCACACCACTACGCTATTGTCGATGAGGTGGATTCTGTATTAATTGATGATGCACGTACACCATTAATCATTTCAGGACCTATACCTAAAGGTGAAGAACATGAATTTGACGTGTTAAAACCAAAAGTAAGTCAGATTGTTGATGTACAGCGCAAATACTTAGTTGGTGTATTAGCAGAAGCTAAAAAGCTGATTGCAGAAGGAGATACTAAAGAAGGTGGTTTCCAACTATTGCGAGTTTACAGAGGTATTCCTAAAAATAAAGCCTTGATTAAGTTTTTGAGTGAAGAAGGTGTAAAACAACTACTTCAAAAAACCGAAAACTTCTACATGCAAGATAATAATAGAGAAATGCCAAAAGTTGATGCAGAACTCTATTATGTTATTGATGAAAAAAACAATCAAGTTGAATTGACCGATAAAGGTGTCGAGTTCCTTTCTGGTAAGGATGATCCTAATTTCTTCGTAATGCCAGAAATGGGAACAGAAATCGCCAAAATTGAAAATAAAGGTCTTTCATCTGAAGAAGAAGCGGTTCTTAAAGAAGAATTATTTAGAGACTTCGGAATTAAATCTGAGCGTATTCACACACTTAGCCAGTTACTTAAAGCTTATGCCCTTTTTGAAAAAGACATTCAGTACGTTGTTATTGATAATAAGGTGATGATTGTTGATGAACAGACTGGTCGTATTATGGATGGTCGTCGTTACTCTGACGGACTGCACCAAGCAATTGAAGCTAAGGAAAATGTAAAGATTGAAGCAGCTACTCAAACGTTTGCTACGGTTACACTTCAAAATTATTTTAGAATGTACCGTAAGCTGTCTGGTATGACAGGTACTGCGGTTACTGAAGCTGGTGAATTCTGGGAAATCTACAAATTAGATGTGGTTGAAATTCCAACCAACAAACCTATTGCCAGAGACGATAGAGAAGATTTAGTTTATAAAACCAAGCGCGAAAAATACAATGCTGTAATCGATGAAGTTGTAGAATTATCTAACGCAGGTCGTCCAGTTTTAATTGGTACCACCAATGTAGAAATTTCTGAGCTTTTAGGGAAAATGTTAAGCATTCGTAAGATTCCACACAACGTACTTAACGCAAAGCAGCACAAACGCGAGGCAGAGATTGTTGCCGAAGCTGGTAATGCTGGTCAGGTAACCATTGCTACCAATATGGCAGGTCGTGGTACAGATATTAAATTGAGCGACGAAGTAAAAGACGCTGGTGGTTTAGCTATTGTTGGTACAGAGCGTCACGATTCGCGTCGAGTAGACAGACAGTTGCGTGGTAGAGCTGGTCGTCAAGGAGATCCAGGAAGTTCGCAATTCTACGTGTCTCTAGAAGATAATTTGATGCGTTTGTTTGGTTCTGAGCGAATTGCCAAAATGATGGACCGTATGGGACTTAAAGAAGGTGAAGTGATTCAGCATTCAATGATTTCTAAATCTATTGAGCGTGCTCAGAAAAAAGTTGAAGAAAATAACTTTGGTGTTCGTAAGCGTTTGTTAGAATATGATGATGTTATGAACGCTCAGCGTGAAGTGGTTTACAAACGTCGTCGTCATGCCTTACATGGAGAGCGTCTTCGTGTAGATTTAGCTAATATGATTTTTGATACGTCGGAAGGCATTGCAATGAGCAACAAAGCGGCTAACGATTTTAAAAACTTTGAGTTCGAATTAATCCGTTACTTCTCAATGGCTTCACCAATTTCTGAAGCAGATTTTGCTAAAATGGGTGAGCAGGAAGTTGCTGGACTAATATACAAGGAAGCCTTTAAGCACTATCGCGAAAAAATGCAGCGTGCTGCTGACTTAGCGTATCCTGTTATTGAAAATGTATACAACACACAACGCGATAGATTTAAGCGTATCGTTGTACCTTTTACAGATGGTGTTAAGAATTTACAGGTTGTAACAGACTTAGAAAAAGCTTACGAAACAAAAGGTAAGCAATTGATTAACGATTTTGAGAAGAACATTACACTTGCCATTGTAGATGACGCTTGGAAAACACATTTACGTAAAATGGATGAGTTAAAGCAGTCTGTTCAATTAGCGGTACATGAGCAAAAAGATCCATTATTGATTTATAAGTTTGAAGCTTTTGAGTTATTCAAAGCGATGATAGATCAGGTGAATAAAGATGTAATTTCATTCTTATTTAAAGGTGAAATTCCTCAGGAAACTGCAAACACCATTCAAGAAGCTAAAAAACGTAAGCAAGAGCAACTTGAAACGCAAAAAGAGGAAATCCCTAATATGGACGAGCGTGCTGCGCAAAGCAGAGCTGCTGGACAAGGAGCATCTCGCCAACAGCAACAAGTGGTAGAAACTATTGTTAGAGAGCAACCAAAAATTGGTCGTAATGACAAAGTGACCATTAAGCATGTGATGAGTGGTGAAAGTAAAGAAGTAAAATACAAACAAGCCATTCCTTTAATTGATAAAGGTGAATGGGTTTTGGTTAATGATTAAAACCATTCCTGCGAAAGCAGGAATCTTAATCTCATAAATAGAATCTGAAAATCCTGATGCTAACCATCAGGATTTTTTACTTATATAGCGAAGCAATTTATCACTTTGAGTAAAACTTCAATGTTTTGGAATTTTGCATTTCGACTATGCTCATTGGAGCTATAAAGAAGTCTCTTAAATTGAACTTCATAAGCAACTTTTATTTTTTTATTCTATATTTACAACATAACCTACTTATAATTAATTTATTATGAACCCAAATCTATTACGTATACTAGTGTTAATGCTAAGTATAGCTTTAGTATCGTGCTCTTCTGACGATACAAGCTCAACTCCAGATGAAACCAATAACGAGTTTACTTTTAATGGAAACACCTATGATTTAATATCGGTAATTATTGTGGATGAAAATACCGCAAACAACGACCCAAGCGACATTAGCATTAGTCTTTTTAATAAAACCAGTGCTGAAATTACAAGCAATAACGATTTGAGCGATATTAGCTATGTTAATTTTAAGATTGTTGATGCCACCATTCAGAATACGACATATAATCAGATTGACAGCTATGATGTCTCTATCGATAGCAGTATTACCAACAGTGAGTTTACAGCTGGTACAGTTTTACTTTCGGATGACGATTCGCAATCAGATGAATATGCACAGTCTGGCACAG
The DNA here is from genome assembly GCF_049942685.1 of Winogradskyella sp. HB-48. GTDB lineage: Bacteria > Bacteroidota > Bacteroidia > Flavobacteriales > Flavobacteriaceae > Winogradskyella. The sequence continues at coordinate 116,572 of NZ_CP187934.1, forward strand.
TAACGGTAACCAACTTCACACAATTTAATATTGTTTTCAACTTTACTTTTACCAGAAATGACGGACAAGTGATCTCTGGCAGCTACGATGGTAATTATTATATGCCTAATTAATGTAAAGCATAAATAGAAAATCCTGATGTTAACCGTTAGGATTTTTATTACACAAATACGCAGAAATGCGTATTCAAAAATAGTATCGGCAATTGTAATTTTACTCCTTAATTTACCTAAACTATGACCAGACTAGCCAACATTATAGAACAGCCTAAAAACCATCTAAGGGAATGGGATTTTTTAATTTTCACTATTCTAACTGCTTTATCTATTGGCTATGGACAAACGACAGTGTTCTATGTGATTTACTTTTTTTGGTGGAACGAGTTTATCAGGATTATAATTAGAAGTCTTTTTTACAGGCATAACAAAGGCAGTAGAGAAAATCAGATAGGCTCTAAATTTATGTTTGGATCACTGTTTATGATGTTTATTTATTTGGTTTTCATTATTGTATTTTTTGGGATAGTTGCCAATTGGAATCATTCTGAAATTACACTAACCAATATGGAAATACTGTTTTTTAAAAATTGGTTCTTTAATCTCAATTTAGTGTTTGTAATCATAGAACATATTTATATTAATCTCAATAAAGAAACTATAACAGCTAGCATTGGTCATTTCACTTCTAATATGGTAGTACTGCATATTTCAATCATCCTAGGTGGCATCATTATGTTTTTTATTGTGAAACCATTTCCTGAAACATTTTCACCAGACAATTTATGGACTTCAGTACTGATTATCTTACCGTTTTTGTTGCTTAAAATGGGCATGCAGTTTATGTTCTCTCCAAAGAGAGTGAATATTATATAGCTTTATCACCCAACTTAAGAAGTAAATTAGGGTCAGGACAATTCGATTTGTAAAATTCCACATCGAGTTGATTACTGACACCAGGATAATCTCCTTTATAATTCTGAATATCCTTTATAATCTGAAAATGTAAATGAGGTGCATAATCACCATTAACCTCAGCAGTGCCTAAAGTTGCTATTGGGTCGCCTTGCTTCACTTCTACTCCTTTTTCAATATTACTAATTGAGTCTAAACTTAAATGACCATATAAGGTATAAAATATTTCACCTTCAATACCATGCTCTAAAATTATGGTTGGCCCATAATCACCATAATTAGTGTTATTTTTAAAGCTGTGTATTTTCCCATTTAAAGGTGTATAAATAACTGTACTAGCTTCTATCCAAAGGTCTAATCCTAAATGAATATTGCGTTTTTCTTCTGGTTTGGCCTTATTAAAATAATCACTTCGGTTATAAATGCCACGATGTTCTAAATAACCACCAAAAGCAACTTTGGATTTATTGTTTTTTAAATGATTCCAGATATAGGATTCTAAAGCTTTAGAAGATGATACGTCAACAAGTGCTAATTCTTTGTTATTTATGGATAAGTCTAATGGCACATAAGCATTATGAGAAACATTAGGATGAATTAAAGGATGTGCTTGAAGTGATTTAAGAAGTTCTTCAAAAGAAGATAAGGCCATAAAAAACAAAATTTCCACAAAAATAAGAATCTATTTTAATGGAAAACAGAAAGAAAATTGAATATACCCTTTAAATAATACTCTATCTAAAGGGTTAATTCATAATAACATTACTAAACTTAGCATTAACTACAATACTTCTATCAGAACTCTGGCCTTCAGGGTAATTTCTAATCGTCTTTTGAGTTGTTGCTTTATTGTTGAATTTAGAACGACTACCTTTAAAATACATGTTATAATCAACATTTTTGGGAAGGTTAACTAAAGCATCTGAATTCTCTAAGACCAAGTTAAGATTCTTGAATGTCTCAGCAAGATTAGAAATCGTAAGGTCACCAAAACTTCCATCTATGATACCTGTATCAGATAACGTTTCAATATTAATATTAGAAGACTTAGCATTTAATACCAAATTCTTTACGTTTTTAATCTGCGCCTTGTCTACATAATTCAGGTTTAAAGTACCTAAATTCCAAGACTTAATAATTACTGGCGAATACGATACATTAATGGATGTGTTACCTCCATCAATGTTATCTGCTACCAAAAAGGCATGAGATATATCTCCTTGCAGGTTATGAATAACCGAGGATATCTTTAACTCACCGTGTCTTATATTGGTTTTTAATTTCGCCTTTTTAGGTATTTTAATTTTAATTACCTTTTTTACCTTACTGTCATTTCCAAATTCTAATTTTCTAGCATATCCCGTTGCGGCTTTTCTTTCTTGCATTTCTTTTCGTCTTAATTCCATCTCTTCAGCTCGCTCTACTTGGCGTTCTCTTCGTTCAGCCTGGCGTTCCAATAATTCAGCTTGTCTCTCCATTTGACGACCAAAACGTTCTCCCCAAGCTTCCATTTTTTCTTCCCACTCCTTACCGAATTTTTCTCCAAACTCTTCTCCCCATTTTTCCATTTCTTTGGCATATTTCTCACCAAATTGCTCTCCCCATTTTTCCATATCCTTGGCCCATTTACCTTCAAAACGTTTACCGTACTCTTCTCCCCATTTTGCCATTTTTTCTTGGTAACCAGATTCTGCAAATTTCTTAGCCCATTCTTCCATGCGCTTTTGAAGCTCTTTACCTCCTTCTTTTTCGTAACGTTTGCTCCATTCGGCAAGGTATTTTTCTCCTTCCTCCTGATACTTATCGTAATCAAACTTAATTGTTTTTATACCTTCTGGCAATTCTGGAAGTTCTGGAAATTCTGGCATTTCAGGTAACTCAGGCATTTTTGGAAATGTTGCCATTTCAGGCATTTCTGGTAATACAATAACCTCTGGAATTTCTGGTAAATCTGCCAACTCAAACTCTAAGTCCTTCAATATTGCAGAATAGTCACCTTCACCAAACACTGCCAATGCACGTCCACCATGTGAGGAAATCACTACTTTACTATTAGAGCCATCTACTTTTAGATTCCATGCTTCAAGAGCTTTCTCTAATTCTTCTTGTGTGAGCTTATCACTTTCTAAATAAGCTTCAATTTCTACGATATCCTTATTCCAAGTATCGATTTCAATTTCGGCATAACTTGTATTTAAGTCTATCACAACATCTTTATCTACTTTAATAGACTGCGATATTTTGCTTAACTTTTTTTGTGCGTAACCAAAAGTGGTTAACAAACACAGCACTAAAATTCTAATTGTGTTCATGATTTTTTGTTGATTTTACTGTTCGTTTTTTGATTTATGAAATTTGATTATGTTATTTCCTGTTCAAAGGCATCGCCATTGAACTCTTCTAACTTGTCTTTAAGGCGCATTACGAGGTTTAATCGCAGCTTTAAGTTTTCTATAAGTGCATCTAAGGTTACAGTGTTTGGTCCATTTTCATTAAGCTCTTCAAGTAGTTTGTCGTATTCTTTATTTAACTCTTGAAGTCTCAGCACATAGCCATCAAACAGCTCTTTGTTTTGTGGTGTTAACTCTACTTTAGACAATTCTAAATTAATGCTAGCTAAATAGTAGTCTTCCACTTTCTTTAAATCTGGTGATACATCACCTAGGGTTTTTAAGTTCGTATTTGCAACTTCAACAGGATCTACGGGAGAAGTTTTTAAAAACTGATATGCACCAAAACTTAAACCTAGTAAGATAATGACACTCGCGGCGATGTTTAAAAAACCAAACCCACTTGATTTGTTCTCCATAGGCATGGCCTTATCTAACTTTTCTAAAAAGCGTGCTTCATGACCTTGAGACATTTTTACGCTCTGTGCCGACTTGTCTTTTTCAAATAAATTCCTAAGATCTTGTGCCATTTTTTTCTGTTTTTAATACGGTTTGTAACTTTTGTTTTCCTCTAGATAATTGGGTTCTTGAAGCGACTTCAGAAATATTCAGTATCTCCGATATTTCATTATGGTCGTAGCCTTCAATTAAATAGAGCATGACGACATATTTATATTTTTCGGGCAACGCTTCAATTGCTTTTTTTACATCTTCAATTGTTGTGTCATCATCAACCAACCATTCAGCCCCTTCATTAGTATCAATCACATTAAGATGATGTTCTTCTAATTCTATTAACCTCTGTTTTTTTGATTTTAAAACATCTATACACCTATTAACCACAATACGTTTTAACCACGCACCAAAACTTACTTCCGCTCTATATTGGTCTAATTTTGAAAATGCTTTTATAAAGGCTTCTTGCACAATATCTTCGGCTTCCATAGTATCTTTTACAAATCGAAGTGCTACCACAAGCATGCCATCACTGTATTGTTTGTACAATTGCATTTGCGCCTGCCTATCATTCTGTTTGCATTTTTCAACAATATGAATCTGAAACGTACTGATGATTAATTGATTTTTCTGATTGGTTTCACATTAAAGACGACACAAATTTTTAAGTGTTGCAAAAATTTTAAAAAAGTTTTGATTTTATAAGATTTGCTTAAAATTCTGCGTTCTGTTCTATAAATTTAGGGAATTGAATTATCTTTAATTTTTGAAACTAGCTGAAATACATTCAGCACAATTAAATTAGCTAAAACTGCTTAAGAAAAATTGACTATGCTAAAACGCATTCTTATTGTATTATCAATAATAGCTTTGGGTCTATTATTATATTCTGTTTTTGTTGAAAATATTTTTTCCCCGAGACTAAGTCCAAAAGACACTGCAAAAATCACATTAAACGATTTAGATCTTAAGGTGGAATATAACAGACCGTCAAAGCGTGAACGTGACATTTTTGGTGCGCTTGTTCCTTATAATAAGGTTTGGAGAACTGGTGCCAACGAAGCCACAACTTTTGAAACCAATAAAGACCTAATGATTGATGGTATGCTACTAAAGCAAGGAAAATACACGCTTTGGACCGTACCCATGGAAAATTCATGGAAGGTGATGTTCAATACCAAGCAATACGAATGGGGAGTTAATGAGAAAATGGAACCGATGTGGGATCCAAATTACGATGCTATTGAGATTGAAGTGAAAAAGCAAGACCTAGAAGACGTGGTAGAAAAATTCACAATTGCATTTGATAATAAAACAGGTGATCTAAAACTCACTATGGCTTGGGATCAGACTTTAATCGAAATCCCGATGCAAACCTACCCTCACAAATATTAACCATATACAACTTTGGCTAAAAAGGGGGACACATATAAATCAGCACTAAACGAACAAGATGGTATTGACCCACCTGAAATCCTAAATACTTATTCTGCAAAATTCATAAAGGATAAACGCAAAAAACAACCCTCTGTTGAGGATTTAGTTAAAGGCATTACCGCAGGAAATATTACTGACCTCAGTAGAGCCATCACCTTAGTAGAAAGCACAAATACAGGTCATACCCAAAAAGCACACGATATCATCACAGCTTGTTTACCCTATGCTAACAAATCAGTAAGAATAGGTATAACCGGAGTTCCTGGTGTTGGCAAAAGCACCTTTATTGAAGCCTTTGGAAGTTATCTGACCAGCATTGGCAAAAAGGTTGCTGTCCTTGCTGTTGACCCAAGTAGTAGTTTGAGTAAAGGCAGTATTCTTGGTGATAAAACACGAATGGAAGATTTGGTAAAAGATAAAAACGCTTTTATTCGTCCCTCACCCTCTGGAGATTCACTTGGTGGTGTGGCTAGAAAAACACGAGAAACTATCATTCTTTGTGAGGCTGCAGGTTTTGATACTATTGTTATTGAAACTGTTGGTGTAGGACAAAGTGAAACCGCTGTGCATAGTATGGTCGATTTCTTTTTGTTATTGAAACTCGCTGGTGCTGGTGATGAATTACAAGGCATTAAACGTGGCATTATAGAAATGGCAGATGCTATTGTTATTAATAAAGCCGATGGAGATAATCTAAAGGCGGCTAAATCTGCCAAGGTCGAATTTAACAGAGCCTTACACTTATTTCCTGAAAAAGACTCAGGTTGGTCACCAAAGGTAACCTTATGTAGTGCCTTAAAACAAGAAGGTATTTCTGAAATATGGGATTTGATACAAGAGTACCTTAAAACCACCTCTAATAACCATTATTTTGAACACAATAGAAATAATCAAAATAAATTCTGGTTGCTTCAAACTATTGAAGAACGTCTTAAATCTAACTTCTACAAATCTGATAAAATCAAAAAGGAGCTTCCTACTCAAATCAAATTGGTAGAGGAAGGGAAAACGACACCCTTTGCTGCGGCTGAATATTTGCTTAATCTTTCGAGCTAATTCAATTCACGATAAAACATCAAGGTTTCTCCGTAATACTAAAAAAGCATACTTTTGTGCCAGAAATTCTAACAATAGATGAACTACAAGTTAACCATCATAGTGCCTGTTTATAATGAAGAGGACAATCTTGAACGTGTAGAAACAGAACTCTCCAATTATTTAAAGATAGCGTCTGTACCTACTTGTGTGTTGTTTGTCAATGATGGTTCAAAAGACAAAAGCCAAGCTATGATTGAAGCTATTTGCAATCGTAATGAGGCTTTTGACTATCTGCTTTTTAAAGAAAATAGAGGTTTAAGTGCAGCTATAAAAGCTGGCTTTGATTATACTGATACTGAACTTGTTGGCTATATCGACTCTGACTTACAAACCTCTCCCGAGGATTTTAATATTTTACTAGAACATATTAATGATAATGAATTGGTGACGGGAGTTCGTGCAGATAGAAAAGATTCTTTTGTGAAAAATATGTCTTCTAAAATTGCCAATGGTATTAGACGTGCGTTTACCAAAGATGGTATGGATGACACAGGTTGCCCTCTAAAAATCATTAAAACGGACTATGCTAAACGCATACCGATGTTTAGAGGTTTACATCGTTTTTTGCCAGCCATGATTATGCTACAGAATGGTAGAGTAACTCAAATACCTGTTCGCCATTTTCCAAGAATAGCTGGTACTGCAAATTTTGGACTTTGGAATCGGCTTCTTGGCCCTTTAATGGATTGCTTTGCTTATTTATGGATGAAGAAGAAATACATCAATTACGAGGTTACTAAAACCAGCAAATGAAAGACTGGATTATTTATAGTATAGGTTTTTTTGCGCAGATACTCTTTTCGTCTAGATTACTTATTCAGTGGGTAACTTCAGAAAAACAACGCAAGGTTATTACACCAACGACGTTCTGGACATTAAGCCTAATCGCTTCCTTCCTGTTGTTTATTTATGGCTATTTGCGTTTGGATTTTGCCATTATGCTCGGCCAGAGTTTAACGTATTTTATCTACATCCGAAATTTGCAATTACAAGGAGAATGGCAAAAATTTCCAAAATTGGTGCAGGTATTGTTGTTTATCATACCAGCACTTATTGTTATTTTCTATTACAATAACAACAAGATTGATGTTGAACTGTTATTTAAAAATGAAGCAATACCTACTTGGTTACTCATTTTAGGTATTGTGGCACAGGTTATTTTTACGCTGCGTTTCGTGTACCAATGGCTTCATTCAGAAAAGCATAAAGAATCATCCTTGCCTATGGGCTTTTGGGTATTAAGTTTAATTGGTGCATCACTAATTTTAACCTATGCCATCATAAGACAAGACCCTGTATTGTTTGTTGGTCACCTTTTTGGTATGATGATTTATGCCAGAAACGCTTATCTTATTAGAAAAACAAATGATTAAGCTGATAGAAAAATATCCTATTGTTAGCCTTTTACTCTTTGTAATTGTTATGTTAGGCTTTACTATAGATGCTATTCCAGTAAGTATTATGGAAGCTCGAAATTTTATTTCGGCAAGAGAAATGCTCACGGATAACAATTGGATTTTAACCACTATGAATGGTGAAGCACGTTATGAAAAACCACCATTACCAACCTGGATTACTGCTTTTTTTGGAATGCTTTTCGGTATGAAATCCGTACTAGCCTTACGTTGGCCTGCCCTTTTATTTTTGGCGAGTATTGGTATTTCAACATATTTGATTTCAAAACAATTAGAACTGACTAAATCACATAGTCTTATAAACGGGTTTATTGTGTTGAGTTCATTCTATGTTATTGGCATAACCATAGAAGCTCCTTGGGATATTTACACGCATGGTTTTATGCTCATGGCTTTATTTCAACTGTTCCTTATGTTGAAGCATCAAAAAACAAGCATAGGCAACAGTCTTTTGTTTGTATTGTTTATTGCAGGTTCCGTATTGTCTAAAGGTCCTGTGTCATTGTACGTGTTGTTTTTATCTTTCGTTATTGCTTATGCCATTGCTCTAAAGCCAAAAGGCAATCTTTTACACTTTTTAAAGCTTATTAGCCTCTTAATATTCGGAATTGTGATTGGTGGATGGTGGTATATGCACGTTCGTATTGCAGATCCGGAAACTTTTGCTGTCATTGCTTCAAAAGAAACCTCTAATTGGGGAAGTTATAATGTAAGACCGTTTTATTACTACTGGAGCTTTTTTGTGCAAAGTGGATTGTGGACGATTCCTGCATTTATAAGTTTATTGTATCCTTATTTAAAATCGCGCGTGTGCAATCTAAAAGCCTATCGTTTTAGTTTCTTTTGGACGATTATTGCCGTGATTTTATTATCAGTAATTCCAGAAAAGAAATCACGTTACCTCATGCCAGTGCTAATTCCATTGGCTATTAATATTGGATTTTATATTGAATATTTAATCAGAGAATTTAAGGGTTTAAAAGACAAGCGTGAGACATTTCCTGTGTACTTTCAATTTGGACTAATTGCTTCTATTGCTTCGTTATTTTGGGTTATTTGGTTTTTTTCAAGTTCAGTATTATCAGGTGTAGCACTTATTAGATTTATTATTACTGCAATTGTTTTATTGATTATTGGAATTGCAATCTTTAAAAATCTAATAACAAAAAACATCAAAACCGTGTTCTATTTGTGTATTGCTTTGATGCTTAGTTTGGGCTTATTTGCATTACCAATAGCAAAGACACATACAACAACAGACTACAATCCCATTTCAGAATTCTATAACATAAACGTTGATTTGTACCATTTGGACTATGTGGCTCCTGAAATGATTTACAATTATGGTGGTAAAATACCAAGTATCACAGCTGATGAAGGCTACAATATTCCGATTGAAAAATCCTTTTACTTGTTAACCAGAACAACGCAACCCGATACCATTGAAGTCCTTTCAAAATTGTATAAAATGGAACTTATAGATACTTACGACCTCAATCGTACTCCTAAAGATTCCAGAAGCTATAACAACCGATTAGTCAATCAGCTATATAAACTTACTCTGAAATAATAATTCTATTCTCGATACAGTTTTTTTAACTTCGACAAGCTCAGTTATAAAAAACCACTCGAACTGACGAATTATTATTCAACCGTCAGTTCGAGTTTTTTCTTTAGAAAAAGTATCGAGAACAAGGTTTAATAATTTAATTGAATCGCTTAAGGATGTAGGTATTCAGCTTATAAAACCCAAAGCCTGCTAAGGCACCAAAGGTCATTCCTGCTAAAATATCTATTGGGAAATGCACACCAACGTAAATGCGACTGTAAGCCACAACAAATGCCCAAAACAGCAGTATGAAAATGAGGTTTTTAAAATAAGGGCGCAATACCAAGCCTCCAAAAACAGCAGCAGCCATAGAGTTAGATGCATGTCCAGAAAAGAAACTTCGATTGCTACTGCAACGCTCTGCTATAAAACGAATACTGTCCTTTATCTCGTCGCAAGCACAAGGTCTAAAACGCAATACCGAGCGCTTTACCAAATTAGTGGTTTGGTCGGTGAATAAAATCATTAACGTAATCGTAACCATAATAAACAGAAGCGCTTTCCAACCTAATTTTCTGTAGATTAAAAACAGTAATACAGAATATAGGGGTGCAAAAGTAAACTCGTGCGTAATGGCCAACCACATACTGTCCCAAGTTGGTGAGCCAAGACCATTGAGATATACAAAAAGTTCGGTATCTAAGTCTAATAGTTTATCTAGCATTAGTCTTCGTCGTAACGTGCTACTTCCCTATCATAAAACTCGGTAGCTTGTCTGATATAATTTTCGGTCTCGGTTTCGAGCTCTTTTTGATCGTGTTCGTCAAATTCTTCAAACCACTCTACCTCATCATTTTCAAGATTGAGGATAAATCTCGGAAACTCAGTGTGAATGATAAATATAGCATCTGGATAATCCGTGTTATCGCCTAAGATGAATTTAGGTAGTTCCATTTGTTTAGTTTGAAGTTTGAAGGACAAAAATACAAATTTAGTGATGAGTTCGTCATACTATTTTTTGCTTTGTCATTTCTAGTGATTTACGCTTATGACTTCTCGATACAATTCTTCGTGCCTCAGAATCACTCGAAGTGACGTAATGCATAAAAATAAAACCTCAACCGTCAGTTCGAGTGAATTTTATGACGATAGGAATAAAATTAGTATCGAGAACCCTTGAGATAATAAGACTTCAGGACCACTGGAAGTGACGTACACAAGTTATTCAACTTGTTGAGAAATCAACTTCTTCGTCAAATAACGAAATCGAATAAAGAGTAATACTGCCGCAGCACTCAAGCCCGCCAACAGACCGATCCAAATACCAAGACTACCATACACCTCTTCTTTACCTAAATAGTAACTAATCGGAAATCCAATGACCCAATACGATACAAACGTAATGATGGTCGGAATCTTAACATCTTGTAAGCCTCGCAATACACCAAGGGCAATCACTTGCAAACTATCACTAATTTGAAATACTGCCGAAGCCAATAACAAAGTTGCCGCGATTTTAACCACTTCAGCGGTGTCCATGGCATTGGCAGGATCGTCTAAATCCACATACAACTCTGGTAACGCTTTATGGAACGCCACAAACACCAACGCAAAAATGACTGCAAATATAAACCCAACAAAAAAGATAGACTCTGCAATACGTTTTAGGTTTTTATAATCCTTTAACCCTTTTTGATTACCAACACGCACCATAGCCGCAACACTCAGTCCCATAGCCACCATAAAAGTCATGGATGATAAGTTGAGCGCAATCTGATTGGCAGCCTGTGCATTTTTACCCAACAGTCCACTGAGCCAAATAGCCGCCGTAAATATGGCCACCTCAAAAAACATTTGCATCGCACTTGGTAAGCCTAAATTAGTGAGCTTTTTTAGAGGTTGTTTACTTAGTTTAAAGAATTTAATATTGGTGACATAGGCTCTAGACCTGTGACGTTTTGCCAATAGCCACCATAAGAAAAATAACATGGCAAAACGCGACACCAATGTCCCAACTGCAGCACCTACAATACCCATTTGCGGAAACCCAAATTTCCCAAAAATGAGCACATAGTTAATGGCAACATTTAGAATGTTAGCTACTAAAGTTGCATACATTGGATATTTGGTTAAGGACAAGCCATCACTAAACTGTTTAAATGCCTGAAACACGATAAGCGGCACCAAAGAAAAAGCTACCAAATCTAAATATGGAATAGCGAGCTCTACCACTTCTTCTGGCTGGTCCATGATATACATTAAGGGTTTGGACAGCAAAGTGACTAGAAACAACAAAACTCCCAAAACCGTACACAAGAAAAACCCATGCTTAAACGCCGATTTGCCTTTAACGAAGTTTTGCTCTGTATCTGCCTCTGCTACTAAAGGTGTAATGGCTGTAGAAAAGCCAATACCCAGAGACATGGCAATAAAAATAAAGCTATTACCCAAAGACACAGCTGCCAACTCAGCCGAGCCCAATTGCCCAACCATAACGTTATCTACAAAGCTCACAAAGGTATGCCCTAGCATGCCTAACATGACGGGTGATGCCAGTTTTAGGTTGTATCTAAATTCTTTAGTGTAGTTGCTTAAAACCATGCCGCGAAGGTAGTGGTTTTGAGTTTAGGTTTGAGAGTTATTTGTTTTGAAAATTGTGTGAAGCTTACAGGTACATTAGATTGGAAGTTAAGAAGAATAAGCAATTTTTTATAGCCATTGTAGGTAATAATCTTTTATTTCACGTACGCAAATGATTGAGGTGGATGTAAATTAAAATCCGTCTTCAAACATTTAGGTTCTTTATACTTTTTCTTATTCTTAACTTGAATCGCGAATCCATTTTCTTTTTCAGAAAAATATTCATAAAAAAAATCTTCAGTAATTCCCGAATGTTCTTTGGTTAAGTTCCAAAGTGTTTCGAGGTCATTATTGAAGATTTTACCGATTTCAAATTCGCCAATTACTTTTTGCACAGGTGATGATGCATAAACTATCACAGATTTTACATTACTATTTTTAAAGATGGTTTTTCTAAATTCAAATTTTTTAGAGCCGTCAAATATTTTAAAGGCAAATTCTGGTTTAATTGATAAAATGACTTTCATATGTTATTTTCGATTGTAGGCAAAATTAACTAATTTGTTAAATTGATTATTATTTAACTCTATAAATCCACGTGGCATATTCATTATGTCAGGAATTACACCAATCCTGTTTAAATCATCAAGTGTTGGCTTTGGTGTCGGAAAAGAATGAGCGTAGAGGAATTTTACAACAAAAGGTCTATATTTAGGATATTTATTCCACCAGTCTTTCTCTAAGTCCGCTTTTTTAATCATTGTTCTTCTATAACAAGCTTTATAAAATTCATCAAAAGATCTAAATCCATTGATAACTTCTTCCACAATACAAATTGAAGTTACAGTACTTGAATATTTTTTTGGTTTTGTATCACCCATTCTGTAGACAACTATAATATCGCCTGGTTCAAGATGCCTGTCTTGAGAATGTGAAATATAAACCTTACCTATTCTATTACGATGTGGTTCGTTTTCAGTATATTTTGTTTTGTCTTCTCTAGTATTAATACTATCTGGGAATAATTCTGTGTGGTATTGTGGCTCTATTTTGATGATGTATTTTCTAGTTTCTCTAGAGAAAAAAGGAAAGGAAAGTTTCGGCTTTTTAACGTTAATTGGTAAAGTCTTACCAAAAGGTCTTGTCAAAACGATTTCGTCACCGTTTTTGGTTGATTTTATCCCGTGTTCTACAAAACCCCAAGTTTTTAGCATTTCAATTAGTTGTACTTGTTCTGCTCTTTTATCGAAAACAGTAACATATATCTCATCAACTTTATATTGAATTGCGTTATCAAAAACAATTTTCAAAAATCTTTCTCCAATTTTATATCCGTTACTTATTACTTTTAGCGTTCCTATTTTGAGTCTTTTTTTCTTATTAAATATTGGTTTTATTTCAGAGTAATTTTCTGTTTCATCTTCAACCTTTATATAAAGAAATGCGGTTAAGTTATTATCGCTATAACACACATAACAAACCTTGTCGAATTTTGATTTAAACCAATCATCAAATTCATCATAGTCTTCTCGGAAACTATCAAAGAAGTTATCATTAATATCAACTTCTGCGAAGTCAGCTTTTTTGACCGCAAGAACATTGTATTGAACTAATTCAGGGTTTTCAGATGTAACTTTTTCAAGAAATGATTGAATTTTAAATACTTTGTCTGAAATACCAAGTTTATAAGCTTTAGTGTGTATTTTTCTGTCTTGCGTTATTAATATATCTATTCTGTTTTCATAGATTTCATTTAATAGATGGGTATCATTAATATCATTATCGTTTACATCTAATTCATCACTAACACTCTGTACATTTTTCGAAAAAGGAAGTTGATGTTTAATTTTATTATAACTGTTGAGTTTTATTGAAAAAGTAGCTACTACTTGTTTATTTTGATAACTATCAATTTCAGCGATTGTAATCGGATGAATATATTTTTTATAATGTAATTTATCAATCCAGTTAAATAGTTGTCCAATATCGTGTTCGACTATTCTATTAGCTTCTCTGTGAATAATTATATTAGTATCTAAAAGTACTTTCATTAAATAATTTTTCTTTGATTTATTTACATTATTATCAACTTTTATGATATTAATTCGTTTTAATGGCTTTGCCTGGCACAAGTAAGCAAGTTCCTATTTATAAACCAACAAGTCAATACGTAACTTCACGTATTTTTTAGTTAAGAGCTATATAAATATCGTAGATGTTTGCGATTAGTATAAACAATATTGTTATTGTAAGACAACTGTTAATAACTAAGCCAACTATTTTTTTAATAGTATTTTTCTCTTTAATTCCTTTTAAAGACGCAATAAATCCTAATAGCCCTAAAATACCAAATGATATTACAAGAACTCCTAAAACTAAAGAAAGGCTATCATACTTTAGTTTTATTGTTAGTACTGCAAAAACTATTGCAATTAAAAATAGAGATAACGCATATATTGCATATTTAAACCCTTTCTGTGAATACATTATTAAGTCTATAATAAGTTAACCTGTTTCTTCGCCTCCTCAAACTCAGTTACCATATCATTTACAATATCTGCAACAGGCTTGATATCGTGGATAAGCCCTGCGATTTGTCCAATTTCGAGTTCGCCATCTTCTAAGTCACCTTCAAACATACCACGCTTAGCTCTGGCACGTCCTAAAAGTTCCTTGAGTTGTTCTGGTGTTGGTGCGGTTTTGTATAACTCTTGCAACTCATTGTAAAACTTGTTTTTCACTAATCTTACAGGTGCCAATTCTTTTAAAGTCAATTGGGTATCTCCTTCTTTAGCATCAACCACAACTTGTTTAAAGGCTTGGTGTGCCGAGGACTCTTCACTCGCCACAAAACGGCTACCAACCTGTACTCCATCAGCACCCAAAACCATACAGGCTAACATGGCTCTACCAGTAGCAATACCACCTGCGGCAATTAATGGAATTTCTAAGTGTTCTTTTACCATTGGGATTAAAGTGAGTGTTGTGGTTTCGTCTCTACCATTGTGTCCTCCTGCTTCAAAACCTTCAGCAACCACAGCATCCACTCCTGCGTCTTGCGCTTTTAGTGCAAACTTTACAGAACTGACCACATGCACTACAGTAATGCCTCGCTCTTGTAACCAACTAGTCCATGTTTTCGGATTTCCGGCAGAGGTGAATACAATCTTTACTCCTTCTTCAACAATGATATCCATAATTTCTTCAATATTGGGATATAGCATAGGCACGTTCACGCCAAACGGTTTGTCAGTTGATGCCTTACATTTTTGAATATGCTCTCGCAGCACATTGGGATACATAGAGCCTGCGCCTATTAAACCTAAAATGCCTGCGTTACTTGCTGCAGAAGCGAGTCGCCAACCGCTATTCCAGATCATACCAGCTTGGATGATTGGGTATTGTATATTTAAGAGTTTCGTGATTCTGTTTGCCATTAGTGATGATTTATATTTGAGATGCTTAGACTGCGCTCAGCATGACACAATAGTTTTGATAAAATTCGTCAATTCGAGTGAATTTCACGAATAGAAATGAGTGAAATTTGTATCGAGAATAAGAATTTAACTACTATTAGTTCTCGATACAATTTGCTCACCAGTTCGCAAATCACTCGAACTGACAAAAAATATTTAGAACTTGTTTCAGTATTTCAGAATATAAAACCTTAAAAAGTTCTCGATACATTTTCAATCTCATTACAATCGATTAAAAACACTCGAACTGACATCTAATTTCAATCTGACCTTGCCGTCACTTCGAGTGGCAAGCGCAAGCTTGTTGTATCGAGAAGTCTTGGTTAGGAAAAGTTTTTCGAGCTGTTTTATTACTTAATAAACTTAAATGTTTTGGATTGACGTTCTGTAGATACCTTCATCACATAGATTCCAGATGATAAATTCGCCACGTTAATATTGGAACCATTCTGGCCTAACTTCACTGTTTCCACTTCCTGACCTAAAGCAGTGTAAATGGTAATTTTTAGATTATTACTTTCAACAGATATATTGAATTTTAATTCATCTTTCACAGGATTCGGGTAAAAGCTAAAACTGTCCAAAGTCTCATGTCCCACTCCCAAAGTTCTTGCCAATGCCAAATCTGGAATACCATAACCCAACAAATTATCTGGCATTGTGTATTGCGAAGCCGATTGCCTCACATAATCCATCACTTCAGTTGGTGACAAATCTGGTACAGCTTGCCATAAAGAGGCTATGCCACCACATAAAATTGGTCCACTCAGTGATGTACCATTATTCTGAGTAATAACATCATTTTCGTCAACCACATAAGCCAATCCACCACGAGCAACAACATCTGGTTTTTGATAACCAACTTGTGCTACACTACCTTGGGAGCTAAACGTCACATAATCTCCATTAGCATCAACTGCTCCTACGGATAAAACATTTTGTGAATCCGCTGGTGCACCTACGGTTTGCCAAGCTGTAGCACCTGAGTTACCTGCGCTTACAACCACCAAAATCCCTTTTTCCGCAGCAATAGTTGCCCCTTTGGTAATAAATGCGGTTTGACCATTCATATCTGCAGGTGTATAGCTGTAATTTGGATTGTCATATTCTGTGTAACCCAAAGAGGTGTTTATTAAATCGACACCCAAACTATCAGCACGTTCGGCAGCTTCTACCCAATAACTTTCTTCTACTGGATTTTCGCTATTAGCATCTTCGGTAATAAACAAATAATAGGATGCATCTGGTGCTGTACCAACAAATTGATCTTGAACAAATGCTGCCATAGTACTTAACACTCGTGTACCATGAGAACTAGCTACATTATCGTAAACGGCATCTGTTCGGTTTACAAAATCGTAACCATCTAACAAATCTCCATTATCACGTAAGCGTTGAAAGGCAGACATGGTATTAACGTTTGGAAATCCTGCATCTAAAACCGCAACGGTAATACCTTCGCCTGTAAAATTATCAAGATGCAAATCATCAACATTAATCATTTCCACTTGATTTTGCGTGTCACCATAGGTAAACACAATACTCTGGTCTTCCACGTTAGTTTTATCCTGAAGTGCTTCAATTCTAGAACCCACATCCAATCCATTATCGGCAAAGTCAATACTATCTACAAAACTCAGATTAAGTAATGCCATAATATCGGTTTCTGTGCCTCTGACGTGTACAGCATTAAACCATTTGGACTTTGCCATAACCGTTATTCCTGTTTGACTTTTAAGTGTAGTAATATATGGCTCATGTACTGGCACATCTCTGGCATCAATGGCAATGCCATGATTTTGTTTTCGGTCTAATGCTTTTTGAGTGAGTATGGATATTGGATTTGTTAAAGCAGTAGCTTCATTAGGTTTGTCGGTAAGATAAACCCAAGCATCTTCTTGTGCGTAGCTGTTTATTGTGATGAGGAGCAATAAAAGCAATGGTAGTGTTCTATTCATAGCCTTTCTTTTATTGCAAGTTAAGGATTTGTTGGGAATTTTTGGAGTGTTCTCGATACATCCCGACGATTACTGTCGGGACACTCGAACTGACATCTATCTGAATTAAGATTATGAAATGACACCAGAACCCAACAACTCATCGTTGTTGTACCAAGCCACAAATTGACCTTCGGTAATGGCTGATTGTTTGTTTTCGAATTCTACATACAATCCTGAAGCGACTTTATGTAGTGTTGCCTTTTCTAAAGGTTGCCTGTAACGTATTCTTGCCATGACGTCCATAGTTTCTCCTTCATTTAAGGCTAGATCCTCCCGAATCCAATGCAATTCGTCATTAGACACAAAAAGCACATTGCGTAACAAGCCAGGATGGTCTTTACCTTGACCCGTGTAAATCACATTTTCTTCAACGTCAGTTTCAATAACAAACAAAGGTTCCTTAGTACCACCAACGGCCAAACCTTTACGTTGCCCTTTGGTAAAATAATGAGCTCCTTGATGCTTGCCAACAACTTTTCCATCAGAAACGACATACTGTGGTTTTTGGGCTAAATATGCCAATTCACTTTCCTTTGAAGTAAACTCTGGTTGCTCTTGGTTATAAACTTCAAGAGAATCCTCTACCTCAACAATCACTCCTTCTTTTGGCTTGAGCTGTTGCTGTAAAAAATCTGGAAGTCTCACTTTTCCAATAAAACACAAACCTTGCGAATCTTTCTTCTCAGCTGTTATTAAATCTTGAGCCTTGGCAATTTCCCTTACCTCTGGCTTGGTTAATTCACCTATTGGGAATAAAGCCTTTGCCAATTGGTCTTGGGATAACTGGCATAAAAAGTAGGATTGGTCTTTGTTCTTATCTTTTCCTGCTAAAAGTTGATGAATCTCTTTACCATCTTTTTCAATAGTAGCTTTACGACAATAGTGTCCTGTAGCCACATAATCTGCACCTAAATCCATAGCAATGTCCATAAAGACATCAAATTTTATTTCGCGATTACACAACACATCAGGATTTGGCGTACGTCCTTTTTCGTATTCATTGAACATGTAATCTACAATACGCTCTTTATACTGTACACTTAGATCTACCGTTTGAAACGGAATACCCAATTTATCTGCCACTAACATCGCATCGTTGCTATCTTCTAACCAAGGACACTCATCTGAAATGGTTACAGAATCATCATGCCAGTTTTTCATGAATAAGCCAATAACTTCGTAGCCTTGCTCTTTTAAAAGATAAGCTGCAACGCTAGAATCTACACCACCTGAAAGTCCTACTATTACTCTTTTCATGCTTATTGACCTGATTTTTTACTCTTTTTCTAGATATACTCCTTCCGTGCAGTTGGGACAATCGAAATGAAGAGAAATATCTTTGTCTGAAAAACTTTGGCAAAATTACAAAACAAAAATGGTAATCCATTTAAGATTATCATTTCTAAAAACTATCTGTTTAATAGTTTAAAACTATTTATATCTCTTTATGACTTTATTGTTGGTATGGTCTATTTCTTTTTTGAGCTTTCCTGATTCATAGTAATACCAAATACCTGATCTTTTATCATTGGTATAGTCTCCCTCGGAAGTTTTTTTCCCTTCAGAATCATAGTTAATTGTTTTACCATTTAATTCCCCATTTTTATAAATAGAATGACGAAGAAGTGTTTTGCTTTCCGAAAACCATTTAGATTCACCATCTAACTCACCGTTCTTGTAATGTGCTTCCTCTGCTACCAAACCGTTTTGATAGTAAACCGTTCTGACACCTTCAAGTCTTCCATCATCATTGTAATTTTCAACAATCATTTTAGCTGAAGAATCTTTATGATAAAACACCCATTGACCAATGTAGCACTTGCCATTCATTTTACCCTCACTTATTACGTTGCCTTTAGAAGTAAAAAATTTCACATCAGACAAGCTATCCTTTATGTTAAAGACTTTTATAGCACTAAGCACACTTTTACCTTTAGAAAGTGTGTAGTATTTGAATGTATCTATTTCTTTACCATGAACAAATTCCCCTTCGTAACGCTTTTGATCGGTCTTATGGTAGTTTTTTGTCCATATACCGTGGCGTTTCCCATCCTGATCAAATTGATTTACTGGCTTTTGAGCGCATGCGATTGTTAAAATTATTGTAAAAAAAAGCGTGAAATAAACTTTTTGTTTAATCATTTTATAAATTTGTTAAACAAACTAATTAAGTTTGTGCAATGTTGAACAACTTTTAAAAACTCAAAAAAATGAAAATTATTTCAAA
This sequence comes from Winogradskyella sp. HB-48, assembly GCF_049942685.1. Classification (GTDB taxonomy): domain Bacteria; phylum Bacteroidota; class Bacteroidia; order Flavobacteriales; family Flavobacteriaceae; genus Winogradskyella. Next base: position 136,111 of record NZ_CP187934.1, read on the forward strand.
AACTTTCAAATTACTTACAGTATTTCTATTGGTTTTAGGTGTTACTGGATGTAGCGACGATGACGACAACAACGGACCAGGCGTACAAACAACAACAGTTGTTGACGTAGCATTAGCAAATGGTTTAACTTCTTTAGCTGCTGCTCTTGAAGCAACGGATTTAGTAACCACATTACAGGGCACAGGACCTTTCACGGTATTTGCACCAGACAATGACGCATTTAATGCATTATTAACTGCAACAGGATTGGATTTAAACAACTTATCTGCTGCAGAAGAAGCTTTAGTAAGAAACATTTTATTAAACCACGTTATTGTTGGACAAAACTTATCATCAACAGACTTAGTTAATGCAGGATCTGGCTACACCAATGTAGCTGCTACAGGACCTAATGGTGAAAATTTAAGCTTATATTTTAATACTACCAACGGTGTTGTTATAAATGGACAATCTACTGTAGATATGCCAGACTTAACTGCAACAAATGGTACGATACATATTGTTGATACTGTTATAGACTTACCTACCATTGCAACATTTGCAACTTCAAATCCAGCATTATCGACATTAGTAGCTGCTTTACAATACGCAGATACTGGCACACCTACAGTACCTTACATAAATACTGTGTCTGATGCTGATGCTGGACCATTTACAGTATTTGCACCAACTAACACTGCGTTTGGTGATGTTCTAACCGAGCTTGGATTGTCAGGTTTTGGTGAAGGTATGGGAGAATTAAACGCAGCAACTACTGATACTGTCTTATTGTATCATATCGTAGGTGCTAATGTACAATCTAACCAATTGACTACTGGAACCGTTACTACATTAGGTGGAGACATTACTGCTGACACTAGCAACTTTACATTAACCGATGCCAACGGTCGTGTCAGCAATATTGTAACTTCCTTAGTAGACATACAAGCAATTAATGGTGTTGTACATGTAATTGATAAAGTGATATTATTCCCATTACCATAATTTAGAAAAGTCGAGGCTGATTACCTCATTTTTATATTGATTGATTTAGTTAGTAGTAAAAAACCCAGACAAATAATTGTCTGGGTTTTTTCACTTATTAAGCATAGATTCTGAATAATGTTCAGAATGATTATTACTATTACTTTTTTCGTCGTTGCTGTGCTTGTTTTTGTTGCTCGGCTTGCTCCATCATCTCTTTCATTTTACGTTGGAAACGATTCTCTTTCTTAGGCTTGCTCTTGCTTACTTCGATTTTAGCCAATACTTTATCTTCATCTATGATGTAGTTTTTAATCACTAACATGATACCAATACTAATTAAGTTAGAGATAAAATAGTATAAACTTAAACCTGAAGCATAGTTATTAAAGAAGATCAACATTAATATTGGGGAGAAGTAAATCATGTACTTCATCATTTTACCCATATCTGGCATACCTTCTTGTGGTGGTCCTTGCATGGCAGTTTGTTGTCCTGTTGTCATCTTCATGTAGAAGAAAATAGCGATAGCTGCCAAAATTGGGAATAAGGCTACGTGATCACCATAAAATGGGATATTGAATGGTAAATCTGCTATAGAATCATAAGAACTTAAATCATCTGCCCAAAGGAAACTTTTTTGTCTTAAATCGAAAGCTGTTGGGAAGAACATAAACAAAGCATAGAATACGGGAATCTGCATTAAACCAGGTAAACAGCCACTGAGTGGACTTGCACCAGCTTTACTCTGTAAAGCCATGGTTTCCTGCTGTGCTTTTAACTTATTGTCTTTATATTTTTCTCTAATGGCATCTAGTTCGGGCTTTAAAATTTTCAATTTAGCCTGTGATAAAAACTGCTTGTATTGTACAAAAGACAATAGAAGTTTCACTAAAATCGTCATAACAATAATAGCAATACCATAAGGTAAGATGCTACTTAACCAACCAAAAAGTGGGATGAATAATGCTTTATTAATCCAGCCAAAAATTCCCCAACCAAAAGGAATACTCTCTTGTAAATTCTTGTCATAAGCTTTTAAAACCTTAGCATCTGTTGGACCATAGTACAATCCTAAATTCTTATTAACCTCACCACCATTATAAGCCAATGGTATTTTAGACGTATATAATTTTGTAAATAAAGAATCTACTTCTTCGTCTTCCACTAAATTCTGAGACGTCAATTCTGCTTTTGGAAACGGACTATCATTTGCCACTAAAATAGAACTAAAGAAGTGCTGTCTGTAAGATAACCACTCTACATCTTCAACGGTTTCTTCATCATTACCCATTTGCGATAACTTCTCTACTCGATCATCGTCGTGCATATAAGTTAACCTTGTGTAACGATTTTCGTAACTAATACTTTTTGCGTGTCTTATTCCTTTTTGTTTCCAATCTAAAGTAATTGGCTGTGAAGTATTAAACACACCACTCAAACCTTGAGATTTGATTGAAAAATCAATCATGTAATCGTCTGGCTTCAACTCATATCTATACTCCAAAAAAGCTGTTTCTGAAACCTTAAGCTTCATTGAAACAATAGTATTTTGACCACTTTTGGTTACACTTGGTTGAAATGGAAAATCCTGGGTATTTAAAGTTCTATTATCTGATGTTCCAAATGTGATATTGAAAGCACTATTTTGATCCTTTACCATGTAGATCGGTACAGAATCAAAGGTTACAAAATTTTTGAGTTTCACTTCTGCCAAATGGCCTCCCATTCTACTGAACTTTAACTGAAACACATCTGTCTCAACATTAGTGAATTCTTCACCTGGTAACGTTAAGGCATAAGATAATGAGCCTACTTTACTTTGAAGTGATGCTAATTGTGTAGAATCTAAATCTTTTGTATTGCTATAGTCTGAAGCGGTCGTTACAACGGCTTCATTTTGTTTGTTACTTTTTTGTTCTGCTTCAACTTGCTCTTGCTCAGCTTGTTTTTGTGCTTCAATCTCTTCTTCAGTTGGAGCATTTTGATACATCATGTATACCAAAATCCCAAATATGAGGATAAATCCAATGATTGAATTAATATCGAGTTTCTTTTCTTCCATAATTTAGTTTGTAAGCTACGATTGAATGATTAATGCTCAGGCTATCCCAAAAAGCAATCCAAAATTCGTTTTACGCCAAAGTGGCACATTATTTCATGCGATGGTTATTATTGCTTTTAATTTGTCTCATGTAACCTTTGAGATTTAAAACTAATCTTTGCCCATTAAGGCTAAAGATTATTTTAAACCTGTCGGTTTCTTATTCTTGTATTTTAATGCTGCTTTTACAAATGCCACAAATAAAGGATGTGGATTAGCAACTGTACTTTTATATTCTGGGTGATATTGTACACCAACAAACCAATTGTGCTCTGGTATCTCAACAATCTCTACAAGTCCAGTATCAGGATTTAAACCTGTAGCTTTCATACCAGCAGCTTCAATCTGTTTTTTGTAATCATTATTGAATTCAAAACGATGTCTGTGACGCTCTTTTATACTTGTTTTACCATAAACTTTATGCGCTACACTACCTTCTGCAATATCACAATCCCAAGCTCCCAAACGCATAGTACCTCCTTTATCAACTACATCTTTTTGAGATTCCATAAGATTGATGACAGGATGTGGAGTATTCTCATCCATTTCTAATGAATTGGCACCTTTTAAATTAAGTATATTTCTGGCATATTCTATCACAGCCATTTGCATACCCAAACAAATCCCTAAAAATGGGATATTGTGTTCTCTAACAAACTTAACGGCATCAATTTTACCTTCAATACCACGCTCTCCAAAACCTGGAGCTACTAAAACACCATCAAGATGTCCTAGTTTGAAATCTATGTTATCTTCATTCAAAAATTCTGAATGAATAGGCTCTACATTAACTTTCACCTCGTTTTCTGCTCCAGCATGGATAAATGCTTCTAAGATTGATTTATAAGAATCCTGAAGCTCTACATACTTACCAATTAGTCCAATAGTAACTGTGCTTTTTGGGTTTTTATGACGCTTCAAAAATTCGTTCCATTGGTCTAAGTTTGGTTTATCGCTTTTAAGGTCTAACTTTTGCAAAACAACTTTATCCAAACCTTCATCAAGCATTAAATTTGGGACATCATAAATAGTAGAGGCATCAATAGATTGAATAACTGCCTCTTTTTTAACATTACAAAAACGTGCTAGCTTTTCTTTGAGACCGTCGTTTAGTTCGTGTTCTGTTCTACAAACTAAAATATCAGCATGTACTCCACTTTCCATTAATGTTTTAACACTATGCTGCGTTGGTTTGGTTTTAAGTTCTCCTGCCGCTGATAAATATGGGATTAAAGTAAGGTGAATTACTAAAGCGTTATGCTCACCCAAATCCCACTGCAACTGACGTACTGCTTCAATATAAGGTAAAGATTCTATGTCACCTACCGTACCACCTATTTCGGTAATTACAATATCATAATCACCAGAGTTACCAAGAATTTGGATTCGATGTTTGATCTCATCTGTGATATGCGGTATAACCTGTACTGTTTTTCCTAAGAATTCCCCTCTTCGCTCTTTATCTATAACACTTTGGTAAATTCTACCGGTTGTTACATTATTGGCTTGAGATGTTGCAACGTTTAAAAAACGCTCATAATGCCCTAAATCTAAATCGGTTTCTGCTCCATCATCCGTTACATAGCACTCACCATGCTCATAAGGATTTAATGTTCCTGGATCTATATTGATGTAAGGGTCTAATTTTTGTATGGTAGTTCTGTAACCTTGGGCTTGCAATAGTTTGGCTAGAGATGCAGCGATAATGCCCTTTCCTAGTGAGGAAGACACTCCACCTGTTACAAAAATATACTTAGGGTTTGTGGTCATGTTGCGTTGTTAAACGCAGGCAAATTTACAATAAAAATTGGCTTAAGTGCAATTATAAACTTGCAATATTAAAATAAGTTTTAAGCATTAGAGAAAGCACATAACGGCAGAAATCTGTTATTACTTGCATTTTCACGATTATATTTTAAAAACTACAGTAAATATGTGACATTTGGTTATAGTTACTTAACTTTAATGAGTTATAATTCCCTAACCAAAACAAATAAAATGCAACCTCATAAATTAATTCTCTGTATTCTATTTGGATTTCTTTTAATCGCTTCTGCTCAGGCTTTTGTTGAAATTATTTTAACAGCTTATATGCACTATGGATTAAATAATGATTTTAGAGAAATTCATTTTAAATATTATTCGCTTATTGCTGGTATTGTCCTTGCTATATCAATAACGGTTTTTATTATTGAATTATTCGTGAAGAAAAACAAATCAAATGATTTCAAGTTACCAAATCATTCAAAGCTTTGGTTTGTGATTTTTATTATTGTTTTGGGCTTTCTGCCTGTTGTAAATCATATTTCAAATCAAAAATTCATGAATATGTATAACGATACTGAACTAACGAGGTATCTCCTTAACAGAAATATCAACGAAATCTTTGAAAATGTTGATTTGAGTATACTTGTTTCTAAATGGGTTTTAATTGTGGCTTTGTTTATTTCAGCAGCTTATTATTACAAAAAAGCGATAAAATAATTACTTTTTATAATCGCGCTTAATCGTATAAATCAATTCTTCAAGGCCATTGATTTTAATATCGTGCATTTGAATCATCATTCTACCCAATTTTCCTTCAGGGAATCCTTTCTGCTTAAACCACGTATAGTAATACTCTGGGACATCTACTAAATATTCGCCTTTATATTTTCCGAAAGGCATTTTGTAGTGTGCTAGCTCAATTAAAGCTTCTTTATTGAGTTCCATTTCTATTTCATTATTTTAAAATAGATTCCTGCCTTCGCAGGAATGACAAAAGGCATTTTATATTGAGCTAGTTCTATAAGTGCTTCTTTGTTCCTTCCAACTTACTGAGACTTATATTTTTCTAATTTTTTAAGTTCTTCTTTTATGTAATTTCCCCAATAGTTTTGAGCCTCAACATTTATGGAATGATTGGTTTGTTCGTCATAAGTTTTTTGGGTCTTATCTAGAGCTTCATTAATGGCTACATGAATCTGATTCATTTGAGTTTTTATATTTTGATTGACAACCAAGCGTTCTAATTGCTGCCTAAACTTTCTGACATAAAGTTCTGTGATATCAAAATGTAACTGCTCATGTGCAAGAATATAATTGTCTGCTTTTTCCGTTAGATACCATGATTTATTGGGATAAAAATGTGCTTGTACTGATGTTGAATAACCGATGATTCGCTTTCCTGTTGTTTTTACAGAGTAGCCAAAAGTAATACCAGACGCTGTTAAAGCCACTGCATCAGAATTAGAATTTGGACTGCCCTTAAAATCTTCCCATGTTAATTTACGAGTATCGTTCCACGTTATAGTTTCTTCATTGGAAGACATTCCAACAAACAAAAACAAAATTGAAATTATGATATGCTTTATTTGCATTTATTGCCAGTTAAACGTGATATCTCTTTCGATATCGGGATGTAAACTGTAATTTACTGGACAAGTATTAGCTGTATGCTCTAATATTTTTTTAGTTTTGCTATCAGCTTCAAAAGGAAAATTAAGCACAACTTCTATTTTAGAAATACGCCTAGGATTACTAGCCATAGTCTTTGTAACCTCAGCAGTTGTTCCAGACATATCCACATTCATGTCTCTAGCTTTAATTCCCATAACCGTTAGCATACAACTTGCTAATCCTGTAGCAACAGTATCTGTAGGAGAAAACGCTTCACCTTTGCCATTATTGTCTGTTGGTGCATCTGTAATGTAGCTATTACCCGATTTTATGTGCTCACTCTCTGTTCTGAGATTACCTAGATAAGTTACTTTAGAAGTCATAATTTAATTAGCTTCAACGATTCTGAGGTTGTCATATTTTACAATGTAAACAGCTTCATTAACATAGCCACCAAACAAGGATTTATTGTATCTAAACTTGTTTTCTACGTATTCGGTTTCAATAAGCTCATCTGATGCTTCATATAAATTATCCTCTGTGGCTAACCGCAATAATATATCCAATGTAACATCAAAACCCCTTGCGGCATATTTACTAGGTGACACACCAAATTCTCTTTTATAGGCTTTTACAAAACCGTTGGACTTATACTCATCAAAATCTTTATGAACGGATGGATAATGGAACTTAAGATTTGATAAGTTATTATTATCTATATTTTTTCCTTCAAAAGCTTTGTTTTTATCTAGTGTGACCAAAATAATTTCGTTATTCTCATTTACTTTAGAATTGAGCATACTTATAACACTAGAAGCAAACGAATCATTATCGGTTTCTAGAAACACAATTGTTTTTCTTGATTGAAAAACATTTTCTAATTGATTTGGATATATAAAGTGTGCATCTTTCCCTGTTTTCTTACTTTTTTGGGAATAAATCTGAACTGCATTAGGAAATTCCCTTTTCAACATTTCACTTGTGGCTTTGTGAGATTGATCTGCAATTACTACCAATTTAGATCTTAAGCTATCTGCCTTAACAAAATCTATCATGGCTTTTTGTAGCAACTTATCCTCTGGAATGGTCTTAAACACATTAGCATACACTTCCTTTGGATTATTTAATGCTGCAATAACTGGAACTCTATCTCGTTTTAAACTACTAGCAACCCTATCAAAACATACCTCTTCCATTGGACCAATAACTGCATCATAATCTGAAAAATCGTTATCCGACAGTATTTTGCTAACGGTAGAAGGTTGACGTTCTGTATCAAATACTTTTAAATCCGTAGATATCCCCAGCTGCTTAGCTGAATCTAATGCCATTCTTACACCTACATGAAAATCTAAAACAACAGACAATAGCTTATTGTTCTTTATCTCTTCTTTTGCTTCCTCAACAGAATCCACATCTATTCTATGCAAACGGTAAGGTAGCATTAAGGCTAATTTTTTAACCTTATGGTTTTTTATTCTAGATTCTAGATTAGTTGTTTCTACATCTAAAAGACTTGAAGTTGTCTCAGCTGAGGCTGGTATTTTTAAGACCATACCTGCTTTTAGCCCACTTTCTTTTAACTCTGGGTTTAAATCTTCTAGTTCTTCTTGGGTAAGACCAGTTTTTATTTTTAGTCTATAAAATCCTTCTTTAGGTAAAACTTCATAATAATCATACTCAGATTCTATAGCTTTTTCATCTTTGTCTTCAATATTTGGCACATTGAGTTCATCTCCAGGTTGAAGGATAGGCTTCATATTTGGGTTTAAAGCTTCAAGTTCTTCAACAGTAATTCCGAACTTATAGGCGACGCGCCACTTACCTTCTTTAGGCTGAACTTTGTATTTTTTAACTGTATTTTTGAGGCTAACTTTAGAAATAAAGGTCTTGTATCTTGGGATTTTAATATTGTCCCCTTTTTTTAGATTCTCGGAATATAGAAATCGATTGGCTTTTTTTATTTCATCTTCTGAAACACCATACTTTTTAGATATTCCATAAAGGGTTTCTTTGCGTTTCACCTTATGATTCTTGTAACCTATTAACTCTTTTGATTCTTCATTAACAGGGTCATTTTTAATTTTTGAATTTGGGATAATTAAAACCGTATTAGGCTGAAAATCAGTTTTTGCATCAGGGTTTAAAGCTAGTATATCAAAAGGGGTTACTAAATACTTTTTTGCAATACTCTCAATGGTTTCACCCTCTTTAATCTTGTGCTCAATATAGTTTTGAGCTGAAAGATTTAACCCTAAAGTAATTAATATGACGGTTAATAATTTCTTCATGTATTTTGTTTTAGCTTATCCTAATTTTAGAAACAAAATCAACTATAACGTCACTATTTTATTCCCATTCTATGGTTGCTGGTGGTTTAGAACTGATATCGTAAACAACTCTGTTAACACCTTTTACTTTATTTATAATTTCATTAGAGGTTTTTTGCAAAAACTCGTATGGTAAATTTACCCAATCGGCCGTCATACCATCTGTACTCTCCACTGCTCGCAATGCTACACATTTTTCGTACGTGCGCTCATCTCCCATTACACCAACACTATTTACTGGTAATAACATTGCTCCTGCTTGCCATACCTTATCGTACAAATTCCAAGAACGTAGGTTATTAATAAAGATAGCATCTACCTCTTGTAATATACGAACTTTCTCACGAGTTAGATCTCCAAGAATACGAATTGCTAATCCTGGACCTGGAAATGGATGACGACCTAACAAGTGCGAATCCATATTCATAGAAGCACCTACACGTCTTACCTCATCTTTAAATAAGGCTTTTAAAGGCTCAACAACCTTTAACTTCATAAAGTCTGGCAAACCACCAACATTATGATGACTCTTAATTGTTGCACTTGGCCCTCCTGTTGCAGAAACACTTTCTATAACATCCGGATAAATGGTGCCTTGTGCCAGCCATTTTACATCTTGTATAAGATGAGCCTCATCATCAAAAACCTCAATGAACACACGACCTATGGTTTTTCGTTTTTCCTCTGGGTCGCTCTTTCCTGCTAAGGCATCCAAAAAGCGTGCCGAAGCATCTACTCCTTTAACGTTTAATCCCATACCTTCGTATTGATGTAGCACATCTTCGAACTCATTTTTACGCAGCAAACCGTTATTTACGAAGATACAATAGAGGTTTTTGCCGATAGCTTTGTGCAGTAACATTGCAGCTACTGATGAATCCACACCACCTGACAAACCAAGTACCACTTTATCATTACCAAGCTTTTCCTTAAGCTCTTCTACAGTTTCTTCTACAAAAGCATTTGGTGTCCAGTCCTGATTGACTTTAGCAATCTTTACCAAGAAATTTTGGAGCAATTGATGACCGTCTGTAGTGTGATAGACCTCTGGATGAAATTGAATGGCATACGTATCTTCGCCTTCAATCTTATAAGCAGCATTTTCTACATCTTCGGTACTAGCTAGCAAAACTCCTCTTTTAGGCAATTTCTTAATGGTGTCGCTATGACTCATCCATACTTGGCTACCTTCATGAATATTTTCAAAAAAATCTTCGTTATTCTTTATGAATGCTAGATTTGCCCTACCATATTCTCTAGTATTGGATTCAGCTACTTCTCCACCTGAAAAATGTGCCAAATACTGTGCACCATAGCATACCGCTAACATTGGTTTTTTTCCTCTTATGTTAGTAAGGTCTGGATGCAGTACATCTTCTCCTCTTACCGAGTTTGGACTACCAGATAAAATGACAGATTTAAAGCTATCTGAATCTGAAGGTATTTTATTGAATGGATGAATTTCGCAATAGATATTTAACTCTCTTACACGTCTTGCTATAAGCTGCGTGTACTGCGATCCGAAATCTAAAATAAGTACTTTGTTATGTTGCATGTGCAAAAGTAATTATTTACCAATTTTAACAATCAAGAAAATTGTAATTTTTTATACGTGTTTTTAAACCAAACCTAAATACCTAAGCCATAGTATCTAATATCATTTTAATATCTTCTTCGGTTGTATCTGGATTTATAAAACAAAATCTTGAAACTGTTTCATAGCTATCACCACTTTTCCATTTGGTTGGTGTTACTAGTGCAAAACCTTTGTTGTGGTTGTCATAAGTCCAATTGGTATAGTCTTCAGGACTCCAACCTATTCTCCTAAAGAGCACGCAAGATAAGCTAGGTTCCCTAACCAATTCTACACAAGGATTCTCTTCAATCATTTTACCTGCTATTTGAGCCAACTCTACACCTCGTTCTACCGCTTCCTTATAGCGGTTAGTACCATGCGTAGCTAAAGAAAACCATAAAGGCAAACCTCTAACTCTTCGTGTCAACTGAATTTGATAATCGGTTGGGTTAAATCCATGAGCTCCTTCATCTTTAAAAATCTCTAAATACGAGCCTTGCTGCGAGTGCGCTTTTTTAGCAAACTCTGGACGTCTATAAATAACAGCACCACAATCGTATGGTGAAAACATCCATTTATGAGGATCTATGGTAATACTATCTGCTCGTTCAATACCTTTTAGAAGGTGCTTAACAGAATCCGCCACTAAAGCTCCACCTCCATAAGCGGCATCTACATGAAACCAAATACGCTCCTCATCACAAACACTTGCTATACCTGCTAGATCATCTATAATCCCGGCATTAGTTGTTCCACCTGTAGCCACAACAGCAAACAATCTTTTGCGTTGATGAAAGGTAAGGTTGTCTATTGTTTCTCTAAGATTTTTACCCGTTAATCGTTCTTCAGACTCTACTAAAAGGATATCTACATCAGCTACTTTTGCCATAGCTTTTATAGATGAATGCGCTCCTTCTGAGGTGATAATCAGTCCTTTTTCACGTTTATAAGTATCATCCTCTCTCCAATGTTCTCTGGCTGTAACTATTGCTGATAAATTAGCTGCTGTTCCACCACTTGTAAAGACACCAAAAGCACCTTTAGGCAACCCTGTTAATGAGACAATCCATGACATAGCTTCGTTTTCGCAAAAAATACCACCAGCACCTTCCATCCAATAAGCACCATGAATGCTAGATACTGATGTTATCAGATCGAACATTATTGCGGCACGTGTTGGTGCTGCAGGAACAAAAGCTAAATTTCGCGGGTGATCTACTGGTACATTTGCTTTAGCCAAATGCTCTTTCCATAATTGAAAAGCCTTTTCTCCTCCAATTCCTTTTTCTGTTATCGTTTCTCCAACTAGGCTTTTTAGGACTTCTGCTCTTTGCGGTTTTCCTATTTTTTGTTTGGTATGTGAAATACGGTCAATGGTGTATTTCATCACATCCATTGTCATTTCAATAAGATCAAAATCTATCTTATGCATTAATATTAAGTCTAAAAATTAATGTGTCTCTTTGCGCATGCAAACTTACGACTAAGCGTTTAATTAATAGGCATAAAAGCTAGACTTATACAGCCTAAGTTTTATCAAACACATATGAGATTTCTCTTTTGGTTAATTTATAAATGAGTCTACAGAGTAATTATGGTAAACTCATTTTGAAGTGGTTGCAAAGCTTTGATTAATTCAGGAATTAATTCATCACCAAACTCTAAGTATAATTCTGAAAAATTAGTATTACGCTCTTGTAGGCTTTGCCCAGGAAATAGTTGCTCTTGTAATTCCGTACAACGCTCAATTTGATCCTTTAATTTTCGCTTTTGTGCTTTAAGCAAACGTTTTTCAAGATGTTTTAATCCTTTTATTTGCTTTACTTCTTGAGCTTTTACAGCACCTAAAAACGATTTATCTGTTTGTTCTGCTAATTTGAATAAATCCTCAAATTGTACTTTTAAATGCTGTATTTGTTCTGAAAAATCAATATCGATGTTTGAAATTTTTCTAACCTTTTTATTGATAAATGAACTTCTTTTTAAAAATAAGTCAGCATCAGAAATATTGAGTTTCTCTAATTTTTCTGCTTGTTTTTTTGTTTTTACTAAAGCAGAATTTCTCAGTAATAACATAGGAAACGTAACACCTTGAGCTTCAAAATTAGATTTTAATTGCAACCAGTAGATCATTTCTCCACCTCCACCTATGTAGCATAAATTTGGAAGAATAACTTCCTGATATAAAGGACGCATAATGACATTTGGAGAAAAACGTTCTGGATATTCTTGCAAATGATTTAAGAGTTCGGCTTTATTCCATGAGATTTCAGTTTCTAAGACTTTAAAAGTGTCGTCTTCAAAGACAATACGCTCTCGCAAACCATTATGAATATAAAATAAATTGATTTCCCTTGGATTTACTTGAACTTTTAACCCTAAATTTTCAAGTGTTTCATTAGTTTCGGAAACGGTTTTAAAAGCTATTTGTTCAATTAATTCCTTTTTCATTTGTGGAATAAACAAACCTTTGAGCTCGCTATCGTCTGCATCAATGATTACTAAACCATATTCACCAAACAATTGATTGGCTAGGCATCTAGTAGCATCTGCCAAATTATTGTGACTGATATAGGCATTTTTAAACCAATCTTTTAGTTGCTCAGCAAATTTCCCTGAACCAAATTCTGCCGCAACCACCTCATATACATCTTCCAAACCTTTTGTATTAAAATGTCCAACAGCACCAGTTTGGTCAGAATTCCATTGAATTTTTTTGCCTTTAAAATTGAAGTAATTGATTTCATCAAAATCATGATCCTCTGATGCCATCCAATATATTGGCACAAAATTATTATCTGGATATTCAGATTTTAATTGCTCGGTTAAATTGATGGTGGAAATGATTTTATATAGAAAATACAAAGGCCCAGTAAACAAGTTTAACTGGTGACCCGTTGTAATAGTAAAGGTGTTTTGGGATTTTAAGCTTTCAATATTACTTAAAGTTAATTCTGAAGCTTCAATATTACCATATTGATTTGCTAAAGTTTTAGAAAGTACCTTTCGACGAGATTCTGAAACAAGTTCAGAATGGCCCTTTTCTTTTATTTGTGCTTTAAAATTTTCTAAAGTTGGAAAACGATTATATAAAGGCTTTAGCTCTTTTTTTTGATCTAAATAATCACAAATAAAATCAGAGAAATATCCAGTTGCTCTAAACGGAATACAGTCGGTTGGCATACAATTTATAATTATGGCATAAATATAAGGTACTTCTATTTTTTAACTGCTAATTTTTAGTTAATTCAATTTCACGAACTATCTTTACTAGCTTTCAAACAAAAAACATCGTATTTAATGCAAAAAATCCTTCTAGCAGTATTGGTCGTATTTGGTTGTTTCACCTTAACATCGGCGCAAAATCTACAATCACCAAGTGAATTTTTAGGGTATGACATCGGTACACAATTTAGCCGTCATCACCAAGTTGTCGATTATTTCAAGACTGTTTCCGAGGCTGTTCCAAATAATGTTAAAGTTGAACAATACGGAACTACAAACGAGCGCAGAGCTCTTGTTTTAGCCTATATCTCATCAGAAGAAAACATAAAAAATCTAGAAAGTATAAGAGAAAATAACTTAAACAATGTTGGTTTATTAAATGGCAGTTCGACTACGCTCACTGACCATACTAATGATATTGCTATTGTTTGGTTGAGTTATAACGTGCATGGCAACGAAGCATCGAGTTCTGAAGCTGCAATGCTCACGCTTTATAAGTTACTTACTGAACGAAACGATTTACTAGAAAATACTGTGGTTATAATAGATCCAGGTATTAATCCAGATGGTAGAGACAGATATGTTAATTGGTATAACGAAACTAAAAGCACTCCTTATGACATAGACCAACAAGCCAGCGAACATAACGAACCTTGGCCAGGTGGACGACCAAACCACTACCTCTTTGATTTGAATAGAGATTGGGCTTGGGCAACACAGGTTGAAACCCAACAACGCTTAAAAGTGTACAACCAATGGATGCCTCACATTCATGTCGATTTTCATGAGCAAGGCCCAAATGAACCTTATTATTTTGCACCTGCAGCAGAACCGTTCCATGAAATTATTAGCGATTGGCAACGCGATTTTCAAACACAAATAGGACAAAATCACGCTAAGTATTTTGATGCTGAAGGTTGGTTATTCTTTACTAGAGAACGTTTTGATTTGTTTTATCCAAGTTATGGTGACACCTACCCAACATACATGGGAGCTATAGGTATGACCTACGAGCAGGCTGGTCATGGCATCTCTGGATTAGGTATTTTGAATGATGAAGGCCATGTACTCACATTAGCGGAGCGTTTGACGCATCACACCGCAACCGGACTTTCAACCGTTGAAATGGCTTCAAAAAATGCCAAACAACTCAATACTGAGTTTGCTAAATTCTTTGACAATAGCAATTTAAAATATAAAAGTTATGTGGTTAAAGGTAACCCAGACAAACTGAATAGTCTAAAACAGTTATTAAGCAAACACGACATTAAATTTGAATATGCTAATGGCGGAAAGGTTTCAGGCTATGATTATGCTTCAGGTAAACAAGGCAGCATGTCTGTAAATAAACATTCGCTAGTCATTCATACCAATCAACCAAAAGGAAAAATGGTTAAAGTATTGTTTGAACCTAATGCCAAACTTACAGATTCATTAACGTATGACATAACGGCTTGGTCTGTACCTTATGCCTATGGATTAGACGCTATGGCGAGTACATCTAAAGTGAGTAGCACAAAAGTTTTCGAAGGCAATATGCCAACTGTACTTTCTGAAGCTTATGGTTACGTAAGTAAATGGAATTCTCTAAAAGATGCACAGTTTTTAGCAGATTTACTAAAACATGATTTTAGAGTGCGATTTACCGAAAAACCTTTTCAATCTAATGGTGAACGATTTGATAGAGGCTCTTTAATTATCACTAAAGGGGACAATAAACACCTCGAAGATTTTCTTGGGACTCTAAATCAAATCAAACAGAAACATGAGCACCATTTGACTCAAATCAACTCAGGCTTTTCGCAAACCACACCAGATATTGGTTCGCCAGATATTAAGCTAGTGAACAAACAAAAAATAGCGGTATTGTCTGGAGAAGGTACGTCTTCATTAAGCTATGGCGAAATTTGGCATTTCTTTGAGCAGCAATTACATTATCCTTTGACTTCAATAAACTCAGACGACTTAAGCAGAACCAACCTCAGCAAATATAATGTCCTCATTATTCCAAATGGTTATTATAGTAGCGTACTTAATGACGATAACATGGAGAAGATTAATGATTGGGTAAGGTCTGGTGGAAAAGTTATTGCCATTGATGGTGCGCTTAGAAGTTTTGTCGGAAAAGATGGTTTTAGTTTGAAATATAAATCTTCGGACAACGCAAGTAATGAGGATAACCTAACACCATATGCTGAGCGCGAACGCGAGTATACCAACAGCCTCATTACTGGCGCTATTTTCAAAACCAAAATAGACAATACTCATCCAATGGCTTTTGGTTATGGGAAAGACTATTTCACTTTAAAACTAGGGAGTGCTGCTTATGATTTAATGGATAGCGGCTACAACGTTGGACATTTGGCTGATACTAAAGTATATTCTGGTTTTGCCGGTAAAGATGCTTTACCCAATTTAAATAATACCTTAGTTTTTGGTGAAGAGCGCAAAGGCAATGGTAGCTTTATCTATTTTGTAGACAATACCTTATTTAGAAGTTTTTGGGAAAACGGAAAATTATTTTTGGTGAACTCCGTTTTCTTTGTAAATAACAATGCGTACGAATTATAATTATCATCAATCAAAATACATTATGAAACCTATTAAATCCTTATTTCTAAGTCTTTTTGTTTTAATAGCCGTATCAGCTTGCAAACAAAACGACAACAAAGACACCACACCAGAGTTTAAAGTTGATTTTGAAAAATTCACTTTAGATAATGGCTTACAAGTCATACTGCATGTAGATAGATCAGATCCTGTTGCTGCAGTAGCATTAACAGCCCATGTAGGTTCTGCTAGAGAAAAGGAAGGCAGAACAGGCTTTGCCCATCTTTTTGAACATCTTTTATTTTTAGAATCTGAAAATTTAGGCAAAGGTGGCCTAGATCAAATGAGTGCTCGAATTGGAGGTTCTGGCGCCAATGGATCTACAAGTAGAGATAGAACCAATTACTTTCAAACCGTACCTAAAGATGCCCTAGAAAAAATGATTTGGGCCGAAGCCGACAAACTAGGTTTCTTCATTAATACGGTAACCGATCCTGTTTTGGCTAAAGAAAAGCAAGTGGTTAAAAACGAAAAACGCCAACGTGTGGACAACCAGCCATATGGCCATAATTTTGCTGTTATTAATAGTAATCTATATCCTGAAGGTCACCCTTACAGTTGGGAAGTCATAGGCTCTCTTGAAGATTTACAAAACGCGACTTTAGAAGACGTCAAAGAATTTTTCAGACGTTGGTATGTACCCAATAATGTTACGCTAACCATAGCAGGTGATATTGATGTAGAACAAACAAAAGCTTGGGTTAAAAAATATTTTGATGAAATTCCAATGGGTGAAGATATTCCTAAGCTAGAAAAACAACCTGTAAATTTAAAATCCACAAAACGTTTATTCTACGAAGATAATTTTGCTAGAGCACCACGATTAACCATGACTTGGCCAGGTGTACCAGAATACAACAAAGACTCCTATGCATTAAGTGTGCTTACAGACTATCTATCTAACGGAAAAAAAGCTCCTTTAAATAAAGTACTTATTGATGACGAAAAACTTACTGATAATGTATCCTTTTCTCAGTATAATTCAGAATTAGCAGGACAATTGATGCTCACCATCACAGCATTTGACCAAACTGATTTAAACACTGTTGCCTCTGCTATTAAAAACGGATTAAAGGATTTTGAACTTAATGGCATTTCCGAAAAAGACCTGAATCGTATTAAAGCTGGACAAGAAACTAATTTTTACCAAGGCTTATCTAGTGTTTTGGGTAAAGGATTTCAATTAGCACAATATGAAATATTTGCTGGTGATCCAGGTTTTATTAATCAGGATGTGAAAAATATACTTGCCGTAACACCAGAAGATGTTATGCGAGTGTATAACACATATATAAAAGACAAAAATTTTGTAGCGACAAGCTTTGTTCCAAAAGGACAAAAGAATCTGGTATTGGATAATTCGCAATTAGCTGATATTAAAGAAGAAAAAATTGTTGAAGGTGCAGAAGAAACATTCGATACAAGCATAGTTGCTACTTATGAAAAAACACCAAGTAGTTTCGATAGAAGTATAGAACCTCCTTATGGACCAAGTCCTGAATTAAATATTCCTGAGGTTTGGAAAAAAGAGTTGGAATCTGGCGTAAAAGTTTATGGTATAGAAAATAATGAAGTGCCTTTAGTACAATTTGAAATGCAAATTGCAGGTGGCTTACTATTAGAACACAAAGATAAAGTTGGCGTATCAAATCTTTTGGCAGAACTAATGACAAAAGGTACCAAAAACAAAACAACAGAAGAACTTGAGAATGCCATTGAAAGTATTGGTGCAAGCATTAATGCATATGCCACAGAAGAGAATATCATAATTTCTGGCACTACCCTTTCAAAGCATTTTGATAAAATAATGGATTTAGTTGCTGAAATCCTCTTAGAACCTCGTTGGGACGAAGATGAATTTGAACTTTTAAAACAGAGTACCATCAGCAATATTCAACGCAGCACAGCCAATCCTAATAGTATTGCTTCTGATGAATTTTCAAAATTACTTTATGGTGAGAACAATATTTTAGCTTACAATAATAAAGGTACTGAAGCCTCAGTAAATAGCATAGATTTAATAGACTTAAAAGCGTATTACAACAAAAACTTGTCACCGCAACTTACCAATTTTCATGTTGTTGGTGCTATATCGGAAAAAGATGTTGTAAAGGCGTTAGATAAAATCAATAATCAATGGGAATCAAAAGCTATTACAATCCCAGAATTACCAATGCCATTGTATCCTGAAAAATCCACAGTTTACTTCTACGATGTTCCTGGCGCAAAACAATCAGTTATTCGCTTTGGCTACCCATCATTAAAAGCTACACATAAAGACTTTTATCTTGCCAACGTAATGAACTATCGTTTAGGAGGTGGTGGTTTTGCTTCACAGTTAACACAAGAGTTACGAGAAGGCAAAGGTTATACGTATGGCATACGTTCTCGTTTTTCTGGTTCGCAATATATTGGCGAGTATAGCATAAGCAGTGGTATTCGTACCAATGTAACCTATGAAGCTTCTAGCCTAGTAAAACAAATCTTAGAGGATTATGGCAAAAATTATAGTGAAGAAGATTTAGAAGTTACTAAAGGTTATACCATAAAAAGTACTGCCAGAGCTTTTGAAACATTAGGGGCCAAGTTAGATATGTTGAGTAATATTAGCAATTATGGTATGGCTGATGACTATGCTAAACAACGAGAAACTATCGTGAAAGCGTTGACCGTAGACGATGTAAAAGCGCTTATTGAAAACTATATTAAACCTAATCAAATGATTTATTTAATTGTTGGTGATGCCGCAACACAATTAGATAAATTGGAAGAATTAGGCTTTGGGAAGCCAGTGTTGTTGAATGGTAATTAATTATTATCAGTTCGAGTGATTTTTGTCATACTGAGCGCCTGCCTACCGTACAGGTAGGCAGGCGAAGTGGACAATAATTATATCGAGAATAGGATTTTAAAAACCAAAAATTCTCGATAGTTCTACTAAGCTTTTCGAAGTACTATTTTAATCCAAAAGTATTTGGATTAAAATCACTCGGACTGACAGATAGCTAATAGTTAAGATTTTTTTACCTTTAAGTGCTATTAACAAACAAATACCAACACATGAAACTAGGAGCATTCTCTATTAGCCTTGCCGTAAAAGACCTTAAGGCCTCAAAAGCATTTTATGAAGACTTAGGTTTTTCGGTCTTTGCTGGTAGTTTAGAGCAAAACTACCTCATCATGAAAAACGAATCTACATTAATAGGTTTGTTTCATGGGATGTTTAAAAATAATATCCTCACTTTTAACCCTGGTTGGGATCAAGATGCTAATACCTTAAGGGATTTTGATGATGTAAGAGTTATTCAAGAGCACTTAAAATCAAAGGATGTCACCTTTGCTAGTGAAATTGAAGCATCAGATTCTGGGCCTGCAAGTTTTGTAATCTTAGATCCTGATGGTAATGCAATTTTGGTAGATCAGCATGTTTAGTGATTTCTTTTTCCATAGCGTAAAACGAATATTTCCGTTCGGGAAAAAAAATCTCACCTCGAGTAATATAGTTACGGTTTTTATAAAACTCAACAACTCGTCCGTTCTGGCTGTAAGCATCCAATCGAATGGAAGTAAAATTGTTTTGTTTTGCTAACTCTTCAGCAAATTCCATCAATAGTTTTGCAAAACCTTTGTTTTGACTGGTTGTATGAATAACTAGTCTATGTATTACCAACACTTTAGTATCATTAAACTGCCAATCAATCGTTTTGTATTCTGGTTCTTGGTTTTCGCTTATGTTTATGGCACCAATGATTCTGTCATTGTTTTTTATGACGTATAAGACACCATCTTTGAGGTCATTTTCAATAATTGAACTTGTGGGATAGTTATTCGTCCATTGATAAATTTTGTTGTTTTCTAATGCGTCTTTTGCTGTCTTATATATTTGAAATAGGACATCTAAATCTGTTAGATTGCCTTTGTCAATAGTGAGTTGTTCCCTTTCTGACTGCTCTGTTTCAATATCGTAAATAAGAATACCTTGATTTGTTGCATCTAATTGTGATACCGATTCGCCTTTTGCATTCCAAACTGCACTTTGCCCGACGCTCATAAAATCATCACAGGCACCAACACAATTAGACATCAAAACTGGTGTGCTATAGGTTTTTGCCATTTTAGGGAAATGTTCGTTTGCTTTGTTTATTCCGTTTTGAGGTTTGGCAACACTAGCTATATAAACATCTGCTCCATTTTTTATAGTATTTACAAAATGTGCCTCTTGAAGTGTTTCATAGCAAATACCGAAAGCAATCTTCTTTCCCTTTATAGTAAAGATGTTTTGCCTTTCTCCCTTTACAAAATAAGATAGTTCATCTTCATGAAGTAGTTGTTTAGAATAGACTACACGCTCTTTGTTTGGTTGAAATATGAGTAAACTGATTTGAATTCCATTAGTTGCCTTTGTTGGTATACCAACACCAATGACGATTCCTTTTTGATCAGACACTTCTTGAAACGGATTAAATAATTTGTCCTCAGCTTTTGTAGCCAATGCTTTGGCTAATTGAGGTTCGTAATTGGTTATGGATAACTCTGGAAAGATTATTAAATCGGCTTTATATGTAATCCCACGCTCAATAAACTTTAAATGGTTTTGAATATTCTTTTGAATGTTCCCTTTTTCGGATAGGGTTTGTGCGATGCAGATTTTCATTTTTTAGATAGCGTCTTTTCCATTAAAAAACTTAAACACCTCATCGTCTTCTTTAAGACTATCGGTATATTTTATGATAGTTTCAGAAGTTAATTGCGGACTTTTTAGTTGCAAAGATCGAAGTGTACCATCTTTTTGTGGTGCAATAAGTATGGTTTTGCCGAAATTGAGATTGAATAATCGTGTATTTATAATAGCATAGGAATCTTCTTCTGCAGTGACAAAAGCAAAATAATCTATAGTATTGGTTTTTGTTTTTACAAAACCCTGAGCGACGTAATCTGGATGGTTTCTAGAAATGGCTATGTTTTTATTGAGGTTATAATTTTCGGTATCTAAAGTGTCTGTTAGCACTAGAAGGTGAAAAAACACTTCATTATGTTTATTGTCTAACCTTTCTTTGTTCATGTCATTTTTTGCAACAAAAAAACTATTCATTACAACTGTTCTGTCAACTACTGTAAAGTCTTCACCTTTACTTCCTAATCCTTTAAAACTATCGTTTCCTAAAAGCTCATATTTAGGCACTGGAAAGACACCAATCTCAAAAGGGCCAAATTCTCCTATACCAATGAGTTGTTTGTCGTTATTGAGCATTTCATTGTCCCAAGTGGTAGAATCGTTTCTATTGTTTAAGTACTGCTCTCTTTTTTGTTGATTCCAAGTTGTAACATCCTTTGTTACTTCGGAAAGCTTGTTACTATGGTTACAGTTAATCAGTAAGAAGAATAAAATAAGAACTATATTTTTCACGACTTTAAGTTTAATTATTATTCAGCCCAAGTAATCGCATTGGTTTTATCTAGATAAATTACAGCATCAAAAGCTCTTCCGAACAATTTAGTTTCTGTTTCATTACTTCTGGCTCTTGCTCCTGCGCCACTCATAGAGGTTAATCCTGAATTAAGATAAAAAGCTAGATTTTCATTTGTTCTAGCGGCTCTTACATTTAAAAATGTATTTGGTTTACCAAAACTTTTTAAACAATTAGTAAATGTATCTTCAATTACTTTATCAACCGTAAAGGTTTTAAAACGCCAATTACCTGTTTTATTGGCATCATTTGGGTATGCTATAAAATTTCCTGTTCCAAAATCTGTAGCAATATTAAAGTAGTACTCTCCGTAAAGCTTTCTTAATTGATGCCCTGTTACATCCACTATACCATTATCTACCCAATCTCCTACGTGCGCATTATGCGCCCAATACATTGCTTTTTTGTTATGGTTATAATGATTCATAATCCAAAGGATATTTTCTCCCATATAAATATCTCTAAAATCTGCTTTTCGCTGTCCGTGATTTTGATTGATGGTAGTAACAAACTGTCCTAAAATTTCAACTAAATGATAAGCTATATTAAATTCTTCTTCGGAAGTTTTATTCTTAAACGCTTCAGAATTTTCAATGAAATATTTTTTAAGCTTCGTATAAGCAATGAAATAGTCTGTTTTTTCATCATCATTAAACTGTTCCCATAAGTTGTTTTTCTCAAACCCTTCGATTTTATAATCAGACTCTACAGATTTTAAATAATCTTTAATACGGCTAATTTCAGAACGCACATATTGCATTTCGCATCCATATAAAAAAATCTTATCTTTATTGTTTTCGTTATAATCTCTTAGCCAATTCATTAACCCTATAAACTCTTTGGTTCTATATCTCCAGGTTGAATTAATCTCCTTTAATATAAATTCTAGGTCATCTCTTTTACCTTGTATATAATCATTGAGGTACAAACCTTCTCCAAAACCAGTTTCAATAATTAGAATTTTAAAATCGTGTTGTTCTAAAAGGTATTGCATCAGTTCCTTTGCAAGAATTGTAAACTCGCCTGTACCGTGGGTATCTTCGCCATAGCCAACAATTCTTATATCATTGAGTGCTTCATCCAAAAAAGAAAATGAACTTGCTTGAATGCTCTCAAATCCTGTAGTATAATTTTTTAATTCGGTATGGCATTGTGCAAAACAAAGTCTTGCTGTTAATCCAAAGAACACAAAAAGCATATAATTTTTCATCTGTTTTATCACTATTTTATGACTCACAATGTTCTAAACCTTGCTTTTCATCCTTAGGAAAAATGTAAGCCGATTTCTGTTTTTTCCACCCCAGTTTCTCATAAAAGCCTTCCTTGTTTGGTGCAGCTGTTAAGGTGATAAAATTATAACTGTTTAATCTGCTTTTTATTTCATTAACTATTTGTGTCCCTATGCCTTTTGCTTGGTATTCTGGATGAACCACAACATCTACTAACAAAGCGTAATACTTACCATCGTCTACTGTTCTACCAAACCCAACTACTCTATTTTTATCTTTCACAAAACAGGTCACAGAACTTTTCTTAAATGCGTTTTTGATATCTTCTGGTTGTCGGATTCCCCAATTTACATGTTGGAACAGTTCTGAAATGTCTTTCCAGTTTATGGTTTCTAAATCAGGATTTATTATAACTTCCATTATTTTAAATCGGTTTCATCTGTTAATAAAAAGCAGGCACTGTGCTTGGTCATTCCTATATGAGGATAATAATCGACTACCTTTGGTGCTGCCAAAAGAATAGTTGTAGCTTGTAGTGTGGCTTGTTTGGTTAGCCTAATCAATTCTTTACCGATGCCTTGCTTTTGATAATCAAGATCAACCGCTAAATCCGAAAGATATGTGCAATACACAACATCTGTAACAGATCTTGCAACGCCCACCAATTTGCCATTATCTCTTGCGGTAATGATTAAATTGGCATTTTTTACCATGGCTTCAATCCTAGCGAAATCATCAACTGGTCGTCTCTCTCCAAGTGTTGAATTAATCAGCAGCTCTTTAAACTCTTGTGCAGATAAAGTAGTTTCGGTTTGATAGGTTATCATTGTTCTTCGATTATTGATTCTCCTTTTGATTGGTCACCAGAGATCCACTGCCAACTTTCGTACAATCGTATTTTTCCATTCTCTAGAATTTCAGGTTTTGATATACATATTCCGGTCATCAACTCTCCATTTTCATTGATTTGATGGTAACGCATATCTATAGTTCCGTTTGCATCGACAAGTCCAATGAGATGTCCTTTTATTATTTTTCCACCCGAATACTCAGAGATTAAAATATTTCCTACTTGTTTGTATAGAAAAACGGTTTCGCTAGAGGTCTCTCCATTTTCTGTATTGCTTACAGGTACAAAGGTCTTGTTATTGTAGTTTATCATTTTTTGGTTAGTATAGATTGATATTGATTTAACAATTTAGTCTTTTTTCAAAACAAATCTGTAGCGAGTTACTCAAAAACAATAGACTAAAACAAAAGTAGATGAGCAGTAAATAACCCTAACATTACTGCTCAATCTTTCATTTAACTAACTAACAACACTACAAAACAAACCATAAGAAAATTGTAGTGTAGAATATCAGCAGGAACAACTCTAACTTATATTTTATTAAAAACTTCAAACTAGTTTATAATAACTTTTTTAGTAATAGTTCCTCTATCAAAATTCAGCTTTAGGATGTAAACACCACTAGCAAAACTGCTTGTAGGTAAATTACTTTCTTTTCCTCTAACTATTTCTATACCCGAAATTGAATACATCGTATAATCTTGAAGTTGCAAACTATTATCTGAAACAATATTTATAGCATCATTAGCTGTAATAATTTTAACCGAATTTGCAAGCTCAAACTCATCTATACTCAAGGCATCTTCTGTTACTGGGTTAAACCCTGTCCATAAAGCTCCAGGATCTGTAACGTATGCTCCCATGGTTCCTGCTGGAATGTGTAAATGAATGGTGCTGCGGCTTTGGTTAAATGTATCTGCATTAAGATTTGAATCCGTTGCTATAGTTGGTGGAGTTGAACCCAAACAGTAAATATCCATGATCGCATTAAAACCTCCCATTCCTCCAAAAGCAATTACTCCTATATTGGTAACACTCGTAGGTATGGTAATATCATTTAAAGCACAAAAACGAAAAGCAAAGTCTCCAATTGTATTAAGATTATTTCCTAACACAAGATTTGTCATATTTTGGTTTTGAGCAAAGGCACCATCGTCAATGCTAATAACACTATCTGGAATTGTAAGCGATGTTAGATTATTTATAAAGAATGCACTTTCGCCGATATATGTAAGTGTATTTGGCAAGGTTACACTAGTTAAATTATTACTTTGAAAAGCATTATTTCCTATTTCTGTAACAGTATAGGTTATTAAACCATTTGGTATGGTAGCTGGTATATTTACAACAGTCCCGCCTGCTGTATTATAATCAAAAGCTCTAACCGTACTGTTTGCAACCGAAATTACCTGATAAGTAATATAGTTATAAACATAAGTATTGCCTACATTTAAATTTTCGGTTACGGTGTTAAATCCCGTCCAGAGTGCACCAGCATCCGTAACATAAGCGCCTGTTGTACCTGCTGGAATTACAAGATCAATACCACTTCGGTCACCATTAATAGTAAAGGTGTCATTTGGCCCATTAACCGTTGTAATTGTTGGTGGTGTTACAGCAAGTATTGTTATACTAACTAAAGGGTTTCCTCTAAAAGCACCATTACCAATACTTGTTACATTATTAGGAATAGTAAGACCAGATAATTGATTATTTTGAAACGCATAATCTCCAATAGTATCTAAATTACTAGGTAAAACCACAGATGTCAAATTAGTACCTGAAAAAGCTTGTTGTTCTATACTTATTACTGTACTAGGAATACTAACACTAGAAATAGCAGTACTACTAAAACTAAATATGCCAATAGCGGTAACACTATATGTTGTCCCACCATTTGAAACTGAAGCGGGAATATTTACATTTATATTATTTATTATACTTCCTGTTGTTACAGAAACTGTAGACGCAGATGTAACGGTATATCGTAAATCGTTTCCGTAACTATCCGTAGAAGTAAAAGTTTGTGAAAACCCTAATGTAGCTATACATAAGGTCATTAAAAAAAGTACTTGTTTTTTTCTC
Source organism: Winogradskyella sp. HB-48 (assembly GCF_049942685.1). Lineage (GTDB taxonomy): Bacteria > Bacteroidota > Bacteroidia > Flavobacteriales > Flavobacteriaceae > Winogradskyella. The sequence continues at coordinate 161,930 of NZ_CP187934.1, forward strand.
ACGTAACATCTATGGTTTAAGTGTTCGTGAAAGCTTGTAAAGTTTTTCATAATATTAAACATTTAAGGTTATGGTAAATTTGATTATTAATTAATAGTTCATTTTAATGAGGTCACCACTCAACGAATAGTAAAAACTAAAAGTAGTTCCTCCATTTTCTGGTTGAAGGTTAACCATATATTGCGCTTTTGAGATATCTCCATTATCAGGAAAGTTTAACCCAGCAATACTTAACGTTGGATTTTTAAGATTTTTCTCGGCTTTTAATTTTTGTACAGATTGCTCTACCAATCCACCCAATTTGGATAAGTTAATAGCGTCGCCTAGTTGGAACATATAGTCAGAGGCTTTTGTACCTGATGGTACCTCTATTGTGATATCAGAATTTTGTTTCCAAGTGTCTCGGGTAAGATTCCATTGTCCCATTTTTAAGGATTCTGGATCTTCAGTAACAGTGACACCAACAATATTACCTATGGATTTATTGTAGGTAATACTTAAATCGGTGTAATAGGCATTGTCGCCAAATTTGCTTTTCAGTTCGTTTTCAATGTTTTGAAATCCTTCTGCGGTCGCAGGCTGATTTTGTGTTGAATTGCCACAAGATGCTAGCTGTATCAATAACAATAATACTAATAGCTTAAATAAGCTTGTTGATTTTGGGGTCTTAGGTTTCATTCTATTTTAGATTTGATAGAATAAAAGTAGATTGCATTGTTGAGGAAAGAAATACCAAAACTATTTCTGATATTTACAAATCAATAAGTGTCGCAGTTTAGAAAATATTTGTAAAGCAGAATCTATCTAAACTTAATGTGTTTTTAATCAGAAGTTCGATTTAAAAAAGAAGTCACAAACTGTTCTTTTTTTCTTGATGAGACCGGAATTTTTTTTCCATTTTTTAAATGAATAACACCAGACTTGTCGTATTTATCAATGAATTTTAAATTGACTATGAAAGATTGATGCGGCCTTGTAAAATTAGCATTGGTTAGGCGCTCTTCAAATTCCTTTAATGTTTTTGACACCAAATGCTTCTTACCATCATTGCAATAAAACGTGGTGTACCCTTTATCAGATTCGCAATACATTAACTCGTTTAAATCAATGACTTGAAAACTATCGTGTAGAGATAGTATAAGTTGCTCATTTTGATGGTTAAATGCTTGTTTTGTGATGTTTATTTTTTCTTTTTGTTCTGTAATAGACAATTGTTTTACTTTATTTAAGGCTATCTTTAGCTCCTCAACATCAACAGGTTTTAAGAGATAATCTACAGCACCCATTTTTAAAGCCTTTAATGCAAATTCTTCATAGGCAGTAATAAAAATAACCTTGAAATTAAGATGTTCTGTTTGCTCCAAAAACTCAAAAGCATTACCGTCTGTAAGATTAATGTCTAGAAAAATAAGTTCAGGTTTACAAGCGTTTGCAACTATGACAGCATCTTTAACAGACTCGCACTCACCTATAACCTTAACATCAGTTTCAATAAGCTCTAGCAGATTGAGCAATCCTTTTCTTATATAAGCTTTATCTTCTACTATTATTGATTGCATTAGGCTATATCTTTTTGATAAGGAATTACTAAAGTAACTATAGTGCCCTGTTCATTATACTTTTTTCTATCTTCAATACGTAAAGAGCCTTCTATATTATAATCTTTGGACAGCATCTTTAATCGCTCTGAAGTTATGGTTGTAGCCAAGGACTTTTTATCTTTTCGGGCATATCCATTCTGTGCATCTATACCAATGCCATTATCTTTAATGGTACAGGTCAATTCATCATTTATATATTTTAGTTGAATATCTATTTTTCTGTTATCTTTTCTATCTTCAAAAGCATGTTCAATGGCATTTTCAATGAAGGGTTGGATAAGCATTGGTGGTATTTTAAACAAAGTCTCATCAATAGTTTTATCAATTAGAATTGTGTAATCATACATTTGACTGTCTTCTAAATTTTGGAGTTCTAAATAGTTACTTACCGCTTCTAATTCTTGGTTGAGTGGCACTAATTTGTCCCTAGAATTTTCTAGTGTTATACGCAACAGCTTTGAAAACTTTGATAAATAAAATATTGATTTCTTGTCTTCTTTATTTAAGATCATGCCTTGCAAAACCGAGAGCGAATTAAAGATAAAATGCGGTGTCATCTGTGAACGTAATAACTTTTGCTCTATGGCTATATTTTGAGTTTTGGCTTTTTCGTTTCTCAATTTCAAATAGAAAATAATACCTCCTAAAATTATGGCTGTCGCTAAAAATCCTATAATTCCTAAAAATAAATTTTGCTGAGTTTTTTCTAAATCCTGTGAGGTTGTTAAAATCGTTTTGGTGAGTTTTAATTCTCGAATACTGGCAGAATCTCTTGCTTGTTTGTACTTGTACCCATACTCTAATTGGGCTATTTTTTCAATGCTCTCTTTATTAAAAAGGCTGTCATTTAGGATTTTAAATTGCTGATGACTTTCGAATGCATCCTTATAACTACCTCTACTTTTATATATTTCAGAGAGTAATTTGTGCGCATCACTTTGGTGATCTAAAAGTTCGAGTTTAGTTGAAATTTCCAAACTTTTTAAAACATTGGGAAAGGCCTGATCATATTTTTTTTGATCAACGAAACAATCTGCTAATCCTAAATATGAATAGCTTAATGCAGATTGATTATCAATCTCCTTATTGATTTTTTTTGCTTCTTCAAAGTATCCTAAAGCCTCATCATATTTTTTTAGCGATGTATGAACATATCCAAGATTATTTAAACATTCTGCAAGTTGAGATTTACTGTTAGTTTTCCTGTTTATTTCCTCGGCTTCTTTTAAAAATTTAACAGCTGTATTAAGTTCTTCTTTTTTTATGTAAATAGTAGCTATATTATTTTTTGATACTGCAATGCCTGAATTATTTTTTCTGCTTTCGTAAATAGCCAACGATTTTTTTAACAATTCTAAAGCCTTATCATATTTTTTTTGGTTTTTATAAATAAGACTCATGTTATTTAAAGAATTGGAAATACCTAATGAGTCTTGTATTTTCTCTGCTAAAGATAACGCTTCATTATTATACTCCAATGCAAGTGGATAGTTACCTTGTTTATTATAAATAGCAGCTATATTTTTCAAACAAGCCGAGATACCTAGTGTATAATCAGTTTCAGTATATAATTTTAATGCTTTTTTGTAATAATCTATAGCTTCAGGATACTTGCCAATTTTCATATTAATATTTCCAATATTGGTCAAATAGTTTGGGATATTTCTGTTTATTCCAACATCCTGATCAGCTTGGAGTGCCTTTTCAAAATATATCAAGGCATTAGGATAATTGCTTTGTCTAAAATAAATTACACCTATCCCGTTACAGCAGGCGGCTAAGTTTTTCTTAAAGCCATTATCAGAAAATATTTGGGCAGCATATTCAAAATGTTTTACTGATATATCGAAATTTGATTGAACCAACTCAATAACACCACGCATATAAATGGCGTTTCCTTTGCCTTTAATAAATCCTATTTCATCTGAAAGAGCTTCTGCTTTTTCAATATACTCTTTTGCCTTATCTATATCTTTTCTGTAATATAAATATGATAGTTCATCAAGAGCGTTAACTCTTAAAGTATCCTTTTGTTTATGAGTTTTTAAGATATTTTCTAAACTGTCTATTTCTTTGTTTTGTGAAAACGTAGCTAGTGGGAAAAGTAAAAAACAAATTAAAATAAAAACGAAATTCCTTTTCATAAAGGTGGTAGCTTATAGTACATACTAATTAATTATTTAATAATACGCATAAATAATCAAATTAGTAATAATATACATAACCCAACTACAAGAATCAATATTCGCTATGTTTCAAGCCATTTTCGATGTTATAGATTAAATATCTGGAATTGTTAAAGGGTTGAGCCATTGAATAACATAGATAAAAAGTTTTGTCCACCATTTGTCCGTACAACATTTTTCCTATTGTAAAAGCCATCATATAATTTTGAATAGTCATAAAAATGACAACCCGTTTTGTGGTGCCTTGCACTGTTATAGGCTGCAGACTACCAGTTGCAAGTCGCTACGAAAACCAAACTAAACACAGTATGACTTTACTATTACTTTATAAGTTTGTGGAATGGTTTAGAAAAAGTAGACCTAAGCCCACTTTAGATTAAGAAATGACTTCACCATAGAGGTCAAAGTCTTCGGCTTCAATGATTTTTACTGTAGTGAATTCCCCTGTTTTTAAGTAATATTTTGAAGCATCTATCAATACTTCATTATCCACATCTGGCGAATCAAATTCTGTACGACCTACAAAGTAATTGCCTTCTTTTCTGTCAATAACCACTTTAAACTCTTGGCCTATTTTTGCTTGGTTGAGTTCCCAAGAAATTTGAGATTGAATTTCCATAATTTCGTTAGCACGTTGAAGTTTAACTTCTTCTGGCACGTCATCTTCAAGATTGTAGGCATGCGTATTTTCTTCGTGTGAATAGGTAAAACAACCTAAACGCTCAAAACGCATCTCCTTTACCCATTGTTTAAGGATATCAAAGTCTTCTTCCGTCTCTCCTGGATAACCAACAATTAAAGTCGTTCTTATGGTTATATCAGGCACTTTAGCTCTAAATTCCTTTAAAAGCTTTGTCGTTTTTTCTTTTGTAGTACCACGACGCATACTTTTTAAGATGTCATCAGAAATATGTTGTAGTGGAATATCAAGATAATTACAGATTTTAGGCTCTCGCTTCATTACATCCAAAACATCCATTGGAAAACCCGTTGGGAATGCATAATGTAAACGAATCCATTCAATGCCCTCTACTTTTACTAAGCTCTCAAGTAACTCGGCAAGGTTACGTTTTTTGTATAGATCTAATCCGTAATAGGTTAAATCTTGTGCAATAAGAATCAACTCTTTAACACCTGAAGCCGCCAATTTTTCAGCTTCAATAACTAAATCTTCTATTGGTGTACTTTTGTGTTTCCCACGCATTAAAGGAATAGCACAGAAACTACATGGTCTGTCGCAACCTTCGGCAATTTTTAAATACGCATAGTTTTTGGGTGTTGTGGTTAAGCGCTCACCTATTAACTCATGCTTGTAATCTGCACCCAAAGCTTTTAAGAGACTTGGTAATTCTGTCGTTCCAAAATACTGATCTACATTCGGTATTTCCTTTTGTAAATCTGGCTTATAACGCTCACTTAAACAGCCTGTCACAAAGACCTTATCTACTTCACCATCTTCCTTTTTTTGCATATAATGCAATATGGTATTTACACTTTCTTCCTTGGCGTTATTGATAAATCCACAGGTATTAATCACCACGACATTGCCTTCTTGCTCATGTACAACATCTTTACCACTTGCTTTAAGTTGTCCCATCAAGACTTCACTATCGTAAACATTTTTGCTACAACCAAGAGTTACAACATTAATCCTATTCTTTTTCAGTGTTTTAGTTCTCATAAGCATTTTCCGCTAAAGCAGACGTTTATTTTAAATCAGTGGGCAAAGATACAACGGAATTTAAACCTTTTGTATATTTATGAGTCTTATAAAAAAACTTAACCATGAAATCACCCAAAATAGTACTCGTATTATTTGGTTTATTAACGATTTTGTCATGCTCCAACGATAACGACCCTCCTAGCAATCCTGATGCTCAAATCGAAGATATTTATTTTCCACCATTAAATTCAGATGCTTGGGAAACTAAATCTATTTCAGAATTAGGTTGGAATGATGACCAACTTCAGCCTTTGTTGGACTTTCTTGAAGAAAAAAACACAAAGAGTTTTATGATTCTTCATAATGGAAAAATAGTGGTTGAACACTATATGAATGGACATACCAGCACTTTACCATGGTATTGGGCAAGCGCAGGAAAAACATTAACTACAGCTATGACTGGTATTGCTGAAGGTGAAGGCTTACTTAATATAAATGATAAAGTTTCTGATTATTTAGGCACAGGATGGACAAGTGCTCCTTTAGAAAAAGAAAATCTAATTACCTGCAAGCATTTATTATCAATGTCTTCTGGTTTGGATGACAGTGAAGGTGATGGCATTGCGCCTGAAAACCTGAATTATCTTGTAGACGCAGGTACACGTTGGGCGTATCATAATGTTTATGTTAAGCTTCAGGATGTTGTAGCAACCGCTAGCAACCAAGGCTGGTCAATGTACTTCAATACTAAATTGCGAGACAGAATTGGCATGTCTGGTGCATGGATTCAAACTGGTGATTTTAGTGTCTATTGGAGTACAACACGAAGTATGGCTAGATTTGGATTGTTAGTCTATGCAGATGGAAAATGGGAAAGTGAACAAATTATACCCGAAAGCTTTTTAAATGATGCTGTTAACACGTCTCAAAATCTTAATCTATCTTATGGTTATATGTGGTGGTTAAACGGAAAATCATCCTACAGATTACCGCAACTACAAATTCAATTTCCAGGTGAACTTATTCCCAATGGACCAAGCGATATGTATGCTGCATTAGGAAAGAATGACCAAAAAATTTATGTGGTTCCAAGCAAAAAAATTGTAGTCATTAGAATGGGAGATGCTGCCGATGATGAAAACTTTGCGCTTTCTAATTTTGATAATGACTTATGGGAAAAAATTAATGCTCTTGTTAATTAACCTCAATAAGATTTAGACTAAACACTTCACTTTGAGTGATTCTGAAGCATGAAGAATTGTATCGAGAAATGTTTTAATTAGTTCTCGATACAATTTTCAATTTTTAGAAATTGAAAACCACTCGAACTGACGTTATTAATTATAGTCTTTTGGTGCTACTCGTGCCTTAGAGGCTTGCTCATAAGTATAAGCCCATTCTAACAGCTGTCTTTCTTGAAGACGTTTACCAATAAACGTTAGACCTTTCGGAACACCTTCGCTAGTATAACCCATTGGCACTGTAATTGCAGGATATTCTGCTACAGCTGCAAAAGCTGCATGATAATTATTAATAGACAAAAATCCATCTAAATTGTGTTTTTGCATTGGGACGTCAAAATACTGCTTCCCATTTCTGCTTAAAGTGTCTTTAATACGTTCTAAATAATTAGCGTTTCCTTGATCATCAACTATACCCTTAAATAAATTTTGTCCGTAAGGCATGGTTTTTACAGAATCCTTTAAGTTAAATTCCATGACATCAGCTACCGTTCGAAGTGTAATATTATCGTTGGCATATGCATCCATATAGGCAGGTAAATCCTTTTTCATATCAAGATTAAGAAGATTTATGAAGTTTGGTAACCTTAATTGTTCTTCATCTATTTCAACTATTTCTGCACCTTGCCGTTTTAAAACTTCCAAAGCCTTTATATACAAAGTGTCTGCCATTAAACGTTTTGGAGCACCAAAGCGTTTTCCATTTAAGCTGGCACTTTTTAAATCTTTTGTATAAAAACCAGATTGCCACATCATCATAAACGATTTAGTATCTGTTTTGTCTTCACCAAAAATAGCATCCAAAACTATAGCGTTGTCCATAACTGTTCTGGTAATAGGACCTGCTGTATCCAAAGTTGAAGAAATAGGCACAATACCACTTCGGCTTACTAAGCCAACCGTAGGCTTTAAACCTACTACCGAATTCTGACTAGCTGGCGACAAAATAGAACCTGCAGTTTCACTACCTATAGTGGCTGCCGCAAAATTTGCGGAAGCTGCTACTCCACTTCCAGAGCTAGAGCCACCTGTATCAATGATACGTCTTCCATAAGGATTTAAGGTTTGCCCACCAATTGCAGAATAACCACTTGGGCACTCACCACAAAAGAAATAAGCCCATTCGCTCAAATTAGCTTTCCCAAGAATTAGAGCACCTTTAGACTTTAGTTGTTTAACAATGAAAGCGTCATCGGTAATATTATCTTTTAACGCCACTGCACCAGCAGTGGTTGCCATACCAGAAGCATTGATGTTGTCTTTAAGTAGAATTGGCATACCATAAATTGGATGAATGAAATCCAAGTGATAATCATCCTCTTTATCTAATCTCTTAGCTTCATTTATCACATTTGGATTTATAGAAATAACTGAATTTAGCGATAACGGATTTTCTCTATCGAATTTTCTGATGCGATACAGATAAAATTTGGTTAACGCTTCATAATTAAATTTGCCTTCTGCTATATGCTTCTGAAGTGTTGGAATATCTTGTTCTAAAATTAAAGGCTTTAGCTTGTTATAATTAACTTCTGAAAAATCTTCTAGTTGAGGGTCAATCTCTTTCCATATCTCTGCTTTGGTGAGATTCTTAGAATCCAATACCTTAAATTCTGTAAAATCCTTAGTAGAAATGGCATCTAAATCGGATTGTTCTTCTCCAGTAGTCTCAACAGTTTCTGATTCTGAAATTGGCTCTCGAGCTTCACGAGCATTGTTGTCTTTACAAGAAAAAATAAAAAGGAAAGTCGATAATAATAGAATATAGCGCATGGTTAGTATTTTTTATAAAAATACGAAAACCAAGAAAAAAACTCATTGGTTTTGGCACCAATTAGGTCTGAATATTTAGATAAATACGATACTGAAATCCAATTACGAGTTCAGCATGATAAAACTAAGGTTAATTATTTGAAGAATGAATCCACAAACTCGTACTTATTAAACACCTGAAGATCCTCGATACCTTCACCAACACCGATATACTTTACAGGAATTTTAAACTGATCGCTAATACCGATAACCACTCCACCTTTTGCTGTTCCGTCTAATTTGGTCACCGCTAATGAGGTCACTTCGGTTGCTGCTGTAAACTGCTTAGCTTGTTCAAAAGCATTTTGTCCTGTAGAGCCATCTAAAACCAAAAGAACATCGTGAGGTGCGTTACCAATAACTTTTTGCATCACACGCTTTACTTTAGAAAGCTCATTCATAAGGTTCACTTTGTTATGTAAACGACCAGCTGTATCAATAATAATAACATCAGCATCTTGATTAACTCCCGATTGTAAAGCATCAAAAGCAACAGAAGCAGGATCGCTTCCCATTTCTTGCCTTATCATTGGCACATCTACTCTATCTGCCCAAACTTGTAATTGATCTATTGCAGCAGCTCTAAACGTATCGGCTGCTCCAAGCACAACTTTTAAGTCTTTCTTTTTAAACTGATAAGCTAACTTACCTATAGTTGTTGTTTTACCAACACCATTAACACCTACAACCATTAATACGTAAGGTGTTTTTTTGCCATTATCTTGTACAGGTAAATTAGGTATTGTATAATCAGTTTCTTCACCAGAATTAGTTTCTGATAATAAGCCTGCTATCTCTTCCCTTAGGATTTTATTGAGCTCTGAAGTTCCTAAATACTTATCTCTAGAAATACGTTCTTCAATACGCTCAATGACTTTTAGTGTTGTATTAACACCAACATCACTGGTCACTAAAACTTCTTCAAGGTTATCTAAAACATCATCATCTACTTTAGACTTTCCTGCAACAGCTTTGTTTAGCTTATTAAAAAAGGAAGATTTGGACTTCTCAAGTCCTTTATCAAGGGTTTCCTTCTTTTCAGAAGAAAATATTTTTTTAAAAAAACTCATTTAATTACTATTTGCTTTTCTCATTGCAACAACCTTGCCCTTTCATAAGTACTGCTAAGTTGTCAGATGGACTCAAATATAGCCATAAAAAAACTGCTTTCAAATGAAAGCAGTTTTATATATCTACAGTTATATGCAGTTTATTTTTTATTTAAAAAGTCATCGACAAATTCTGGTGCCATTACTGATTCAACAAAAGTGTATGCCCCAGTTTTTGGTGATTTTACCATTTTTATAGCTTTTGTCAAACGCTTTGATCCTGTCTGTAAAGATGCTACTGATTTCTTTGCCATGATTCCTCTTATTTAATTTCTTTATGAACTGTCATACGCTTAAGGATAGGATTAAATTTCTTAATCTCCATACGATCTGGCGTATTCTTTTTGTTTTTTGTTGTAATATATCTTGAAGTTCCTGGTTGACCAGAAGCTTTGTGCTCAGTGCACTCTAAGATAACTTGTATTCTATTTCCTTTTTTTGCCATTGTAAATTGACTTTAGCGTATGCTTTTATTTGTAAAATCCTTTTGCTCTAGCTTCTTTTAATGCTGCTGAAATACCAATTTTATTGATAGTCTTTAATGCAGATGTAGAAACTTTTAATGTTACCCACTTATCTTCTTCAGGGATGTAAAAACGCTTCTTTATCAAGTTTGCATCAAACTTGCGTTTTGTTTTGTTCATAGCGTGGGAAACGTTGTTTCCGACCATCGCCTTCTTCCCAGTAAGTTCACAAACTCTTGACATTGTATTCTTTCTTTAGGTACGTTATTTTTAAACAGGGTGCAAATTTAGTAAAACTTTATGTTTCAACAAACAATATGATCTACTTTTTCATAATTTCTTTTTGCAACATCTCAAAAGACTTATTTGTTGCCTTCATTATTACCTTATCGCGATGGTTTCCAAAATTATAAACTTCAGCTTTAACACCTTCCTCAGAAGCAATAGCAATCCATACTGTACCAACCTCAGCATCAGAATCTCCTTTTGTAGGACCTGCATTTCCAGTAGTGCTTATTCCATAATCTGAATTAAATAACTTTCGTACATTAGCTGCCATAGTCTCAGCAACTTCTCTACTAACAACCGACTTGTTAGCAATATCTTCCCCAGAAACGTGTAGTATGTTTACCTTAGACTCTGTGGCATAGCTTACAATACTACCTTTAAAATATTTTGAAGCACCTGCATTTGCCGTAATGGCTTTAGCTATTTGTCCACCTGTACAACTCTCGGCAATAGAAATTGTTTTTCCTAAATGTGTTAATTGCTTGCCAATAATAGCCTCCAAGGATAAATCATCTTCGAATCCAACAAATATATCCTCTATTTGAGGCAATAGCAATTGTATTTGCTTTTCTAATTCTGTTTCAACAATTTCCTTATCCATAGCCTTACCAGACAAACGCAAACGTACTTTACCTAAATTGGGCAAATAAGCCAGTTTAATAAAATCTGGTAGATTATCTTCCCAAGTTTCTATTCTGTCAGCAATAGCACTTTCACCCAAACCATATGTGAGTAGAGTCTTATGCTTTATGTATGGAAATTTGAATTTCGAACGTAAAGCCGGAAGCACCTCATTTTTTATTAAAGCCTTCATTTCGTATGGTACACCAGGAAGCGAGACAAAAACTTTTCCGTTTTTTTCCAGCCACATTCCTGGAGCAGTTCCAAATTCATTCTTAAGCACTTTTGCCTTTGATGGCACTAAAGCCTGTTTTCGATTTAAATCTGAAATTGGTGTATTGATGTATTTGGAAAACAAAAACTCTACATGCTTTAATACATCTTTATTTTCAACTAAAGTATCGTTAAAGTATTCGCAAATGGTATGCTTGGTAATATCATCTTTTGTAGGCCCTAAGCCACCAGTAATAATAATAATATCTGCATTTTCTTCAGCTTCTTTTAAAGCCTTTAGTATATGGGCCTTATCGTCTTGAACAGAAGTAATCTGATAAACTGAAATGCCTATCTTATTGAATTCCTTACCTAAAAATGCTGAATTTGTGTCTACAATTTGGCCGATGAGGATTTCATCTCCAATTGTTATAATTTCTGCTTGCATTTATAATCCGAAATCTGCTTTAATTTCGTTAGTTGCATTCTCTACTGCAGTGAGTACTGTTTGTAGCTGAGCGTCAATGTTTTTGTCTACCTGTTCAAATTTTCCCCAATCCTGCACCTCTATTAATTCATCATAAACACCTAAATCGAACAACTCTATCGTTGGTTTCATTTTGTGTGCAGCTTGATAAGTTTCATAAAAATCTTGTTCTGGCACAGCCTTTCTTAAACGCTCAGCATCTTCTGGAACTTCTTCTATAAAAGCTGCTGCCAAAGCCATAACAAAGTCTTCGTCGTTATCAGCCATATCGCGTACGCGATCTAATTTATAATATTCTGCCATTTATTTTATTTTAATTGAAAACAGTTCTTGGTCCTCAATATATCCTTTTAATTCATCGTTTGCAAAAACCTTACCAACACCAGATGGTGTTCCGGTAAAGATAATATCCCCAATTTTTAAAGTAAAATATTTTGATACATATTCTATAAGTTCGTCAATCTTCCAAAGCATCAGTTTTGTGTTACCTAATTGTACCACTTCACCATTTTTATTTAAACTAAAGTTAATATTATCAATATTTTTAAAGTTTGATTTTGGCAGCCACTTCCCTATTACAGCAGCACCATCAAAGGCTTTTGCTTTTTCCCATGGTAAGCCTTTTGCTTTTAATTGGGCTTGAAGATCTCTTGCTGTAAAGTCTATACCAAGTCCTATTTCATCATAATATTTATGAGCAAATTTTTTATCGATGTACTTCCCTACTTTATTAATTTTTACCAAAACTTCAACCTCATGATGGACTTCATCAGAAAAATCTGGAATAAAAAACGGTTGCTTTTTCAATAATATTGATGTGTCAGGCTTTAAAAACACCACAGGATCGGTAGGTTTTTCGTTTTCAAGCTCTTTTATGTGGTCTGTGTAATTACGACCGATGCAGATGAGTTTCATTAAATAGCTGTTAGGTATTAGCTTTTGGTTTATGGCTCAATTTTAGTTTGACAAAGTTAAGGATATTGCAGGAACAAATGTTTCGTCTTTTTTAATTAATGGAATTTTAAAATCATACCATTTGCCATTATCAAACTTAACAACTTTTACCTTATCTTTTTTATCTACTGTCGCCGAAAAAGATGGAGAATATCTAACAACCTCTCTACTAATTTTTTCACCTTCTGTATTGACATAAGTTGATACATCATCAAAAGCATTAAAAGGTATTGCTAGACCTTCAAGAGCAACATAAAGACCATCTGATGGAAAAGTTAAATTATGTTGAGATAAATCAACTATTACTTCCTTTTGATTTTTAAAGGTTTCAGCAATAATTTCATCCATTAATAAATCCTCACCTGGCATTCCATTATTATCAACTTTATAAATTCTGATTCGGAATTTTGACTTATACCTTTTAATCAATCTACCTCTATTTACATAAACTTTTAATTGATTTAAGTATTCGGTTTTAGAATAATTCTTGTCATACGGAAAATACAAAGCAAGTATCCAAGGCTTATTTCCAGGAGCAAAACCACCTCTTAATTTCTTGGTTTTTATCTTATTGATTTCAATGAACTTTTCTTCAAACTTTTCTGAAATCACAACTTCATCAAGCTGTTCAGCTAATGGCTTTAAAAAAATGGTTTTTAAGTTTGTAAATGTTGTCACTGTTAGCGTCGTATCTTTATAACCAAGTGATGATAAATGCACATTCTTATCTACGTCTTCTTCATTAATATTGAGCGAATAGCTTCCATCATCGTCACTAGAGGTACCAATAGTAGACTCTAGAATAGAAATATTGATATAAGGAATTGGCTCGTTAGTTACTTTATCTAAGACCATGCCTTTTGCAACTTGTTGTTGTGAGAATACTAGAAATGGAAATAATAAAAAGAATACTTTCATATGAACTAGGAAAAAGATTACTGCTTTCTCAGGAATTTAGCTCAATTTATTATTAAACTGACGCAACTTAATGGCAGTTAACACTTTTTTAGTATACAATGGAAAATCTGCATTTAACAACCAACCAAAATAACCAGGCTCTTGATCCATAACATCAACAACCCGTTTGCCTTTATGCTTACCAAAAGAGAAACACTCTTCTCCTTCTTTGTTGTAAATTAAAAATCCCGCAAAATCTGCGAACTTTTTTCGCGAGCTGAATTCTGCCAAAAACTTGGTGTCATTCTCTAGTTCTTCATATCTGGCCAATTGGGCCTTTAAGACTTCATATGTTGCTTTGGTATCAGCTTCGGCACTATGGGCATCGTCCAAACTCTTATCGCAATAAAACTTATAGGCAGCGCTCAGCGTACGCTGTTCCATTTTATGAAAAATGGTTTGCACATCAATGGCTAAGCGGTTTTTCATATCAAAATCTACCTCGGCTCGCAATAGTTCTTCTGCCAAAAGCGGAATATCAAATCGGTTAGAATTAAACCCTCCTAAATCCGAATCCTTGATTAAATTATAGACTTCTTTAGAAATTTCCTTAAAAGTTGGAGCATCAGCAACATCAGCATCTGAAATTCCATGAACCTTTGTTACTTCTGGCGGAATAGGAATGGTTGGGTTGACCAACTTGGTATAGGTTTCTTCCTTCCCGTTAGGATGTACTTTTAATATTGAAATTTCAACTATTCTGTCGGTAGAAATGTTAACACCAGTGGTTTCTAAATCGAAAAAACAAATAGGCTTGTTAAGGTTGAGTTGCATGTGCTATAACTTTTGTGCAAAGGTATGGAGTTTTAATAGAATGGCTTTAAAGATTTTGATGATTTGAGAATTAGAATAATTAACCGAAATTCGCATGGCACATTCAACTTAACAAAATTATTGTACATGGTCATACATCCTAATTCCCCAATACTATTTAAAAACGGTTCTAAAATGAAAAACCGATTTATGCTAGCACCTTTGACCAATCAACAAAGTCATGATAATGGCCAATTATCTGATGACGAATTTGAGTGGCTCACCATGCGCGCCAAAGGTGGTTTTGGATTGGTGATGACCTGTGCCTCACATGTACAAGAAGTCGGTAAAGGATTTAAGGGTCAGTTGGGAATATTTTCTGATGATTTAATGCATGGTCACAAAAGGCTTACCACTCAAATTAAAGCTTATGATAGCTTGGCGGTTATTCAGCTGCATCACGCTGGTATGCGTTCTCCAATTGAGGTGATTAAACAAAAAGCGGTATGCCCTTCGAACAGCGAAAAACATAATGCCAGAGCTTTGACCCTAGAGGAAGTTTATAAGCTAAGAGATGATTTTATTTCTGCAGCCGTGAGAGCACAAAAGTGCGGTTATGATGGTGTTGAAGTTCATGGTGCTCACGGTTACATCCTTACCCAGTTCTTAAGTTCCAAAATTAATAAAAGACAAGACAAGTACGGTGGTTCTTTAGAAAACAGGGCTCGTATTATTTTTGAAATATTACATGGAATTAGAGCTAAATGTGGTCCAAGCTTTTTAGTCGGTATCCGACTTTCTCCTGAACGATTTGGAATGAAACTTTCAGAAATTAAAACCATCAGCCAACAATTGATTGACTCAGGTAACATTGACTTCTTAGACTTATCCCTCTGGGATTGTTTTAAAACACCAGAAGAACAACCAAGCAGTGGCTTAAGTCTTTTAGAACACGTTTTGCAACTCAATTTTAAAAACGTAAAACTAACAGTTGCTGGCAATATTAGAACTGGCAATGATGTGCAAACTATACTTAATGCTGGCGTTGACTTTGTAACGATTGGCCGTTCAGGAATTTTACATTACAACTTTCCTGAAAAAGTGATTGCTGATCCCAATTTTGAACCTATTGAAAAGCCTGTTTCTAGAGCTTACCTAAAGTCACAAGGTTTAAGTGAGACTTTCATCGAATATATGACTCGTTGGGAAGGTTTTGTTGAAAAATAAGAAAACAAAAGCACAGTAACTGAACCGTGCTTTTTACTTTAAAATATAGTACTTATAAATGATTATATTTCTCTGTTTGAATCCCAAGCTTCAAGATAGTCCTTAACAGCCTTAACGAACTGACCTCCTAAAGCACCATTAACCACACGATGGTCATATGAGTGGGACATAAACATTTTATAACGGATACCTATAAAGTCACCTTGAGGTGTTTCAATAACTGCTGGCACCTTTCTAATAGCACCTAACGCCAAAATACCTACTTGTGGTTGATTGATAATTGGAGTACCCATAATACTACCAAATGTACCAACATTTGTTACTGTGTAAGTGCCTCCTTGTATATCGTCCGGACTTAGCTTATTATCTCTTGCTCTGTTGGCCAAATCATTAACCTTTTTTGCCATACCCAACAGATTCAATTGATCAGCATCTTTAATAACAGGTACTATTAAGTTACCATCTGGTAAAGCTGCTGCCATACCTAAATTGATATGTTTCTTTTTAATAATGCTATCTCCTTGTACAGAGATATTCATCATAGGATAATCGCGTAAGGCTTTAGCAACTGCCTCCATAAATATTGGAGTAAAAGTCAGGTTTTCTCCTTCACGTTTTTTAAAACTGTCTTTATGCTTGTTTCTCCAGTTCCAAATCTTTGTGACATCGGCTTCAATAAATGATTGTACATGTGCCGAAGTTTGTACAGATTCTACCATATGCTTAGAAATGAGTTTACCCATTCTGGTCATTTCTATAATTTCATCTTCACCAGAAGCAACAACTGGAGCTGAAGCTGGTTTTTCAGAAGATTTAGCCGCCTTTTCTTTTTGCACTTCGACTGCGCTCTGTGTGACATTCTCTTTAGATGCACTTTTAGGAGCTTCAACTGGTGCTGAACTACGTGATTGTAAGTAGGACTTAATATCATTCTTGGTAACTCGACCGTCTTTACCAGTTCCATGTATAGCATCTAGTTCTGACTGCGAAATCCCTTCTTCTTTTGCAATATTTTTAACCAAAGGTGAATAGAAACGATCACCCGAAGAAATTACAGGTTCTGTTGTTGCTTTTGCGGCAACAACGCTTTGCGCTACTTCTGCTACTGCTTTTGGCACTTCTTCTTTAATAGGTTCACTAGCTGGTGCTTTTATTTCAACAGTGCCACCACCTTCAGTCTCTATAATAGCTATTGTTTGACCAACTTGTACCACATCATCAACATCGAACAGTTTTTCTACTAACACACCATCCACTTCACTTGGTACCTCACTATCTACCTTATCTGTTGCTATTTCTAAAACGGCTTCATCGGCTTCAATACTGTCGCCAACATCTTTTAACCAAGAAGTTATTGTTGCTTCTGCAACACTTTCTCCCATTTTAGGTAACTTAAGTTCAAACTTTGCCATATCTATAATTTGAAGGTCTTTATTTTAAAATCGAATGCAAAATTAATAAAAAACAGTCTGCTTTACTGATTTTTATTCAACAAAAATTAGAACCGTACTATTTCCCCTCTACCAGAACTAGTATCGCTTCCAAGCATAAAATTACTATTTTTTACCCACATCCTGTAAGTGTTCTGGTTTGAAGTATTATAAGTTTTTAAAACGTTAATAATGGTCTTATAACTTAAAAATTCCGTGTCGAGAACAATCTCAGTTTGATAAGGTATAGATTTTATATTTGAGGTAAAATCAATAGGCTTTTTTACTTTGTGTATTAATTTTCCATCTGTTGTCTCTGAAATCACCAAGACTTTATTCGTTTTTATCGCTTGAGTATTTTTAATAGGACTTCTCAACGATGCCAAACCCAATATAATTTTCACCAAAATAGAGACTAAAACATTCTTTTTAAAATGCTTTTGATAGAAAACTTCCATGGCACCATAAAAGCGCTTTGCATAAATTTTGTCTTTTAGAGTACTTTCGCCTTTAAAGTGTATAACTGAGGTTTCACCATAATAATAATTGCTGTAGCCTGCCTTTAAGACTTTATAAGAAAGGTCTACATCTTCCCCATACATAAAATAATCTTCATCAAAACCATTTACCTCTTTATAAACGTTACGTTTCATAATCATAAATGCCCCTACTAGGATTTCAGTTTTGCCAACTTGATCAGGAGTTAAATCATTCTGGTAATAATTTTTTGAGTTGCCAATCAATTTTTGGAAAGCTACACTAGGTGTTGGAATATGACGCTTACTTTCGGGTAGGAATACTCCACGACCATCAATGAGCTGGCAACCAATTATCCCCAAATTTGTCTGCAATTCTGCAAAGTTTAAAATTTTTGAAAACGTATCTTCAGCTACAACCGTATCCGGATTTAAAATACACAAATACTCACCTTTTGCCATAGCGACGCCAATATTGTTACCTTTAGAAAAACCGTAGTTTTCCTTATTCTCAATGAGCTTTACCTCAGGAAATAATTCCTTAACCATAATACAACTATCATCAGATGAATTATTATCAACCACAATAATCTCCGCTTCAATAGTTTTTATAGCCTGTTCTACACTTCTTAGGCAGAGCTCTAAAAAGTAGCGCACGTTATAGTTGAGTATGACCACGGAAAGCTTCAAAATGAGACTATGATTTTAAGGAAGCTTCAAACGGAATACGATCTATAATGCTTCTGCCCAAAGTAATTTCATCCGTATATTCCAATTCATTACCAGCAGCCACACCTCTTGCTATAGTAGAAGTTTTGATATTAAAGTCCTGAATTTGTCTGAAAATATAAAAATTGGTTGTATCGCCTTCCATAGTTGGGCTCATTGCAAAAATAAGCTCTTTCACATTACCAGATCTCACCTTTTCAACTAACGAGGTGATGTTTAAATCTTGAGGCCCAATACCATCCATGGGCGATATTTTTCCACCTAAAACATGATATAGCCCTTTGAACGAACTTGTATTTTCGATAGCCATAACATCTCTAATATCTTCGACTACACAGATTAGTTCTTTATTACGATTAGTATTTTCACAAATCTCACAAAGTTCTTTGTCACTGATATTATGACAAGATTTGCAGAAATTGATCTCTGCCCTCACCTTTGAAAGTGCTTCTGCTAATTGAAAGGTTTGATGCTCTGGCTGCCTTAATAAATGTAAAACCAAACGTAATGCAGTGCGTTTACCAATACCTGGTAATTGCGACATTTCATTTACAGCACTTTCTAAAAGTTTAGAAGAAAATTCCATGGGTGCTAAGGTACAGATTTTAGAGCTAAATAAAGCCCAATTGAATGTATAACAATTGGGCAATTATAAGTTATCTAATTGTTAGTTAAGAATCAGTTTTTTAGTAATTTCACCACTACTACTATTCAACTTCACAAAGTAAATTCCACTGTTAAATGAAGACATATCAACTTTAAATCCGTTAAATAAATTTACTTTATTACCATAGAACACAATCTTACCTTGTGTATCGAAAATTCTGATGCTTACGTCTTCAGGTTTATTCCATTTTAAATTCACCTCATTTGTTGCTGGATTTGGATACAATGTCAAACTGTTAAACTCAAAGTCATTTACACTTAGAGATGCATCATAAATATTAGACCTCCAAAGTCCTCTACCATATGTTGCGGCATAGATTTTATTATCAACGGTATTAATCTCTAGTTCATTGATTCTAACGTTTGGCAAACCATTATTAAATGTTATCCATTCTGTTAATGTGTTATCCGTATAGAAAACACCATAATTCATCCCAACATATAAGCCGTCATCACCGTTATCTTGCCAAGCCAAAGCCTGAGCAACAAAACCTGGTAAATTCATTAGCTTTGACGTCCATGTTAAACCACCATTTGAGCTTACATATACTTTCTGGTTATCTGTAGTTGCAATAGCCACTTTATTAGGATCTGATGGATGCACTGCTATTTCATTAATAATGGCTGAACCACCTAAACTTAAAGGCGAAATTGTCCAATTAACTCCACCATTTGTGGTATACCTTAAAACACCATTAATTGCACAGTACATTACTTGATTATTACTTGGTGCTATCTTAAAATGATCTATATCTGCGACAAAATTAGGGGAAATTGAAACCCAATTTGCACCACTATCATCCGACTTATATATTTCATCAAAAGCTACGTAGATTGTATTTTGAACTATTGGGTCTTGCTCGAAAGGCACAACCCAATTCCAATTACTTTGACCACCTTTGCCATCTGGTTGTGTAAGACCAGATAGGTTGCTACCAAAAAAATTATATTGTGTTCTGTACAGTAACCCGAACTGAGTTGTTCCATACATTATAGATGCGTCATTTTTATCAACAAACCCTTCCATTCCATCAGCTCCTAGCCAATCAGTCCAAAGACCATCTTCTCTTAAGGTCGAAGTACCATTATCTTGCGAACCACCAGTAACAATAACTGGATCGGTTTGACTTATACCAATCTTATAGAATTGTCTTATACCCAAACCAGGAGTTAAATCGGTATAATAGCTAGCACTAACATTTGTTGGATTGTCAGCTCTAAATATACCTCCATCAGTACCTACGTATAATTTTGTATCTGTTCCTGTGCCAGCAAAATGCATAATGTCTACATCTGCGTGACAATAACCAATCCCAGAACCATTAGCAACACTAGGCACCCATTGCGATGTAATATTAAAACTAACACCACCGTCTGTAGAGCGCCATGTATTTATACCAGCTATATGGACATCATTAGCATTATTTGGATTCACTGTAATATCCATGTCTCTTGGTGCTTGTCCTAAAGCATCACTCCCATTAGAGTCATATCCAAAAAAGTTCTGAGTATGTGTAAGCTTTGTAAAACTACTGCCGCTATTATTGGAAGTATATAAAGCTCCAAATAACCCTCCACTGGCTTCTAAAACATAAACAACATCAGGATTATTGGCAGAAACTCCAATCATTTTTGGGCCATTGAAAAATTGATCAGCACCAGAACCTGATACCTGAGAAAAGCTTGCACCTCCATTAGTAGAAACATAAAAGGCATTTCCTGAAGCATAAACTACACTAGGATCATTTGGTTTAAACTCAAAATCATAACCAGTACCTGTTGCAACAAAATAAATAGAGTTCCACGTAACTCCTCCATCTGTTGACTTATACAATCCATTACCTTGAACACTAGCATATAACTTCAGGGAATTTGTTGGATCTACTAGTATTTTATTTACTATTCCAGAGGATAAACTAGTGACTGGAGACCAAGTTAAACCACCATCTGTGGACTTGAAAATCGTTCCGCCAGTTGAACCCCAATAATAAGTATCGCTATCAGTAGGGTCTATAGCCAGAGCATATACATCAATGTTCGAGAGGTTATCTGAAAGCACTGTCCAAGTTAATCCACCATCTGTACTTTTCCATACTCCACCTGTTTCGCTACCAGCAATTATATGGTCTAAATTTGTATCATCAATAGCTAAAGAAGTGATTCTACCTACACCTGGATTCCATCCAGAAGTAGCATCCCAATAGGTCGGACCCATTTCTTCCCAAGTACCTACTGTTGTTCTAGCAGCAACACCTTCACTATTAAAACTTGCGTTGTAGTTTTCTAATTCTTGGTAATAGAATTCAGGCGATTTTAACATACCTATTTCATCCATGGCTCGCTCAGCAAAGTACTGCCACCTCTTAAAAATTTTAAAACCAGTTCCTCTTCCCCTTCCAACAGAATCAAAATGCTGATCTGCAACTTCAGAAATGTATTGTACAGTATGGTTTCCATCTTCAATAAGCTTACGGTAGTCTTGACCAGAAACGTCAAAAACAAATAGTCCTAACGCAACTAGTAAAAGTATCTTTTTCATAAAAATTAGAATTTAAATAGCTATTTTTTTCAAATGTACTATTTTTCATAAATTTTTCAGCAAAGAACCTCTTTTATGAGCCCAACTTCGATTTTAATTTTAATAGCCAGTTATTTTGCAATTTTGGTTTTGATTTCATACTTCACCGGAAAAGAAGATTCTAATGCTGCATTTTTTAAAGCTAATAAATCTGCCCCTTGGTATCTTGTGGCTTTTGGAATGATTGGCGCCTCTCTATCTGGTGTTACTTTTATCTCAGTTCCTGGTGCTGTGGAGACAAATCAATTTGGATATCTTCAAGTCGTTTTTGGTTATTTTTTTGGGTATTTGATCATTGCTTATGTTTTACTCCCCTTATATTATAAGTTGAATTTAACCTCTATCTACACCTATTTAAGTGATCGTTTTGGAAAGACGAGTTACAAAACAGGCTCTGTTGCCTTTCTTATTTCTAGAACTGTTGGTGCTGCATTTAGGCTGTTTTTAGTAGCAAAAGTCCTTCAACTTTTAGTTTTTGAGCTTTTCGATATTCCATTTCCTATTACTGTAATTTTCACTATTGGCTTAATCTGGCTCTATACATTTAGAGGGGGTATTAAAACCATAATTTTTACTGATACTTTGCAGACTTTATTTATGCTAATTTCTGTGGTTGTGGCTATAGTGTTTTTGGCTTCCGCTTTAGATTTAAATAGTATTAGAGAACTTGTTGATTACACTAAAGAAAGTAATCTAAGTAAGGTTTTCTTTTTTGATAATAGTAATAACCCTCAATATTTTTGGAAGAGCTTTTTGTCAGGTATATTCATTACTATTACAATGACCGGTTTAGACCAAGATATGATGCAAAAAAATCTAACTTGTAAAAGCTTGAAAGACGCCCAAAAGAATATGATCTCTTTTAGTGTGGTACTCATATTTGTAAACATATTATTTCTCGTTCTTGGATTGATGCTTACAGATTATGCCGCTCAAAACGGGATTACCGCAACAAAAGACGATTTATTCCCAACTATTGCCATGCTACCAGAAATAGGTGTTATTACTTCTGCTTTCTTTTTACTAGGTTTAATTGCAGCGGCATATTCTAGTGCTGACTCTGCATTAACATCTTTAACTACGTCTTTTTGTTTTGATATTTTAGATATTGAAAATAAACCCGAAGCATCAAAAAAGGGAATACGCAAAAGAACTCACATAGGTTTTAGTATAGTATTGGTAATTGTGATCATCCTTTTCGATTTAATTTTTAAAGATATATCTGTTATTTGGAAACTTTTTAAAGCTGCTGGTTATACTTATGGACCTCTTTTAGGACTCTTTGCTTTTGGGCTCTTTACCAAGTATCAAATAATAGACAAATTTGTTTGGATAGTTGCTATTGTAGCCCCGGTACTTTCTTACTTTTTAAACTTATATTCTAAAGAACTTTTTAATGGTTTTGAAATCGGTTTTGAGATTTTAATCATTAATGGACTTTTAATGTTCTTAGGATTGTTATTTCTTAAAACAAAAAAACCAACCTTAACACATTGATGCCTAAACTTATTTACTCAAAGCTAATCGATTGTTAATTATTTGTTAAATAATTCCTATTTTTGTTAAGTTGACTAACCATCTGCTTAAATGAAAAATATTTACACTGCTATTTTAGCTTTGTTATTAATTTATGCATGTAATGATAACAAAGAAAAGAATAATAACTCCAATGACAATTCTTACCTTTTCTCAAAATTACCTTCTGATGAGACAGGTATAGATTTTGTTAATCTAGTGAGTGAAGATTCTCAGCACAATATAATAAGCTATATTTATTATTACAATGGTGCTGGTATCGCTACAGGAGATATTAATAATGATGGCCTACCCGACCTATTTTTTGTAGCTAATACTGGTAAAAACAAACTCTACCTGAATAAAGGAAACCTTAAGTTTGAAGATATATCAGGAAAAGCCAATATTGAAGGCAAAGCCAGTTGGCAGACTGGTGTGTCAATGGTAGATATTAATAATGATGGTTATCTAGACATCTATGTATGCGCCGTCTCAGAATTATTAGATTTTGAAGGACATAACGAACTTTATATAAATAATGGAAATGGCACATTTACTGAGAAATCTAAAGAATTTGGCTTAGACTTTAAGGGCTACTCTACACAAGCCTATTTCTTCGATTATGATAAAGATGATGATCTCGATCTATACCTTGTCAATCATGCAGTACACACCGCACTTTCTCACGGAAGAGCTGATATGAGAAATAAAAGAGAGCCTCTTGTTGGGGATATTCTTTTCAGAAATGATAATGGAAAATTCATTGACGTTAGTGAAAAAGCTAATATTTATGGTGGTCAAAATGGTTATGGACTAAGTGCATCAATTGCAGACTTTGATAATGATGGTTGGGATGATATTTATGTATGTAATGACTTTCACGAAGACGACTATTATTATATAAATAACCAAAATGGAACATTTACAGAACAGTTAGGAAATTCTTTTACCACAATAAGTCGTTTTTCAATGGGAAGTGATGCTGCCGATATAAATGGCGATGGTTTTCAAGACATCATAACTTTAGACATGTTACCTTTTGATGAAAACACAATAAAGGAAACTGAAGGTGATGATTCAATGTTTAATCTACAAACACGTCTTAATAAATTAGGTTACAAGGACCAGTACTCTCGAAACATGCTTCAGATAAATCACTCAGGTAGTTATTTCACAGAAACAGCATTTATGAATAATGTTGCTGACACAGATTGGAGCTGGTCACCTTTATTTGCAGACTATGACAACGATGGTCATCAAGATTTATTTATTTCTAATGGAATTTTAAGACGCCCTAACGGATTAGATTTTAAAAAATATATATCAAGTGCTTTTAAAGGTCGATCTGAAGCTGAAGGGCAAGCTTGGCTGTATAATTCTATTAATGAAATGGGAGATGGTAAAGTTTCTAATCAAATTTTTAAAGGAAATTCTAAAACTTTTGAAAATAAAACAGGTAGTTGGATTGAGGATCAACCCAACTTATCCAACGGCTCTATTTATGTGGACCTAGATCTGGATGGAGATTTAGATCTCGTAACAAATAATTTTGGAGATAATGCTACAGTCTATGAAAATACGACCAACAATTCAAAAAATTATATCGGTTTTGATTTTGAGTATAAAGGTTCTAATAAAGAAGGTATAGGCACTAAAGTTTTTGTATATACTGATGATAAACTTCAATTAAAACAACTTTTTAAATCTAGAGGATTTTTATCATCATTAGATAATAAATTGCATTTTGGTTTAGGTGATGCTAATGCAGTAGACTCTATTAAGATTATTTGGCCAAACAATGAGTTTCAAACCCTCAAAAATTCTGACATTAACAAAGTCCTAAAAATTGTTTACTCACCCACCAACCAGTTTTATAATTATCAAAAAGACGTATCAAAATCTAAATACTTTAAAGAAGAACCAATTTTAGAATTTACACATCAAGAAGATCGATACAATGATTTTGCCGAGGAAAAACTAATTCCTTATAAAATCTCCATACAAGGACCAGCTATTGCCAAAGGTGATGTTGATGGTAATGGTTATGATGATATTTTTATTGGTAATGCCTCAGGTAAACCAGCAATATTGTATCTAAATAATGGAATTGGTTTTAGAAAATCAAAACAAACCGCTTTTGAAGAAGATTCAATTTTTGAGGATAATGATGCCACCTTTCTTGATGCGGATAATGATGGTGATTTAGACCTATATGTAGCATCTGGTGTTAATGAATATAGAAACCCACAATATCAAAATGATAGACTTTATATAAATACTAATGGTGTTTTTATAAAATCAGAAAACAGTATTCCTGAAAATACTTTGACAACCTCTACTGTATCTGCTTATGATTATGACAAAGATGGAGATATTGATTTATTTGTTGGCAATTTAGCTGATGTACAAGATTTTGGCAAAACTATTGAATCTTATATTCTTATTAATGATGGCAAAGGTAAATTTACTAAAGACAAAAATTTTAAACTAAGCTCAAAGATCAATAAGAGTATATGGCAAGATATCAACAACGACAATGTAAAAGACTTACTTATAGCTACAGATTGGAACCAACCCTTAATTTATATAAACGACGGTAATGGCAATCTTAAACTAATAGATCTTCCTGAAAACATTAATGGTCTATGGCAGACAATTACAACTTACGACATTGATAGTGATGGCGATGATGATATATTGTTAGGCAATTGGGGAACTAATACTAAATTAAGCCTTAACTTTGATGGCCCATTAATGATGTATCATAATGATTTTGATAAAAACAGAATCTATGAAACGCTTTTATCATACAATCAAAGTGGAAAGTATTATCCCCTCAACTCTAAGGATGAACTCGCTTCACAAATGAATGTTGTAAATAAGGTATATACTAACCATAAAAGTTTTGCAGGCACAACTATTAACGAAATGGTAGGTGATGCATTTTTAGAAAATTCAACACAGTACAAGGCTGACATTCTAGCTTCTGGATACCTAAGAAATGACAATGGCAATTTTAATGAGTTTGTTGCTTTCCCCGATGATTTTCAACTAGCACCAATTAATACATTTTCAAAGATTGAAATTGATGGCAGTACACAACTATTAATTGGCGGAAACTCATATAAAGTTAATACTTATCATGGCTCTTACACTTCTTTAAAAGGCCTTTTGGTTAAAGATAAAATTAATTATAATAGTGTTTCAGAATATGGCATGACGCCTTTTAATGGTCAAATTAAACAAATAGAAACAGTAGAAATGAAAGATAAAAATCTAGTCTTAATAGTTTCTAATAATGATGATTTAAAAGTATATTCATATCAGAAATAAATAATGAAATTAAAGCCCTTTCACATATTAATAATTCTATTTTGTTGCTTTTTTTCGTGCCAAAAAGAAGAGTCTATTATTGTTTCTACTGAAGATTATCACTCGGCTGTTGATAAATTGACAGAAGTTATGGTGCATGATATTTTTTCCCCACCTGTTGCGAGCAGAATCTACACTTACCCAAATATAGCTGCTTACGAAACATTAAACCAAAATAGCACTACTTATAAGTCGTTAGTTAATCAATTAAACGAGTTAAATAATATAGAATCCAAAAGAAATGATGAAACACCAAATTTGAGGTTAGCAGCAATAATTGCATACATTAATGTAGCTAAGGAGTTGGTGTTTTCAAAAGAAAAAATAACAGCCTACAGAGATAGTTTATACACTAATTGGGAAACCATAAACAATAAAGAATTTCACAGCGCCAAAGACTATGGATTAGCAATTTCTGAACAAATAATTAGTTGGATGAGTAATGACAATTATGCAGAAACCCGTACCATGCCTGATTATAACATATATATTGACGATATATCTCAATGGGAGCCCACTCCACCAGCATACATGAAGGGCATAGAACCACACTGGAACAAACTTAGACCATTTGTATTAGACTCAGCCGCACAATTTAAACCTATACCTCATCCTAAATTTTCTCTAGAGAAGGGCTCTGCATTTCATAATGAGTTAATGGAAGTATATAATATTACAAATCAAATAAGAGAAAGAGGTGACAAAAGTGAAGAGATACAAATTGCAAGGTTTTGGGATTGTAATCCTTTTGTTTCTGTAAACAAAGGACATTTTATGTTTGCTTCAAAAAAAATAACACCAGGCGCCCATTGGATAGGCATTTGTAAAATTGCTTGTAGACAAAGCAATGCTGATTTTGAAAAAACAGTCTATGCCTACACTAAAACCTCCATTGCTATTTCAGACGCATTTATAAGCTGTTGGGACGAAAAATACAGAAGTAACCTCATCAGACCTGAAACTTTAATAAACAAATATATAGATACAGACTGGACACCTGTTTTACAAACACCTCCTTTTCCAGAATATACAAGTGGTCATTCTGTAGTGTCCGGAGCTTCTTCGGAGGTTCTCACAGAAATTTTTGGGGACAACTTTGCTTTTGATGACACTACCGAGATACCATATGGCTTACCGATGCGTCAATTTAAATCCTTTAGATTGGCAGCCAAAGAAGCTGCTATAAGCAGAATGTATGGCAGTATTCATTACAGAGCAGCAGTAGAAGTAGGTATTGACCAAGGTATTAAAGTAGGCACCTTAGTTAATGATAAATTATCATTTTTGAAATAGTTCAATACTGGTCTGTAGCCAATAAAACCAACGTACAAGCCACTTCAAATTCAATATTATTATCTTTAAGAATTTTGTAAAGCTCTTGGTTTTCAGTACCAGGATTAAAAATAACACGTCTAGGTTTTAAATCTAGAATATAATCGTAATAAGCCTCTTGATGTTTTGGATTAAGGTATAATGTTATGGTATCTATATCTTCATAATTATGTAAATCTGTATCTATAGATACATCATTTACCTCCCCTTGCCTTAAACCAAAAGCCACAACTTCATGATTTTGTTGCCTTAATCTATTGATAGCAATATTAGAATAACGGTCTGTTTTTAAAGACGCACCAAGAACAAGAGTTTTTTTACTCATATGTTAAAAAGATGTTAAGTACTGTTAATTATAGTAACATGTTGTAAAAATAGTCGTCTAGATATTAAGAAACTATCAATCAATCAAATTTCAATCAAAAAATGAAGCAGTTCTTTTTAATGCTTATTTTGGTTTCATCAGCCATTTTAAGCGCCCAACCAAACTCCAACAAAGACATTAAAGACGGTTCTATATCTGGTCGTGTACTGGATGCCAATCTTAACGAACCTTTACCCTATGTAAATATCGTTGTAAAAGATGCTACGAGTAAAGTTCTTACTGGTGGTATTACAGACAATGAAGGTAATTTTACTATTGAAAAAATCCCTGAAGGAAATATTGAAGTAGAAATCACTTTTATAGGTTACAAAACCATCCTAAAAAATGAGACTATCGGAAAAGGCAACTATGACATTAAGATGGGAGATATTCTGCTAGAAGAAGATTCTGAAAGCCTTGATGAAGTTACGGTTGTCGCCGAAACCTCAACTATTCAACAAAAGGTAGATAGAAAAGTAATTACTATTGGTAAGGATTTAACAACCTCTGGCCCTACGGCAAGTGACATAATGAATAATTTGCCTTCTGTTAATGTGGATCAGCAAACAGGAGACATAAGCTTACGTGGCAACCAAAATGTGCAAGTTATGGTAGATGGTAAGCTTACCAATATTTCGGCAGCACAATTATTGCGTCAAATACCTTCAACTTCAATAAAGCAAATTGAGTTAATTACCAATCCTTCTGCAAAATACAATCCAGACGGTTTAAGTGGCATCATCAATATTATTTTACACAAAAATGTCAATGTAGGTTTTAATGGTAATGTAACTTTTGGCTTGGCATATCAGGAAACACCAAAATTCAATAGTTCTATCGATATGAATTATAGAAACGGAAAACTTAACTTTTTTGGAAATTACGGTAACAATATTAACCGAAACGAAAATTACGGTAATATTAATCGCACCAATGACAGCTCGGTTCAACTATTTAATTTTTTGAATCGTGGCACATCGCATTTATATAAAGTAGGTTTTGACTATTACATCAATGACAAAAACACGATTTCCCTTTTTACCAATCAAAATATTTTTGACGGCGATACTTTTGGTACAACCGCTATTCGTTTTGTTGATACAACCAGCAATGAGTTTCAAAACAATTTCAACGAAAACGAAAACAATTCACAGCAATACAACTTCAATTACAAGTTAGGTTTTGATAAAGAAGGTCATAATATTGAGCTCGAGGTTGACCACAACATTTTTGAAGGCGAATCCTTTAGCGATAATAACTTCGTTCTACAAACAGACTTTATCGAAGATAACCTTATTGAGCGTACTCGTACAACAATCAATTTAGATTATGTTAATCCCTTATCAGAAACATCAAAATTAGAACTTGGCTTACAAACACGTCTTTTTGACAATAAAATCGATTATTTTTCTGATGCTAGATTGAGAGATCAAAATGGCAACTCTTTTCCAGCAGACATTAATTTCGACTATTCACGGAACATATACTCTGCTTATGCAAACTACAACACATCGTTTGAAAAATGGTCTGTGCAACTCGGATTGCGTGCAGAAACCGTAAATGTAGACTCTGAAGCTTTACAAACCAATCTAAGTGACAACAGCAGCCTATTCATCCCTTTTGAAAATGACTATACCGAGTTTTATCCTTCAGCCTTTATTACGTATAACGCATCAGAAAAAAATACGTTTCAGTTTAGTTACAGCAGACGTATTGACCGACCAGGTATTGGTCAGGTTAACCCTTTGCCAGAGTGGAACACCCCTTTGATTTCGTCTTTTGGAAACCAAGAGCTATTACCACAGTTTACAAATTCTTTTGAATTGAATTACACAAGAAACCTAGAAAAAGGTAGTATTACTGGTGGTGTATTTTACCGTATTATAAATGATGAAATCAATCGTGCGGTTTTTATAGATCCAGCTGATTTAAACCGTATTATTTTAACCTTCGATAATTTTGATAATACCTCTGCTTACGGTATAGAAGTTAATGGTAGCTACAGGTTTTTTAAATGGTGGAACGTTAATGGTAGCTTTGATTTATTTGGTCAAACCCAAAGGAGCATCACAGAGCGTTTAGATGTACCAACAGACGTAGCCACGGTTGATGATATCATTAGAGAAGAAGTAAAAGTAGATAATGTTATCTGGAATTTTAGGTTATTCAACAACTTTAAAGTTAACGACGATTTATCCTTCTCTTTATTTGGTCTTTACCGAGGCAAAAACAAAGGTGTACAGTTTACACAAGATGTATTTGCCTTTGTTAATGTTGGGATGCGTTATAATTTCTTAGAAGATAACAGAGCGACCTTCAGCCTTAACTTTAATGATATTTTCAATACCATGCAGTTTAAGTTTGAAGGAGATAGACCTTTCCCACAGTTTGGAGACTTTAACTGGGAAAGCCGAACCATTTTTGCAGGTCTATCGTATCGTTTTGGTGGTGGAAAGTATAGAGCAAAATCTCGTAAGCAAAGAGATAGCGACGTAAAATCTGATGGTGGAGGTTTTATATAAAAAATAACAATACAAACTGTCACATATAGCATTTTAATATGTCTTTATAAACAGAATATAGCTTTACATTTAATAGTTTACATAAATAGTTGATGGTTAGTGTTAATGTTTAACTATTAGATAGAAAACCCTGACAGCAAATTGCTGATCAGGGTTTTTGTTAAATACACGTTAAATATGTTAATCTTTGAAATAAAACCAAACGTTTTACGTCTATATAATTGAGATAAGTTTTAAGTAATAGTTGTTATAAGATTTTTTAAATTTTATAATTAAGTGTTAGTTAAGTTGGTTAATAGCTGAAAAGCCCAGACAATTTTAGACTGTTTGGGCTTTTTTAGTTGTTAATTACTACACACTTGAGCTGTTATTAATAACAAATAAATATGTGATATTTTAACAAAAACTTTTTATTTATAAGTCTTAGAATTTGTTCTAATATAGTCTATCAAGGAATTAAATAATGGATTAAACGTATTTTGGTCATTCACGCCAGACCAAACAACATCATAGGCAGTATCTGCAATAAAGATATCATCAAAGGTCTCTGGATTAACTAATTTTAACTGAATTCTTTTACTATTATCAGGATTATCATCAAATTTTAGGTAAAGAAATTTCTTATACTTTCTATATGCATTGTTAATTCCTATCTTACCTGTTAATGCGCCTACTTCATCTTGCTTACCATTTTGAATTATTTCTTTTTCTAAATCTTCAAATGTTATAATTCTATCAAAGTAGTTTATTTTTTCAGCCATTCCTTTCATAAAAGGGCTATTCGGGACAACAAGTAACGACTTATTAGAATCCAAGTCAAAAGATTCACTTACTAATATTGTTGCTTTTTTGGTTGAATTGAAATATCCGTCTTGTTGTTTTTCTGAAACTTTCATTACAGTACAACTATTTAACAACCAAGTTAAAAGAACATAAAGAAATATATTTTTTTTCATAGATATTTAAAATGATTTTTGAACAATTATAAGCAATTTTTTTAAAATTTCTAAAAGCAGTTATATAAATATTTAATCCTATATATCAAGTATTTTTTTAGAATAATAAAAGTTTTTACTATCCTTAAAAGAACATATATCAACTACCAATTTATGATAGCACTTCCCCAAGTAAAACCACTACCAAAGGCTGCTAAAACGACGTTATCTCCTTCTTTAATTTTGCCTTCCTCCCAAGCTTCAGTCAACGCAATGGGTATGGATGCTGCTGTAGTATTACCGTAACGCATAATGTTATTATAAACCTTGTCGTCGCTAAGACCAAACTTCTTCTGTATAAACTGAGAGATGCGTAAATTGGCTTGGTGTGGAATCAGCATGTCTATATCTTCTTTTTTGAGGTTGTTAGTGGTTAAACCTTCAATAATCGCTTCACTAAAGCGCACTACGGCATGCTTAAACACAAATTGTCCATTCATATAGGGATAGTAAGACACGTCATCTGGATCGTTTTCCTCCATTATGGCATCTACCCAACGCCCTGTGCTAGGGCCTTCTAAGGCCAGCTCTTTGGCATATTTTCCTTCGGAGTGTAAATGGGTTGATAAGATACCTTTTGTATTATCTTCTTCCCTGCTTAGTACAGCGGCACCTGCTCCATCACCAAAAATAACAGTTACACCTCTACCACGCGTTGAGCGTTCTAAACCACCAGAGTGATTCTCACTACCTATTACCAAAACGTTCTTGTACATCCCAGTTTTTATAAATTGGTCAGCGACGGATAAGCCATAAATAAAACCAGAACATTGGTTACGCACATCCAATGCACCAATGGTATCCATTTCTAAAAGTTCTTGTACACGCACTCCACCACCAGGAAAATACATATCTGGACTCAATGTTGCGAAAACAATAAAATCAATATCATCTTTTGTTAAACCTGCACGTTCTATAGCTATTTTGGCAGCTTTTGCTCCCATTATAGATGTGGTGTCATCACTTGTTTTTGGGTCTATCCAACGACGTTCCTTAATACCAGTGCGCTCTTGTATCCACTCATCACTGGTATCCATCCACTGTTTTAAATCATTATTGGTCACCACGTTCTCTGGAACGTATTTTCCTAAACCTGTTATTTTTGAATTGTACATGTTCATATTATAGTTAGAAATGCAAATTTAACCCATTTCTAAAAGAAACTAACGAGCATTCATTATGCATGCATAACAAACCCTAAAATACTTGTCTTTTTTTTGCAGAATTTTAACAAAAGCATCACATTCATAAGTATCTATTTTAAGTAACTTGAAAACCTTAATCAATTCTAAAAAAGCATGAAGTCATTAATCAAACTATTCATTTTTCTATTATTTGTAAGTGGATATGCACAGCAAAGTTTAACCTATCAACAACCATCAGACGAGATTTTAGAACTAGCTGATGTGGAATTGGCTCCTGGTGTTCAGATTGACAGTAAAGGGGACTATATGGTACTGCTCTACCGTAACCAATATAAGTCTATTGAAGAGCTTTCTGAAACCGAATTAAGGCTAGCTGGTTTAAGAATTAACCCAGTAACCAATATCGGCAGCAGGACCAATTATATCACAAACCTGAAGGTAAAAAAAATTAAAGACGAAGAATCCATACAAGTTTCTGGCTTACCAAAAAATCCAAGACTATCGGGTTTTAGTTGGTCTCCAGACCAAACGATGATAGCTTGTTTAAATACTACATCTAAAGGTGTGGAAGTTTGGGTACTTAACATTGCAGATGCAAGGGCAACCAAACTAACCGATGCTAATGTTAATGCCAATATGGGAAGTACTATTAATTGGTTTAAAGACAATAGGCATCTTTTGGTAAAAATGCTACCTAGTGACAGAAAAGAACTTATAAATACTGATACTGCGGTACCTACAGGACCAACAGTTTCTGTGAGTGATGGAGCCAAAGCACAAAATAGAACCTATCAAGATTTACTAAAAACCCCTAACGATGAATTTAATTTTGAGCAATTGGCACGTTCCGAAATAAAAAAAGTTTCTATTAATGGTGAAATTATAGACTTTCTAAATGCAGATATGTATCGTGGTATTGATTTTTCACCAGATGGACAATATATAATGGTTACCAAAATAAAGCGGCCTTTTTCTTATTTGGTGACTTATGGTAGATTTCCTTACGAAAGAATTATCTATGAAGCTAATGGTAAAAAAGTAAAAACTGTAAATGATGTACCGTTAGACGAAGTGAGACCAACAGGCTTTATGGCAACAAGAATGGGTAAGCGTAATATGCAGTGGAGAGGTGACAAACCAGCAACTTTGGTTTGGGCAGAAGCTCTAGATCAAGGCGACCCTGAAGTTGAAGTAGAATATAGAGATGTAGTCTATGAACTTAATGCACCTTTCAACAGTCAACCAAAGGAAATTTTAAAAACAATGCAACGTTTTTCAGGAATACAATGGGGAAATGACAAAAATGCTATTGCCTATGATTATTGGTGGAATACTAGAAATCTAAAGACGTATCTGTTTAATCCTTCCAACGGAAAAGCCAAGGTTATTACGGACAGAAATTATCAAGATGTTTATAGTGACCCTGGAAATTTTGTGACTTCAAAAAATGAATTTGGAAGCTACACGTTAACCATCAATGGTGACAAACTATACTTAATGGGAGATGGATATTCTAAAGAAGGTCAGTTTCCGTTTATTGACGAATATAATATCAAAACCGGAAAAACCAATCGTCTTTACCGTTCTGAATATACAGATAAGCTAGAGAGTCTTAACTATGCTTTAGATATGAATAAAGGAGAAATCCTCGTAAGGATAGAATCAAAAACTGAATATCCAAATTATTATATCAGAAATATTAAGGATAATAAGTTAACTGCTATTACTGATTTTGAAAATCCTTTTAAAAGTCTTGAAGAAGTGAATAAACGCGTCATTAGTTACAAACGGGAAGATGGTTTGGATTTGGAAGGAACTCTATATTTACCGCTAGATTATGAGGAAGGAAAAAAATATCCTATGATTTTATGGGCTTATCCTCAAGAATATAAAGATAAATCGAGTGCATCGCAAAGTACCGCAAATCCTAACGAGTTTGTCTATCCATATTGGGGTTCACCTATTTATTGGGTAACTAAAGGCTATGTAGTTTTAGATGATGCTGCATTTCCAATTGTTGGTGAAGGCGAAGAGGAACCAAATGATTCTTTTAGAACACAGCTAGTTGCAAATGGAAAAGCTGCTATAGATGCTGTTGATGCTTTAGGATATATAGATAGAGATAAAGTAGCTGTAGGTGGTCATAGTTATGGTGCATTTATGACAGCAAACTTATTATCACATTCTGATTTATTTGCTGCAGGTATCGCTCGAAGTGGCGCCTATAACAGAACATTAACTCCTTTTGGTTTTCAAAGTGAGGAGCGTAGTTATTGGGAAGCGCCGGAGGTATATTACGATATGTCTCCTTTTATGCATGCTGATAAAATGAAAACACCTTTACTATTAATTCATGGAGTTGCAGATAATAATTCAGGTACATATCCATTGCAAAGTGAGCGTTACTTTAATGCCTTGAAAGGTCTTGGTGCACCTGTAAGATTAGTAATGTTACCCAAAGAAAGCCATGGTTATAGAGCCAAAGAGTCAATAATGCATATGCTTTGGGAACAAGATCAATGGTTAGAAAAGCATGTGAAGAATAAAACTAAGAAAGAAGAAAAAATTGAAAAAGAGGATACTATAAAAGATTAGAACTTTCAATATCCATTTAAAGCCGTTCAAGTTTGAACGGCTTTTTTATGCCATCTTGTCACATATTCTCAATTGGTATTTTATTTGTCTAATTAAAGGCTAGAAGATAATAATAACATAAGTTGTCAGACTGAGCGCAGTCGATGTCAAATTTAAAACCAAACTTTAATACATTTCGACTGCGCTCAATGTGACAAAATCATAAAACTTAAAATACAATGACAAAAGGAAGTATTAATGTATCGGTAGAGAACATCTTTCCGTTAATTAAAAAATTCTTGTACTCTGATCACGAAATTTTCTTACGTGAACTTATTAGCAACGCTACAGATGCTACCTTAAAACTTAAACATTTAACCACAATTGGTGAGTCTAAAGTAGACTATGGCGAACCAAAAATTGAGGTTAAAATTGACAAGGAAGGTAAAAAGCTTCATATCATTGACCAAGGTATCGGTATGACAGCTGAAGAAGTAGAAAAGTACATTAACCAAGTTGCTTTTTCTGGTGCCGAGGAATTTTTAGACAAGTACAAAGACTCTGCAAAAGATACTGGAATTATTGGTCATTTTGGCCTTGGGTTCTACTCTGCCTTTATGGTTGCAGACAAAGTAGAAATCATTACCAAATCCCATACAGATGCACCTGCTGTGCATTGGACTTGCGATGGCTCACCAGAATTTAGTTTAGAGGAATCCGACAAAAAAGATAGAGGAACAGAAATTATTTTACACATTTCTGAAGGTGAAGAAGAGTTTTTAGAGGAAAGAAGAATTCGCGAACTGTTGACCAAGTACAACAAGTTCATGCCTATTCCGATTAAATTCGGAACCAAGGAAATAAACGATCCAGACTTTACACCTAAAACAATCAAGGATAAAGACGGGAAAGAAACTACCGAACCTCACAAAAAAATTACAGTAGATGACATCATCAACAATCCTAATCCAGCTTGGACAAAACAACCAGCGGATTTAGAGGATAAGGATTATAAGAGCTTCTATAGAGAACTGTATCCAATGCAGTTTGAAGAGCCTCTTTTTCACATTCACCTTAACGTAGATTATCCGTTTAACTTAACAGGGATTTTATATTTCCCTAAGATGACGAACGACCTTAACATTCAAAAGGATAAGATTCAACTCTACCAAAACCAGGTATTTGTTACAGATAACGTAGAAGGTATTGTGCCAGAATTCTTAACCATGCTTAGAGGTGTCATCGATTCGCCAGATATTCCATTAAACGTGTCGCGCTCGTATCTTCAGGCTGATGGTGCCGTTAAAAAAATCTCATCTTACATTACACGTAAGGTAGCAGATAAGTTAAAATCGTTATTCAACAACAATCGTGAAGATTTTGAAAAGAAATGGGACGATATCAAAATTGTTATTGAATACGGAATGCTTTCTGAAGAGAAATTCTTTGAAAAAGCAGATGCTTTTGCATTGTACCCAACAGTTGACGGTAAGTACTACACCTTTGAAGAATTAACAAACGTTATTAAAGCGAAGCAGACAGATAAGGACGATAAAATGGTGATTCTTTATGCCTCTAATAAAGATGAGCAGCACGCTTACATCCAAGCTGCGAAAGACAAAGGCTACGAGGTATTATTATTAGATTCGCCGATTGTGAGCCACTTAATGCAGAAGTTAGAAACAACTAAAGAAAATATTTCTTTTGCGCGTGTAGATGCAGATCATATCGATAACCTCATCAAAAAAGAGGATACTGCAATTTCTAAATTATCTGATGAAGAAAAAACGAAGTTAGACAAGCTTTTAAAAGAGATTGTACCTTCTGAAAAATTCATGGTACAATTAGAAGCTATGGACAGCAACGCTTCGCCATTTATGATTACACAACCAGAGTTTATGCGAAGAATGAAGGAAATGCAACAGACAGGTGGTGGCATGTTTGGTATGGGTAATATGCCAGAAATGTATAATTTGGTAGTCAATACCAATCACGATTTGGTGAATGAAATTTTAAACACCAAAACACGTAAAAAACAAGAACGCTTAATTAATCAAAGTTTAGACTTGGCACGTTTGTCTCAAGGCCTATTGAAAGGTGAAGAATTAACAAACTTTATCAAGCGCAGTTACGAGATGATTAAGTAATCTTGACTTATCATACTGAACCCCTGTCTGGCCACGGGCAGGGATTTCAAAATCTCTTATAATGCAAAACCATTTGGAATATTCTAAGTGGTTTTTTTCTTATAAAACTAACTGTTAACCTTTTTTTAGTTACAACTGTCGAATTTTCCTTTCCGTTTATTTTTGATTTTTTTAATTTCATGATTTCCAACCCTAAAACCGTGCGATCAGACAATTCTAAGATCAAAACCATTTTTAAAGCGCTTGATTTTACTAATGATGAATTAAAGCTCATTGAATCTGTGTTCCATAAAAAAACTGTCAAAAAAGGGGAGATTCTTATTCATCCAGGAGATACAGTTGATGCTCAATATTACATATTAGACGGTTGCTTAAGAGCTTTTCATTTAGATAATCAGGGAAAAGAATATACCATTCAATTTGGCATAGCAGATTGGTGGATGAGCGATTTTACCGCCTTCTTTTCTGAAGACAAAGCCATATTAACCGTTGAAGCAATTACTGATTCTATAATTTATAGAATTAACAAAAAGGACAAGGAGTATTTATATAATGAAATACCTAAAATAGACCGGTTTTTCAGAATTAAACTTGAACGAGCATTTGCTGCATTTCAAAAGAGAATTTTAACTGGCATATCAAAACCTGCTAAAGAACGCTATCTAGATTTTATGACAACCTATCCTAAGATTGAAACTTATTTAAAGAATTACCACATTGCTTCTTATTTAGGTATAACCACGGAAAGTCTCAGCAGAATAAGAAAAGAGCTATAGTCTAAATATCATTTCTTAACATACATCAATTTTTAATTGCCATAATACTATTAAGTTTGCACGACCTTAATAGCATTAATTAAGTTACCCTAAGGATTAATAGCCAAGAAAGCGCAAGTTTAAACAACTTGCGCTTTTTTTAATCAAACTTTTTCCTATCTAAGCAATAAGTTAATCAACAGAATTAGAATAAGAGATGATTATTCCATGAACAATATCAAAGAATATTTGACCTTCTGATTTTATATTTGTCTTGGCTTCTTTTACCATCATGGTTTGTTTATCACCCTTAGAGGTAGGCTGCATATTAACTTCGAACTTACTTTTGCCAAAAAGATTTTTGGTATTGTTACCAACTACCCTAAGACTATAATTTTGTGTGGGATAAAAGAAGTGAATTTTTGAATACTCAGAGTAAAGATTGAATCGTTCAAAGTTATTAGACCAGTTGTAGAAGAAATATTCACTATTGAAATCCGTGATAATAGTTTGTTTCTGAATTTCACCTATTTCAATCTTAGAAAATTCAGAATTGATTTTTACGCTTTGCAAACTCCCTATTTTACCATTTTTAACGTTTTTAAAGTTATAGCTCCCACCAACGATTGACTCTGCTTCAAAATTGGCATTATCAACTTTAACCAAATTATAAGGATTGGTCATTGCCTTTGCCTTTAATGTACCTTGCTTTGAACTTACAGAAACTTCATTGCGCAGATAGTCCTTAAAATACAAACCGGAGTTTCGGGAATTGATATTTAATTTAACAAAAGGTGGTATTTTAATAACAAACTTACTCCTCATTATATCTACATTACCCTTACTGATATTAGAGAGGTTACCGTCCTTGTCAACTTTTTTAAACTTACCCTTAACATATTCTAGTGGGTTTTCGGACCAATTGGCTTTGTTGTTATTCTTTATTTGAGCCAATAATGAATCCTTGGATTTTCTGATGACAGAATCTTTCTTGAAACTAAAAAGATCATCCTCAAATGAAATACCATAATCACCCTTAAACTCATAGGTTGCAAACGTCACTTGCTGCTTACTTGATGCATTGAGTGTTACAACATTGTCATAATAGTTGACTTCTGTTTTGATCTCTTCTATCTTTTGTTGAATCTCTTTTTTTGAATAGCCATCAAATTCCATGACATAATCAAAATGTATTCTACTATCCGTAGATTCTTCAATAGCCACATAAATATTTTCAAAATTTAAGATTACAGATGTATTCTTATCTACATCTATGTGCTTTTGGAGTATGCGATGCGTTTGTGAATAGCTCATTGCTGATGTGATGAGTATCAGCACTGAGATTTTAAATTGATTTTTCATGTTGTTCGTTTTTTTGATTTAAAATTTTGATGTGTTCTTGTATGTCTTTTAGTATTTGAAGTCGCGTCTGTAAGTTCTCTACTAATGCCTCTACAACCTGTATGTTATTTACATCTCCTTTAAATTGCTCTGCAATTAGCTGGTAATCCTTATCCAAATCATCTAATCTTTTTCGGAAGCGAACAACCAAAACCTCATCATCGGCGATCGCGATAAAATTATCCCATTCAGCATCAATCTCCTTTAGATACTCGGCCTCTACTGCTTCTACTTGTGCTATTATTGGCGATACATCTTCAGTTGGTTTTTTGTAGAGTACAGTGAAACCAAGAGTTAGTGCTACTATAACTACAGCAACAACTTTTAACCATTTCCGACTTACTTTTTTAGATTGATTTTGTGCTTTTAACTTATCTAAAAATTCTTTTCTATGATTTCTTGGAGGTGTTTTTAAATCCTCTTGGTCTTTAAAAAATTCTCTAATATCTTGCTTCATTATACTTCTGTTTTAAGAGTTCCTGTAATTTTAATTTCCCACGTCTTAAATGTGTCCTAGAGGTTTTTATGGGTATATCTAAAATCTCTGAAATTTCGCTGTGGTCGTAACCTTCAATTAAGTAAAGCTTTATAACTATTTTATGTTTTTCGTTCAGCTGCGCTATGGCATTTAGAATGTCCTTTTTGGTTAGGGAACTGTCAAAACGCCAATCATTATCATCAATTATTTGCAATTCTGAAACCTCAACTCTAGAGAATTCAATTTTCCTTTTCTTTAAAACATCTAAACACTTATTGATTACAATACGTTTTAACCAAGCTCCGAAAGTTGCCTCTGGATTATAATTTTCAAGATTAACAAATGCCTTTAAAAAGCCTTCTTGCATGGCGTCTTTTGCATCTTCTTCATTATTAAGATACCTATAAGCTACTGTAAACATGGCGTTGCAATATTGATCATACAATTGCATTTGCGCCATTTGGTTACCTTTTTTACAGGCCGTTATTAATGTTTCTAGTTGTGCTTGCATTCAGTTGGTTAGCATCTTTATTTTTAAAAACGAAGAAAAGTGACTAGGGTTTCAAATTTGGATTAAAAAAATTAAAATTAACTGAATATAGTTAACTTTAGACTTAATTAACACCAACGAAATAACCATGAGTCAAGATTATAACAATCCTGCATTTAAAAAACTGCTTCAAAAATTACAGGAAGAAAGCTGGCAGTTAGAGTTACTTATTTCTGGTTTTGCCATATTTGGTTTATTTACTGCTTTCCCTTATTTGAACATTGAAGTTAAAGCTGCTCAGAATGATGGTAAAATTTATTCCTGGATTGTATTATCTGTAGTACTGGTATCTTGTGCCATTTTAATTTTCAACTTATTGCTTCATGTGGTATTGCGTGGTCTTTGGATTGGTGCTCTGGGATTGCGCTATGTTTCTGGAGATATTGACTATGAGGCTTTAAATTATAGTCCAAAATTTACCAATTACTTAAAAAAGAAAGTTGGTTCCTTTGATCGCTACATCGCCAGGTTAGAGAATTATTGTAGTATAATTTTTGCCATTTCCTTCTTGTTGATTTTTTACGTACTCGCATTTACATTCACAATTATATCCATTGTATTAGTCTCCAAATTGTTATTGGATAACGAAAGCATTAATGGTTCCATTGGCAAATGGATAGGTATACCCCTTATTGTATTTATTGTGATTGGAATGTTTTTTACCTTCATTGATTTTTTAACCCAAGGTTGGCTTAAAAAAAAGAAGTGGCTCAGTAGACTATATTTTCCTATTTATTGGGTGTTTAGCCGAATTACATTAGCGTTTTTATACCGACCATTAGTGTACAATTTTTTAGACAATAAGTTTGGAAGACGGATTAGTTTGGCACTTGTCCCAATCTATGTATTAATTCTTGTTGGCACGAGCTTACGGTATAATACCTCAAATTATTTCAATTCAGACATCAACTCAAACAGTTTTATAGCAGATAATAGCAACTATGAAGATTTACTCAGTGATGATGACTTTATTGAAGATATTGCAATCTCTTCTAAAGTAATTACCAACAATTTTATGAAAGTGTTTTTGGTTTTTAATGACGATTTTGATGATTACATTTTTGCATTCAACAAAGGCCTAAAACCTGAAAAAGAATTAAGGGGTTTAGATAGTGATATTGTTATTGTTAACGATATGTCCTGGAACAAAAGAGATAGTTTGCGAAAAGCTTATATAGAGACCTTGAAAGAGGTTTTCACTATTAAAATTGATTCTATTGAATTTGACAACGACTATGTTTTTGGTCAGAGTAAAAAACAGCAGACAGGCTTTGAAACCTATCTTGGCCTTAAAAATTTTAATGAAGGGAAACACATACTAAGTGTCTTAAGAAAACGAATAAGAAAACAAGATACACAGCGATTTGTATATGCTAAGATTCCCTTTTGGTATTTCCCAGATTAATACAACAGTTTTTGATTGAAATACTGCTTTAATAATAGTACTTGAATAGCAACCATTACGGCTAACAATACAGTGGCATACAGTAAGGTACTTGAAAAACCCAGCGATATGTTACTGAATAGATCAAACGATAGTTCCGGTAAATCATAGTGATCCAAAAGACTTGATGAATCGCTCGATTTATTTAAACTAAGATTAACAACCAATACCGCAAAACCAAAACCCAACAACCACCATACATACTCAGGAATTAATGGTTTATAAACTATAGCTTTACTTTCTGAAAATGCTTCGATTTTAGACATCACATCATCGGTAAAATTAATAGGAGCTTTTTCTAAGCTATCGTCAGCCATTAACTTATCGACTAAATCTACTAATCTTTTATCTTCATTTTTCATCTTTCAAGCTATTTTGGGTTGAATATACTGTTCTAAAATTACGGCTAATTTTTTTCGAGCTCTAAAGAGTTTCACTTTTACCGTATTGGCTTCAATATTTATAATTTTTGATATTTCATCTAAAGATAATTCTTCAAAGTAAAATAACGTTAATAAGGCACTACTATCTTCAGGCAACTTATCAATACAATTTCTGATTAAAGCACTTTTTTCTTCTTTAATAATGTTATCCAACGCATTATCTATAGTGTCTAATTCATTAAATGTAAACTCATCTATAGCTATATCATTTAAATGCTTTTTATTCTTTTTTATAGTGTCTAAACAAGTATTGTAAGCTACTCTATAAATCCATGTAGAGAATTTTGAATCCCCTTTAAAATTATCTAAAGACTTAAACACCTTTATAAATGTATCTTGCGCAACTTCCTCCGCCTCCTCTCTATGTTTCAGCATACGTAAGGCTAATGTGTACACCAAATCCTTATAACGATCTACTATTTGTGCATAAGCCTTAGTATCGCCATTTTTAATAGCAGCAATTAATATGTTTTCGTCGTTGGTGGTCATTCTGTATTTAAGACGACAATCTATTAATAAAGGTTACAAAACGAATGGAAAAAATATTTTCTTCAAAAAGTGTAACCTCAAAGATTAATGTGTCGTCATAAGCATTGAAACAAATAAAATTAATCAATTAAAAAACAAACATTATGGAAGAAGAAATATTAATACCAATTAGTCTTTTTGCAGCAATCTTTGGAATGGTGTATTTATACTTTTCTACCAGAAACAAAGAGCGTCTTGCTTTGATAGAAAAAGGTGCAGATGCCAGTATCTTTAATATTGGTAAACGTGCAGGCTCATCTTGGAAAGTTGTAGTTTTAAATATTGCTTTTCTTCTTATGGGTATTGGACTGGGAATTTTTATTGCACACTTATTAGAAACCTACTCTGCTTTAGATGATGATGCAGTATATCCTGCAATGATATTTTTAATGGCTGGATTAGGGC
This sequence comes from Winogradskyella sp. HB-48, assembly GCF_049942685.1. Lineage (GTDB taxonomy): Bacteria > Bacteroidota > Bacteroidia > Flavobacteriales > Flavobacteriaceae > Winogradskyella. The sequence goes on from NZ_CP187934.1 coordinate 205,355, forward strand.
TTTATGTGGGCTATACCCAAACCAAAAAAGCTTTGGACTCGGAATAAAACTTATCAATCAATCAGAAAATCAACGCTTCTTCCTAGTTATATGGAAGAAGCGTTTTTTATACAATTCATTTAATTATTTGTCATGCTGAATTTATTTCAGCATCTTTATAATCTATGAATTCCAAATTTTATATAACCATATTTTTTATCATTTTAGGATGTTATACCAGCTTTTCTCAAATCAAAGTCTTAGATAGTATTTCTCAATCTCCCGTTAGTTATGCCACTATATCGTTTGGAAATGGCCAAGGTATTTTTGCTGATGATGATGGTATGTTCTTCTTCACCAAAAAACTATATCCAGATGTAGATTCGCTACATGTTTCTGCTATTGGTTTTAAAAACCTTAACATTGCTACAGAGAATTTACCCAACCAATTGTTATTACAGCCTCAAACAGATGCCTTAGATGAAGTAATACTTAGCACTAATCTCAATCGAAAATTTAAAGAAGAAACTTTAAAGCCATATCTCGATGATGATTATTACAACTGTTGGTTACCGACCATTGAGTCTGAGATAGCTGTATTTTTTGAAAGAACTTCAGACCAAGATCAAAAGCTAACCAGTGTTACATTTCCAATAGCACTAGAATCTAAAGACTGGAACAAAAGAAAACGTGCTAATAGCGACAAAAAGGAATTCTCAACTTTATTTAAAGTGCAATTTTATACCAATGACAACGCTAAACCAGGCAAAGCACTCACCTATGAAACTATAGTTTTTAGAGCTACTGAAAAAAATGGAGATGCCTATGAGCTGAATGTTGAAGACTATGATATTTATATTCCCAAAAATGGTTTTTTTGTCTCTTTGCAAGTTATGGGTTATACAGATAAAAACGGAAAACTTCTACCTAACAAAAAATATAAAGAAATAAAAACTAAGGATGGCATTGTAAAAATCCCAACAAATTTTAGACCGCTACTACCTTTTACAAATATGGTTGAGGGTAAAAATACCTATATAAAACGTATATTTATTAATGGCAATAATTGGGTAAAGTTTGATAAAGGCAACGGTTTTAAATCTAGCCTATTAGATAAAAACCTTTATAATTACGGAATTGGGATAACGTATAAAACATTTAAGGATGAGTAACCCTTTAGGACTATACATTATGGCTGGCATGTATATTTTGGCTGGTCTTATGCATTTTGTAAAACCAAAAATGTATATGCGTATTATGCCAAGGTATATGCCAAACCACAAATTTCTTGTGCTACTGAGTGGTATTGCCGAAATTGTTTTAGGAGTAGCTTTGTTATTTTCAGAAACTAAAGCATTTGCCATTTATGGTATAATAGCAATGCTGGTTGTATTTCTGCTAGTTCATTTTTATATGTTATCTGGCGAAAAAGCTTCCGCAGGCATCCCTAAATGGATATTAATTTTAAGAATACCACTTCAATTTTTATTGATGTATTGGGCTTGGGTTTATTTGGAGTACCATTAACTATTCCACCTCAAAATCAAAATAAGTCTTTGGAAAAGGTTCCCAACGCAACGTAAAATGCCACCACTCTTTTGGGTAATTCCTAAAATTATGCCTAAGCATTACTTGTTGTAGTAATTGGCGATTCTTCTTTTGTATTTCAGTAATGCCGTCATATTCTACCCAAGACTGTTCACCAAAAAAATCATAAGGGCTTCCCATATCTAAAGGCTCTCCAGTATTGCCATCTATAATCGTGAGATCAACGGTACTACCTCTACTATGGCCAGAGCGGGATGCGATGTATTCCTCTTTAAATAGGTTTTGTTTCTTTACATCTGGATAAAACTCTGTTTTATTGACTGTATCATTAAGATTTTTTGCCCATCTCCCAAAATGGTTCACCGCACGTTGTGGCCGGTAGCCATCATAAACTTTTAAACACAAATTTTGCTCTTGCAGTTCATCTTGTACGAGTTTTAGTTTTTCAGCAGCAGCTCTTGTTAAGATTAAATGATTAGACTTGTAACCATCAATTGTGTCTCCAACAAAATTATGAGCAGTGCAATATTTAAGCTCTACGTCTAAATCTGGTATTACAGACCTAACGTACACAAACCCTTCTGGCAACTCTTGTTTCTGGTAAAAACCGAAGCACAAAAGACCCAAAGCAATTATAGAAATGAGAATTTTATTTTTCATAACTAAGTACTAATTTAGAGAAAAATTATGCTATGGACCTGTTTTCGAAAGAGAAACAACATTTTATCCTGCCGAATGCTGAACTGATCTATATTCCAGAATTTTTTAATAAACAGGAAGCGGACAACTATTTTCAAATTATAAAAGATCAAACGAAATGGCAACACGATGATATAAGGGTTTTTGGTAAAACCTACAAACAACCAAGATTAACAGCACTTTTTGGTGATACTAAACAGACCTACAGTTATTCAAATATCACTATGCATCCAAAGCCTTTTACCTCAACTTTGCTAGACATTAAGACAAAAGTTGAAGATTTCTCAGATGAAAAATTCAACACGTTATTAATTAATCTCTATCGCGATGGTAATGATAGTAATGGCTGGCATGCAGATAACGAAAATGAACTAGGAAAAAACCCTGTAATTGCATCAGTTAGTTTTGGTGAAGAACGACCATTCCATTTTAAACACCGAACATTAAAAAACGAACGTCATAAACTTAATCTAGAACATGGAAGTTTACTAGTAATGAAAGGCGAGATGCAGCATTATTGGCTACATCAAATTGCCAAAACCAAACGACAGATGCAACCAAGGATAAACCTGACCTTTAGAAAACTAATAGAGATATAAAAACAAAAAACCGGGTTCCCTCAAACCCGGTTTTTCTAATTTGCTTTTTTATTATGATAGTAGATTTAGGGTCTCTAAGTCAACATAACATAATGCAAATATTAATTAATTAATCCATTGAACTAAAAACTAAATTTTAGTACATGTCAAATATATGATTAGGTTTTAATTTTACCGCTTAAAAACATTATTAATCGATGAAATGCATTTAATTTTAACATTTAAAGATGAAAATATGTATTTAGTCGATGAAATACATATCGATAAAAAGTAAAATTGAATACAAGTTCACAATAAAGTGATTCTAAAAAAGTTGAAAATTAAAATACTAAAAGCTTTATCTATTAACTTTACAACATAAAAATTTGTTGCCCGATGAAACATTATATAGTCCTTATTTCAGTTCTAGTTTCCTATCTCTCTTTTGGTCAGGAAAAACCAAATACAGAAGAAGAAGTTTCTGTTTCAAAATTTATTGATGGCACTTTACTAATTCCTAACGATAAGCAAAAACAAGCTTTAGCTATTATAATAGCAGGTTCTGGCCCAACAGACAGAAATGGCAACCAAAATTTTTTAAAAAATAACTCGCTAAAAAAACTTGCTGAAAGTTTAACCAACAACGGTATAACTACTTTTAGATACGATAAACGTATTGTAAAGCAAATACGCCAGGGCAATGTTGATAAAAATATAATGTTTAATGACTTTGTAAGCGATGCTGAAGATGTCATAAAGTATTTTAGAGCCAAAGAAACATATTCCAAAATCTATATTATTGGTCATAGTCAGGGAAGTCTGGTAGGTATGCTTGCAGCAAAAGAAAATGCTGATGGATTTATTTCATTGGCTGGAGCAGGACAAAATATTGGTGATGTCATTGTAGATCAAGTTACCAATATGGCTCCAAAACTTGGAGAGGAAGCACAAAAGGTAGTTGATAAATTAAAAAAAGGAGAAACCACTACTGAGTATCCCCCAACTCTAGCATCAGTTTTCAATATAGACCTACAACCATTTATGATAAATTGGATGCAATATAATCCTGCAGAAATTATTAGCGAATTAAAAATCCCTATACTTATTATCAATGGCACTAAAGATCTTCAAGTAACCGAAGAAGAAGCCCGACTATTAAAAGAAGCCAATGATAATGCTGAAATAAAAATCATAGAAAATATGAATCATGTTCTATTTGAAATTGAAGGTGATGATTTAGAAAATTCTAAATCTTATAACGAAGCATCTCGACCAATTTCTACAGAACTTGTTGATAGTATTATTGAGTTCATTGACTCTTAACAACTTGTATAATTAAGACTGAATTAAAAAAGCATCTCAAATTTGAGATGCTTTTTTACTAACTAACCAACCAAAATGTAATGTCGCGAATTTGTAGTGTTGTTACGATTGTAACTATCGCTGAAAACCATTACACTTAATACTTAACAAACCGCGTGCCAAACTCAAATTTTCATTTTTTTTCATAAATAATGTAACAAATAATTGGTTTAATACACTAATCTTACATATCTTTATGATATCATTTTAATATCATATTGAATTTTAAATGATTAACCAATTAAATTTTTTTAACATGAAAGAAGAAAAAATCATCGTCCCAGCAAATGGATACTTTATGCTATTTGTATTTTTAGTATTGTTTTTCGGAAGTATCGCTACCATAATTTCTTTAAAAACACCTTGGCCAATTATCCCTATTGTATTGTCTCTAATTATGGCATTTGGTTTTGTAATGGTACAACCTAACGGATCACGTGTTTTGTTGTTATTTGGTAAGTACGTCGGTACTATTAAAAAGAATGGTTTTTATTGGGTAAATCCCTTTTTTACCAAAAAGAAAATCTCGTTAAGAGCTAGTAATTTTGATAGCGAGCGTTTAAAGGTAAACGACAAACTTGGTAATCCTGTAATGATTAGTACTATTTTGGTATGGCGTGTACAAGACACTTACAAAGCGGCTTTTGATGTAGACAATTACGAAAACTTTGTGCGTGTACAAACCGATGCAGCCGTTCGCAAATTAGCAAGTATGTATCCTTACGATAATTTTGCAGATGAAGGCCATGATGAAGATATCACACTTCGCTCTAGTGTAAATGAAGTTAGCGAAGCATTAGAAAAAGAGATTGACGAGCGTTTATCCATAGCTGGTATAGAAGTCCTTGAAGCAAGAATCGGCTATTTAGCTTATGCACAAGAAATTGCTAACGCTATGCTAAAACGTCAACAAGCCACAGCCATCGTAGCTGCAAGGCATAAAATCGTTGAAGGCGCTGTAAGTATGGTAGAAATGGCTATAGAAGAGCTTAACAAAAAGCAAGTAGTAGAACTAGACGAAGAACGTAAAGCTGCAATGGTTAGTAACCTCATGGTTGTACTTTGTGGTGATAAAGAAGCTGCACCTGTGGTTAATACTGGAACTTTAAGTCATTAGAAATGAAAGAATATAAAGTCATACAACCAAAGTTAGGTTTCAGAAATCGATTTCAACAATTTGAAGATCTACTGAATCAGCATGCTAGAGAAGGATGGTCTGTAAAGTTTATTGGACAAGGATGGACCAGTGTAGTTTTTGAACGTGATAAAAATAGATAATGCGAATTTTTAAAGAAGAACAACGGTTTAACCAAACATGGATTATAGTGCTAATGGCTGCTAGCACTATGGTTCCTGTTGCTATTGTATTGCATACTTATATTAACAATCCCGAAAATCTCTCTAGTGCTGAGCTGGTTGTTGCAATACTTATTATTTTGCTAGCATCAAGTTTCATCTTTATATTTAAGTTGAGCACCAGAATAGATGAAAAAGGTATTCATTACAAATTTTTCCCTTTTCATTTAAAATATAGACTTTTAAAATGGGAAGATATTAACGAGGCTTACATCAGAACCTATGATGCACTTACAGAATACGGTGGCTGGGGACTAAAGGGAGGAGCGCTTTGGAACAAATCTAAAGGCACAGCCATCAATGTATCAGGAGATATTGGCATTCAACTTGTACTAAAAAGTGGAAAAAAGCTATTAATAGGTACCCAAAAACAGGAAGATGCCAAAACCACAATAGACACCTACAAGCAAAAAATAATTAACGATACAAATGTCTAAGAAAAAAGCCTTTGCGTTACGAATTGATGAAGATATGCTAAAAGCTATAGAAAAATGGGCTGCTGATGAATTTCGTAGTACCAACGGACAAATAGAATGGATACTTATGCAATATCTAAAAGAACACAATAGACAACCAAAAAGGAAAACTACTGGTAATGAAAAGTGACTTAAAAAGTCACTTTTTTATTGCTCTTTATTTTGGTATTTTGCGCCAATAATTGTTTCTCTATGGATACTACACAGTTAATTGAAGTAAAACCAATGTTTACGCAAGATACCATTGTTTTTGGTTTACTAATGCTAACATTAGGCTTTGTCTTTTACACTTCAACAGGCGAGCATAAGTTCTGGAAAAAGTTTTATAAATACATCCCTGCGCTTTTGATGGCTTATATGTTGCCCGCAGCCTTAACTACTTTTGGTCTAATTTCACCTGAATGGGGATTTGAAAATGAGCAGGGTACTTTGGTAGAAGTTACAGGAAAATCCCAAGCGTATTATGTGGCTAGTCGCTTTATGCTTCCTGCGGCTTTGGTACTTATGACTATTAGTATTGACCTAAAAGCGGTTTTTAAACTTGGCTGGAAAGCCTTAGCCATGTTCGGTACAGGTACTTTGGGCATCATTATGGGTGGCCCAATTGCTGTTTACCTAATTGCGTTGGTATCTCCAGAAACTGTTGGAGGTTCTGGTACCGATGCTGTTTGGAGAGGACTATCTACCTTAGCCGGAAGCTGGATTGGCGGTGGAGCTAATCAGGCTGCAATGTTAGAAATATATGAATATAATACTGCTAATTATGCAGGAATGGTTATCGTAGACATTGTAGTGGCCAATATTTGGATGGCTATTCTTTTACTAGGTATTGGTAAACAGAAAAAGATTGATAAATGGCTTAAAGCTGATAATAGTGCTATTGACACCCTAAAAGAAAAGGTATCTAGTTATGCAGACAGTATTTCAAGAAATCCCACTTTAGCAGACTTCATGGTCATTCTTGGTGTGGCATTTACTGTTGTAGGTATCTCACATTATGGAGCTAATGAAATTTCCGAATTTCTTACTAATAACCTAGAAGCCGTTAGTGATAAGAAATCTGCATGGTCGTCCTTTGGATCCCAGTTTTTTTGGATGATTACAATAGCCACTATTCTTGGAATATTATTATCTTTTACAAGATTAAAGACCTATGAAGGTGCTGGCGCCAGTAAAATTGGCAGTGTCTTTATTTACATCCTCGTAGCTTCTATAGGTATGAAAATGGATTTGACAAAAATAGTAGACAACCCTGGGTTGATTGTGGTTGGCTTGGTGTGGATGGCTGTTCATGTTGGCTTACTATTTTTAGTTGCCAAACTCATAAGAGCCCCTTACTTCTTTCTTGCAGTGGGAAGTAAGGCAAATATAGGCGGAGCAGCTTCAGCACCTGTTGTAGCTGCTGCATTTCATCCTTCTTTAGCCACTGTTGGAGTACTGCTTGCTGTTTTTGGCTATGTAGTAGGTACATACGGAGCCATGCTTACTGCTGAATTAATGCGACTAATTGCACCCATAACTTAAAAAATCTCATTTATTATACCTTATGACAAAGTTGAATAAAACACTTAGCCTCTTATTTTTATTATTTATAGTCACCTCTTGTAGTAAAGAGGTTGAAACCAATTTCACATTAAAAGGACACATAAAAGGTCTCAAAAAGGGGATAGTTTACCTTCAGAAAGAAGGAGACTCAACTATAATAAATTTAGATTCTATGGTTATTACTGGCCAACCGGAGTTTACATTGAAGACTAATTTAGAAGAGCCTATACTACTTTATCTTAAACTATTTAAGAACGATGGTGAGGAACACTACATTCCGTTTTTTGCTGATGAAGGTGTTACAGAATTAAAAACTACGCTGAAGAATTTTAATTATGATGCAGAAATTAAAGGGTCTAAGCAACAAGAATTATTAAATGAATACACTAAAGTTATGTCTAAATTCAATGATCAAAATTTAGACATTATTGAAGCTAGTTTTTTAGCTCAAAAAGATAATGACAGCATTGCGGTAGATTCATTAATTAAGGCTTCTGAAACTTTATTTAAACGTAAATACTCTTACACCATTCAGTTTGCCTTAAACCATAAGGATAATATTATTGCACCTTATTTGGCTTTATACGAAATACCTTCAGCAAACCCTATTTATGTAGATTCTGTTTATAACGGTTTAACAGAGGATATTAAAAATTCGTTTTACGGCAAAAAGCTTGGCGAAGTTATTGCCAATAGAAATACTGAAGAATAATCACATGCTGACTCTAAAAAAGAAAGCTCTAATTACATATTGCAATTAGAGCTTTTTAATTTTAGAGCCCATAGAGGGACTCCCTTCGACTGCGCTCATGATAAACTTCTCGTCCTTTTAGGTTTTAGAAAATAAAAAACCCTAACCACATGAATTGTAATTAGAGTTTCTATTATTGAGCCGATAGAGGGACTCGAACCCACGACCTGCTGATTACAAATCAGCTGCTCTAGCCAGCTGAGCTATATCGGCAAAAGTGCACGCAAAATTAAACGTTAAATTCAATTTTGCAAATCCTTTTTTTATAGTTTATTAATTCTTTCGATTAATGCTCTTCCTTTTTCTTCTAAGTCTTTATTAATTGCTTTGAAATGGGCCTTTGCATCTTCGACACCTCTATCGTTTACACGAGCAATAAGTTCATCAAATGAAGCGATAGCATCGTCAATAATAGCTTCGCTCTCTTTTGTTGGTTTTTGCGTATTTTCTAATTCCCAGAAGTAAACGGCGTCAATAATGTCTCCAAAAACATAATTGATGTCCTTTTTTAAATCTCTCTTATTTGCCATAATATTTTCAGTTTATTTGCGTACAAATGTACGGAATCCATGATTTACTTTGTCAATTTTTAAATGTAAACTTCAAGTAGTTGTGCCTTCTTTGACTTAAGGCTAAAATCTTTAATAGCCGCAGGAATTAGAATCGTTTCGCCTTTAGAAATAAACTCTTTTGTATTTTCGGTGGTTACTTCTACTTCACCATCCACACACATGTATATTAGAAATGTATCGTTTGAGTTTTTTTTAATCAATTCCCTATTTATTTCTAAAAAATTAGTGGTAAAGAATGGACAACTTACCATTTCATTTGTTACATTTTTATTCTTTTTGTAATCAACTCTAAAATCGTTTTTTAAATCAAATTTAAAGGCATCTATGGCTATGTCATTATGAAGTTCACGCTCATCACCTTTTTCATCCTTTCTGTCCCAATCGTATACGCGATACGTAATATCACTAGTTTGTTGTATTTCTGCTAATAGAACACCAGCACCTATGGCATGTACCCTACCTGCTTCAATAAAATAGGTATCTCCCTCTTTTACACTATCAAAATTCAAAACTTGTGTTAATGTTTTATTCTTAAGATGCTTCAAGTAGGTATCTTTATTCATTTTTTTATTAAAACCGACCATGAGCTTGGCATCTTTATCTGCTTGTAGTACATACCACATCTCAGTTTTTCCAAAAGAATTATGTCTCCTTTTTGCTAAAGTGTCATCAGGATGCAGTTGGATACTTAAATCTTGTTTAGCATCAATAAATTTTATGAGTAAAGGAAAGTTATTTCCAAATCGTTTGTAATTCTTATCACCTATTAAATCGCCTTTATATAATTCTAATAAATCTTGAAGATTGTGCAATTTAAACTCGCCATTTACAACCTCAGAAACATCTCCTGGCACAGTACTAATTTCCCAACTTTCACCAACTTGATTAGATTCTGAAGGTTTATTAAGCTCAGTTTTGAGTTTTTCACCACCCCAGATTTTATCTTTAAGAATGGGGTAAAACTTTAGAGGATAGAGTTCAGTCTCCATATATTACTTTCCAGAATAGGTTACAAAATTACGAGGTGTTTCGTAGAGTGTTATTTCCAAATGGAATTTAGAATCTAGTTTTGCCTTTATCTTATTGTAAATCACAACGGCAATATTTTCTGCTGTAGGATTTAAATCTTGAAATTCTGGAACTTCTACATTAAGGTTTTTATGATCAAATGCATCTTCTACTTCACTCTTTATGATATCTTTTAGAATCTTTACATCTATAACATATCCTGTTTCAGGATCAATCTCTCCAGTAACACTTGCTATAAGTTCGTAATTATGACCATGAAAATTAGGATTGTTACACAAACCAAAAACAGCATCGTTTTTTTCAAAACTCCAATCTTTTCTATAAAGTCTATGTGCCGCATTAAAATGTGCTTTTCTATGTACTGTTACTGTCATGATTTTTTTACGTTTATAAATTCATAAAACTTATCAAATATAATTTTAAACCAAGCTGTGTAATATTCAGGATGCTTTGCAATATCTAACTTAACATCTTCTAAACCCATCCATTTCCAATCTGCCACTTCATCTTCATTAATGTTTGGTGCTTCATTATAATATCCTAACATGATATGATCGTATTCGTGCTCGGTTAAACCATTATCAAAAGGAGCTTTATATATAAACGAGGTCGTTTCTTGCAATTCAGTTACAAATCCCATTTCTTCTTGTAATCGACGTTTGCCTGCCTCCAAATTTGATTCTCCTTCTCTTTGATGACTACAACACGTATTGGTCCACAACCCTGGTGAATGATACTTATGTAATGCACGCTGCTGAAGCATTAATTCGTTTTTATCATTAAAAACAAATACTGAAAATGCACGATGTAGTAGTGCTTTTTCATGAGCTTCCATTTTTGGCATTATGCCAATTTGATTATCGTTTTCATCAACAAGGATGACATTTTCTTCTACCATAAAGCAAAATTAACATCTAAAGGATTAAAAATGCTAAAGGATTTCATAAAAAAATAGCCGCTTAAGTGATTAAACGGCTATTTTTTAATTTCTATCTGTAAAATCTTTTAGTTATTGTCACAAGATTTACCATTAATACTCGTAATGATAAACTCACTACGTCTATTTAATTGATGTTCATCCTCAGAACAACTAGAGGCATTTGTTGGTTCACAACCACAATCGTTAACCAATTGTGACTCACCATATCCCTTAGCTGTTAAACGATCTGCTTCAATACCGTTATCTATTAAGTACTGACGTGTAGACTTTGCTCTTCTATCAGATAACCTCTCATTATAGTCTGCAAGTCCTCTACAGTCTGTATGCGAACGAATATCGATATGCATTGTTGGGTACTTATTCAATACTGCTAATACTTTCTGTAATTCAATCTCAGCGTCATATCGTATATTGGACTTATCAAAATCGAAATAAATAATCGGAATGTCCAAAATTTTAGCTAAATCATCGCAAGGATTGATTTCTTGTACATCTTTTTCTAATAGTAATTGCAACTGTAATTCTTGTTTTCTCTTTGGAGTGGTAAAACGTTTTTCATCTGATATGTACGCCACCATTTCTCCCCTAATGAGATATTCCATTTCACAATCTAACTGAAATTCAAAAGCTGCATCTTCACCAACAGTTTTACGCTCAATTTCGTTTCCTTTACCATCAAATAAAACCACAGTGGCATTAGGTATAAGTTCGTCTGTCTTACTATCTTGAACTGTTCCGAATACCAGTTGTTCACACTCAGGAACCTCAAAAGTATAGATATCATCACTACCCTTGCCACCTTCTCTATTGGAACTAAAATATACACGCTTTGTTACCAAATTTTCATAATACCCGAAATCATCTGCAGAGCTATTCACTGGTTTTCCAACATTTTCAATTGGAAAATTTCTATTAGAACCTGACGCTACTTTTTGGTCTAATTCTTCAGATTTAAATACATCTAAACCGCCTAGACCAGGAAAACCTGTTGAAGAAAAGAACAAATTACCGCTTGTATCCATAAATGGAAATGATTCTTGCCCTTCCGTATTTATTGAAGAGCCCAAATTTTCTGGCTCACCAAGTGTGCCATCATCGTTTACATCTACCACAAAAATATCAGACTGCCCATAAGTACCTGTCATATCTGATGCAAAGTATAACCTTGTTCCTGTGAGGTTTAAGGCTGGGTGAGCAACGCTATAATCTTCACTGTTAAAATGAACTTTATGAATCTCATCCCAAGTTCCATCTTCACTCAACGTAGCCCTATATAATTGCAATCGATTAACACCACTTCCATCTTCTTTATACTTTAACTTGAAAAAGTTATTTCTAGTGAAAAACATGTATTTACCATTAGGTGAAAACACAGCACTAGATTCGTGATACTTTGTATTAACTTTTCCTTGAATTTCCTTAACCTCACCGAATCCATTTTCAGTTTTTTCAACTGCATATATATCTAAATAAGGTTCTTCATTCCAACGGTATTTACGACCACCACCTCTAGCAGAGGCAAATACAATGGAGTTATCATATTCCGTAGTACCGAAGTCTGAGAGCTCAGTATTAATGTCTAAGTTTTCAACCTCAATATCATCACGACTCAACTCTTCAATATTGGCTCTGTAATCTACCTTAGAAAGAAAAGCCTTACCTCTCATATCATCTGGTTTAAGTTCATTGAATTTCTTCATCCACTTATCAGATTCCTCATAGTTTTCAATTCCTTTTAAGGCTAAAGCATATCTAAAATAGTACTCTGGATCAATGACTTCGTTCATGGTAAATAGCTCTCCATACCATTTCGCGGCATTCTCCATGTCATTTCTAAAGTAGAAGGAATTTGCCAATTTCTGAAAAAGATCTGCAGACTTATAGCCCTTATTGGCTACCTCCAAAAGGACCTCACTTGTTTTTACATAAGCAAAATCCTTATAGTCGTCTTCAACACTTTTTATTTTGCCGTTCTGTGCAAAGGCAGATAAAGCAAACATACCTGCGCAAACTAAACTTATATATTTTGAAATTGTTCTCATAGTCTTATTTTTAGAAGAAACGTGGTGATAAAATTCGGCCTAATCGTTTCACTTCAAATCTTAAAGTTATTTCGTGAGTTCCTCCATTGTAATTATTTAAACCTGTAGTGGTTAAATCATATCCATAACCAATAAACATGCCAGGTGTAGCTTGAAAACCTACAAGAGCACTAACAGAATCATCCCATCTCCAGGCTAAACCAGCAGTTAAATTCTTTTTGTACCAGAAGTTAGCAGACACATCCGCAATAAGCGGTGAATTTGAAACCGCTTTCACTAAAAAAGCTGGTTTTAACTCTAAGGTTTCACTAAGGTTGAAAACATAACCACCTATGGCATAGAAATGCATGCGTTCTGTAGCTCTAGACTCTTGAAAGTCATCATAATGTTCTGTTTCTAAAAAGTTTGGTACAGCTAAACCTAAATACCATTTTCTAGTATGCATGTATAGTCCTGCACCAACCATAGGTGAAATAAGATTTACATTTTCATTGAACACGTTATCTGGATCTCGGAATCGACCTTTACTCCAATCTAAATCTAACATATGTATTCCACCTTTTACACCAAACGATAATTTTAAATCATTTGCATTTAAAGGAATAGTATATGAAAAATTAGCATCAATAAAATTCTCTCTAGCAGGACCAAGTGCATCGCTAACAATGTTTAAACCTAAACCTATACGCTCATTGCGTAAAGGCGAATGAATACCTAAAGATTGTGTTTGCGGTGCACCATCAATACCCACCCATTGTGATCTATGTAAACCTACAACACTTAGTGTCTCTCTTTGGCCAGCATAAGCCGGGTTAACACTCAAAGTATTGTACATATAATGCGTGAATTGAGGATCTTGCTGAGCATTTAATTCAGTTACTAATAGTGTAGTAAACACCATTAAAATTAAACTTGCTTTTGATAATATACGTATCATCTTTCTGTCTTTTTCTATAGTTGTTTACTTATCTATTTATATATAACCATCCTACTCTTGGTTCAGACCCATCACCCAAGTCCAGTACATAATAATATGTACCTACAGGTAACTCATTTGATTGACCAATGACTGCTCTTCCATTTGTAGTACCATTCCAATCATTTAGATATCCGTTTTTAGAATATACGATATTACCCCATCTGTTATAGACTTCTAATTTGTTATTTGGGAATCGCTCTAAACAATCAATAACAAAAGTCTCATTAACACCATCACCATTTGGAGAGAACTCATTGTAAATTGTTAAACATATCGGATCCACAACAGCACTACCCTCATCATTGGAAGGGTTAACATCCGTTCCACCATCAGCAACATCAACAAACGCTGTATTTAAATAATCTCCGAAACCTAACACTTCAACAGTAATCTCAAGAATTTCAACTTGATCAGGATCTAATTGACCAACTGTCCATTCCCCATCAAACTCAGAATAAGTTCCTGCAGTTGTAATTGCTGAAACAAATACATAGCCGGTAGGAATTTGTTCACTGATAACAACGTTAGTTGCGGTAACATTTCCAATATTGGCAACCTCTATTGTAAAGACTACTTCATCTCCGACAACAGGTCTGACTTCATCAACAGCTTTAGTAACCTCTATATCAAAGATTGAATTAACTAATGTAACTGTTGGATCATCTGGATTGCCATCGCCATTTGGATCGTCATCATTTAAGTCATTAGGATCATCACTGATGTCTTCAACATCGTCTGAAGGATCGCCGAGATCACCACCTGGTCCTTCAGATCTCACAGTTGCAGAGTTGGTTACAAATCCAATATCAAGATCAACTTGAGTAATCTCATAAGTTGCTGTAAATGTCGTACTATCAGATTCACCTGGTAACAATTGTGCAATTGGTCCACCAACTAAATTCAGTCCAGGTAATAAATCTTCTACCTCTATATTAGTTAAAGTTACATTTCCTGTATTTTCAACAACAAATACATATGAAATAAGATCACCTAAGCTACCTTCAATACCATCACCATTAGTATCTTCAAGTGGTAAAGTTGTTTTGATTAAGCTTATCATTGGAACTTGAATAATTTCAGTTACCGTTGGGTCATCATCACTAGTTGGATCTGCAGGATCATCACTATTATCAGACACTGAATCCCCTAAAGGTGCTGTACCATTAGCAATAGCCTGATTTGTTACAAATCCTGAATCAATATCTGCTTGGGTTAATGCGTAAGTAGCAGTATAAATAATCGTTCCTGAACCAACTACCAAATCTTCCAAGTCTCCTTGGCCGTCTTCATCACTACCACCACTAACATAAGATGGTGTTGGTAGAGTTCCAGTACCAGTAAAGTCAGCTGCATCCTCAGTAACGCTTACATCAAATAATGTTGTATTTCCTGTATTACTTATAATGTATGTATAAGTAACAATATCACCCACACTAGCTACACCATCTGCACCAACATCCAAACTACTAGTCTTTTCAATAGCAATTTCTGGTAATTGAGGAATTGTCGTATCAGTTGGATCATCATTACTGGTTGTATCAGTTGGATCATCACTATCATCAGTTACAACACCTCCTAATGGATCAACTGCTCCCGCTATCGCTTGATTTGTAACAATCCCAGCATCAATATCATCTTGAGTAATCGCATATGTTGCAGTGTAAACTATTGTACCTACACCTACAATCATATCTTCTAAATCTGCATCTCCATCTTCGTCACTACCACCACTTACGTAAGTAGGTGTCGGTAAAGTTCCTGTTCCTGTGAAATCTGCAGCATTTTCGAGTACATTAATATCAAATAACGTTGTATTTCCAGTATTAGTTACAGTATAGGTGTATGTAATAATATCACCTACAGTTGCAATACTGTCAGAACCAAGGTCTAAACTACTAGTCTTCTCTATGGCTATACTTGGTATCTGAGGTATTATTGTAACCGTTGGGTCATCATTACTTGTTGTATCTGATGGGTCATCACTGTCATCAGTTACTGTATCTCCTAACGGACCTGTTCCATTTGTTGCTGCTTGGTTTGTTACAAACCCTGCGTCAATATCATCTTGAGTAATCGCATAGGTTGCGGTGTAAACTATTGTACCTACACCTACAATCATATCTTCTAAATCTGCATCTCCATCTTCGTCACTACCACCACTTACGTAAGTAGGTGTCGGTAAAGTTCCACTACCTGTAAAGTCAGCAGCATCCTCTGTTACACTCACATCAAATACCGTAACATTTCCAGTATTAGTTACTGTATATGTATAAGTTATAATATCTCCAACTGTTGCTATGCCATCAAGTCCTAAGTCTAAACTACTTGTCTTTTCAATAGTTAACATTGGATCCTGTGCTATCGTGGTTTCCGTTGGATCGTCCGTCGTGTTGCCGTCCAGATCATCCCCATCGTCACTCGTGTCGCTGACCGTGGTGCCGGCTGGACTGTCTCCGTCCGCTACTACACTGTTGCTCACGCCCCCGGCATCTACATCACTCTGCGTGATCACGTAGGTCGCCGTATACGTCGCCGTTTCCCCGACTTGTAAGGTCCCTTCCAAACTGCCCAAATCTGAACTTACAAATGTTGGACCGGTTAGGGTGAGTGGATTGCCGTTGCCATCCACAAACGTGTCCGTTAAGGCCACGTTCGTTAAGGTCACGTTGCCCGTGTTCTCTACCGTTATTGTATAGGTCAGCTCGTCTCCTAAGCTGGCCCCAGCTGGCAGCACATCATTGCTGATCGCTACGACCTTCACCGCTTCCAGGCTTGGTGACTCTGCTATCGTGGTTTCCGTTGGATCGTCCGTCGTGTTGCCGTCCAGATCATCCCCATCGTCACTCGTGTCGCTGACCGTGGTGCCGGCTGGACTGTCTCCGTCCGCTACTACACTGTTGCTCACGCCCCCGGCATCTACATCACTCTGCGTGATCACGTAGGTCGCCGTATACGTCGCCGTTTCCCCGACTTGTAAGGTCCCTTCCAAACTGCCCAAATCTGAACTTACAAATGTTGGACCGGTTAGGGTGAGTGGATTGCCGTTGCCATCCACAAACGTGTCCGTTAAGGCCACGTTCGTTAAGGTCACGTTGCCCGTGTTCTCTACCGTTATTGTATAGGTCAGCTCGTCTCCTAAGCTGGCCCCAGCTGGCAGCACATCATTGCTGATCGCTACGACCTTCACCGCTTCCAGGCTTGGTGACTCTGCTATCGTGGTTTCCGTTGGATCGTCCGTCGTGTTGCCGTCCAGATCATCCCCATCGTCACTCGTGTCGCTGACCGTGGTGCCGGCTGGACTGTCTCCGTCCGCTACTACACTGTTGCTCACGCCCCCGGCATCTACATCACTCTGCGTGATCACGTAGGTCGCCGTATACGTCGCCGTTTCCCCGACTTGTAAGGTCCCTTCCAAACTGCCCAAATCTGAACTTACAAATGTTGGACCGGTTAGGGTGAGTGGATTGCCGTTGCCATCCACAAACGTGTCCGTTAAGGCCACGTTCGTTAAGGTCACGTTGCCCGTGTTCTCTACCGTTATTGTATAGGTCAGCTCGTCTCCTAAGCTGGCCCCAGCTGGCAGCACATCATTGCTGATCGCTACGACCTTCACCGCTTCCAGGCTTGGTGACTCTGCTATCGTGGTTTCCGTTGGATCGTCCGTCGTGTTGCCGTCCAGATCATCCCCATCGTCACTCGTGTCGCTGACCGTGGTGCCGGCTGGACTGTCTCCGTCCGCTACTACACTGTTGCTCACGCCCCCGGCATCTACATCACTCTGCGTGATCACGTAGGTCGCCGTATACGTCGCCGTTTCCCCGACTTGTAAGGTCCCTTCCAAACTGCCCAAATCTGAACTTACAAATGTTGGACCGGTTAGGGTGAGTGGATTGCCGTTGCCATCCACAAACGTGTCCGTTAAGGCCACGTTCGTTAAGGTCACGTTGCCCGTGTTCTCTACCGTTATTGTATAGGTCAGCTCGTCTCCTAAGCTGGCCCCAGCTGGCAGCACATCATTGCTGATCGCTACGACCTTCACCGCTTCCAGGCTTGGTGACTCTGCTATCGTGGTTTCCGTTGGATCGTCCGTCGTGTTGCCGTCCAGATCATCCCCATCGTCACTCGTGTCGCTGACCGTGGTGCCGGCTGGACTGTCTCCGTCCGCTACTACACTGTTGCTCACGCCCCCGGCATCTACATCACTCTGCGTGATCACGTAGGTCGCCGTATACGTCGCCGTTTCCCCGACTTGTAAGGTCCCTTCCAAACTGCCCAAATCTGAACTTACAAATGTTGGACCGGTTAGGGTGAGTGGATTGCCGTTGCCATCCACAAACGTGTCCGTTAAGGCCACGTTCGTTAAGGTCACGTTGCCCGTGTTCTCTACCGTTATTGTATAGGTCAGCTCGTCTCCTAAGCTGGCCCCAGCTGGCAGCACATCATTGCTGATCGCTACGACCTTCACCGCTTCCAGGCTTGGTGACTCTGCTATCGTGGTTTCCGTTGGATCGTCCGTCGTGTTGCCGTCCAGATCATCCCCATCGTCACTCGTGTCGCTGACCGTGGTGCCGGCTGGACTGTCTCCGTCCGCTACTACACTGTTGCTCACGCCCCCGGCATCTACATCACTCTGCGTGATCACGTAGGTCGCCGTATACGTCGCCGTTTCCCCGACTTGTAAGGTCCCTTCCAAACTGCCCAAATCTGAACTTACAAATGTTGGACCGGTTAGGGTGAGTGGATTGCCGTTGCCATCCACAAACGTGTCCGTTAAGGCCACGTTCGTTAAGGTCACGTTGCCCGTGTTCTCTACCGTTATTGTATAGGTCAGCTCGTCTCCTAAGCTGGCCCCAGCTGGCAGCACATCATTGCTGATCGCTACGACCTTCACCGCTTCCAGGCTTGGTGACTCTGCTATCGTGGTTTCCGTTGGATCGTCCGTCGTGTTGCCGTCCAGATCATCCCCATCGTCACTCGTGTCGCTGACCGTGGTGCCGGCTGGACTGTCTCCGTCCGCTACTACACTGTTGCTCACGCCCCCGGCATCTACATCACTCTGCGTGATCACGTAGGTCGCCGTATACGTCGCCGTTTCCCCGACTTGTAAGGTCCCTTCCAAACTGCCCAAATCTGAACTTACAAATGTTGGACCGGTTAGGGTGAGTGGATTGCCGTTGCCATCCACAAACGTGTCCGTTAAGGCCACGTTCGTTAAGGTCACGTTGCCCGTGTTCTCTACCGTTATTGTATAGGTCAGCTCGTCTCCTAAGCTGGCCCCAGCTGGCAGCACATCATTGCTGATCGCTACGACCTTCACCGCTTCCAGGCTTGGTGACTCTGCTATCGTGGTTTCCGTTGGATCGTCCGTCGTGTTGCCGTCCAGATCATCCCCATCGTCACTCGTGTCGCTGACCGTGGTGCCGGCTGGACTGTCTCCGTCCGCTACTACACTGTTGCTCACGCCCCCGGCATCTACATCACTCTGCGTGATCACGTAGGTCGCCGTATACGTCGCCGTTTCCCCGACTTGTAAGGTCCCTTCCAAACTGCCCAAATCTGAACTTACAAATGTTGGACCGGTTAGGGTGAGTGGATTGCCGTTGCCATCCACAAACGTGTCCGTTAAGGCCACGTTCGTTAAGGTCACGTTGCCCGTGTTCTCTACCGTTATTGTATAGGTCAGCTCGTCTCCTAAGCTGGCCCCAGCTGGCAGCACATCATTGCTGATCGCTACGACCTTCACCGCTTCCAGGCTTGGTGACTCTGCTATCGTGGTTTCCGTTGGATCGTCCGTCGTGTTGCCGTCCAGATCATCCCCATCGTCACTCGTGTCGCTGACCGTGGTGCCGGCTGGACTGTCTCCGTCCGCTACTACACTGTTGCTCACGCCCCCGGCATCTACATCACTCTGCGTGATCACGTAGGTCGCCGTATACGTCGCCGTTTCCCCGACTTGTAAGGTCCCTTCCAAACTGCCCAAATCTGAACTTACAAATGTTGGACCGGTTAGGGTGAGTGGATTGCCGTTGCCATCCACAAACGTGTCCGTTAAGGCCACGTTCGTTAAGGTCACGTTGCCCGTGTTCTCTACCGTTATTGTATAGGTCAGCTCGTCTCCTAAGCTGGCCCCAGCTGGCAGCACATCATTGCTGATCGCTACGACCTTCACCGCTTCCAGGCTTGGTGACTCTGCTATCGTGGTTTCCGTTGGATCGTCCGTCGTGTTGCCGTCCAGATCATCCCCATCGTCACTCGTGTCGCTGACCGTGGTGCCGGCTGGACTGTCTCCGTCCGCTACTACACTGTTGCTCACGCCCCCGGCATCTACATCACTCTGCGTGATCACGTAGGTCGCCGTATACGTCGCCGTTTCCCCGACTTGTAAGGTCCCTTCCAAACTGCCCAAATCTGAACTTACAAATGTTGGACCGGTTAGGGTGAGTGGATTGCCGTTGCCATCCACAAACGTGTCCGTTAAGGCCACGTTCGTTAAGGTCACGTTGCCCGTGTTCTCTACCGTTATTGTATAGGTCAGCTCGTCTCCTAAGCTGGCCCCAGCTGGCAGCACATCATTGCTGATCGCTACGACCTTCACCGCTTCCAGGCTTGGTGACTCTGCTATCGTGGTTTCCGTTGGATCGTCCGTCGTGTTGCCGTCCAGATCATCCCCATCGTCACTCGTGTCGCTGACCGTGGTGCCGGCTGGACTGTCTCCGTCCGCTACTACACTGTTGCTCACGCCCCCGGCATCTACATCACTCTGCGTGATCACGTAGGTCGCCGTATACGTCGCCGTTTCCCCGACTTGTAAGGTCCCTTCCAAACTGCCCAAATCTGAACTTACAAATGTTGGACCGGTTAGGGTGAGTGGATTGCCGTTGCCATCCACAAACGTGTCCGTTAAGGCCACGTTCGTTAAGGTCACGTTGCCCGTGTTCTCTACCGTTATTGTATAGGTCAGCTCGTCTCCTAAGCTGGCCCCAGCTGGCAGCACATCATTGCTGATCGCTACGACCTTCACCGCTTCCAGGCTTGGTGACTCTGCTATCGTGGTTTCCGTTGGATCGTCCGTCGTGTTGCCGTCCAGATCATCCCCATCGTCACTCGTGTCGCTGACCGTGGTGCCGGCTGGACTGTCTCCGTCCGCTACTACACTGTTGCTCACGCCCCCGGCATCTACATCACTCTGCGTGATCACGTAGGTCGCCGTATACGTCGCCGTTTCCCCGACTTGTAAGGTCCCTTCCAAACTGCCCAAATCTGAACTTACAAATGTTGGACCGGTTAGGGTGAGTGGATTGCCGTTGCCATCCACAAACGTGTCCGTTAAGGCCACGTTCGTTAAGGTCACGTTGCCCGTGTTCTCTACCGTTATTGTATAGGTCAGCTCGTCTCCTAAGCTGGCCCCAGCTGGCAGCACATCATTGCTGATCGCTACGACCTTCACCGCTTCCAGGCTTGGTGACTCTGCTATCGTGGTTTCCGTTGGATCGTCCGTCGTGTTGCCGTCCAGATCATCCCCATCGTCACTCGTGTCGCTGACCGTGGTGCCGGCTGGACTGTCTCCGTCCGCTACTACACTGTTGCTCACGCCCCCGGCATCTACATCACTCTGCGTGATCACGTAGGTCGCCGTATACGTCGCCGTTTCCCCGACTTGTAAGGTCCCTTCCAAACTGCCCAAATCTGAACTTACAAATGTTGGACCGGTTAGGGTGAGTGGATTGCCGTTGCCATCCACAAACGTGTCCGTTAAGGCCACGTTCGTTAAGGTCACGTTGCCCGTGTTCTCTACCGTTATTGTATAGGTCAGCTCGTCTCCTAAGCTGGCCCCAGCTGGCAGCACATCATTGCTGATCGCTACGACCTTCACCGCTTCCAGGCTTGGTGACTCTGCTATCGTGGTTTCCGTTGGATCGTCCGTCGTGTTGCCGTCCAGATCATCCCCATCGTCACTCGTGTCGCTGACCGTGGTGCCGGCTGGACTGTCTCCGTCCGCTACTACACTGTTGCTCACGCCCCCGGCATCTACATCACTCTGCGTGATCACGTAGGTCGCCGTATACGTCGCCGTTTCCCCGACTTGTAAGGTCCCTTCCAAACTGCCCAAATCTGAACTTACAAATGTTGGACCGGTTAGGGTGAGTGGATTGCCGTTGCCATCCACAAACGTGTCCGTTAAGGCCACGTTCGTTAAGGTCACGTTGCCCGTGTTCTCTACCGTTATTGTATAGGTCAGCTCGTCTCCTAAGCTGGCCCCAGCTGGCAGCACATCATTGCTGATCGCTACGACCTTCACCGCTTCCAGGCTTGGTGACTCTGCTATCGTGGTTTCCGTTGGATCGTCCGTCGTGTTGCCGTCCAGATCATCCCCATCGTCACTCGTGTCGCTGACCGTGGTGCCGGCTGGACTGTCTCCGTCCGCTACTACACTGTTGCTCACGCCCCCGGCATCTACATCACTCTGCGTGATCACGTAGGTCGCCGTATACGTCGCCGTTTCCCCGACTTGTAAGGTCCCTTCCAAACTGCCCAAATCTGAACTTACAAATGTTGGACCGGTTAGGGTGAGTGGATTGCCGTTGCCATCCACAAACGTGTCCGTTAAGGCCACGTTCGTTAAGGTCACGTTGCCCGTGTTCTCTACCGTTATTGTATAGGTCAGCTCGTCTCCTAAGCTGGCCCCAGCTGGCAGCACATCATTGCTGATCGCTACGACCTTCACCGCTTCCAGGCTTGGTGACTCTGCTATCGTGGTTTCCGTTGGATCGTCCGTCGTGTTGCCGTCCAGATCATCCCCATCGTCACTCGTGTCGCTGACCGTGGTGCCGGCTGGACTGTCTCCGTCCGCTACTACACTGTTGCTCACGCCCCCGGCATCTACATCACTCTGCGTGATCACGTAGGTCGCCGTATACGTCGCCGTTTCCCCGACTTGTAAGGTCCCTTCCAAACTGCCCAAATCTGAACTTACAAATGTTGGACCGGTTAGGGTGAGTGGATTGCCGTTGCCATCCACAAACGTGTCCGTTAAGGCCACGTTCGTTAAGGTCACGTTGCCCGTGTTCTCTACCGTTATTGTATAGGTCAGCTCGTCTCCTAAGCTGGCCCCAGCTGGCAGCACATCATTGCTGATCGCTACGACCTTCACCGCTTCCAGGCTTGGTGACTCTGCTATCGTGGTTTCCGTTGGATCGTCCGTCGTGTTGCCGTCCAGATCATCCCCATCGTCACTCGTGTCGCTGACCGTGGTGCCGGCTGGACTGTCTCCGTCCGCTACTACACTGTTGCTCACGCCCCCGGCATCTACATCACTCTGCGTGATCACGTAGGTCGCCGTATACGTCGCCGTTTCCCCGACTTGTAAGGTCCCTTCCAAACTGCCCAAATCTGAACTTACAAATGTTGGACCGGTTAGGGTGAGTGGATTGCCGTTGCCATCCACAAACGTGTCCGTTAAGGCCACGTTCGTTAAGGTCACGTTGCCCGTGTTCTCTACCGTTATTGTATAGGTCAGCTCGTCTCCTAAGCTGGCCCCAGCTGGCAGCACATCATTGCTGATCGCTACGACCTTCACCGCTTCTATACTTGGGGATTCTATTCCGTTTACAGTTTCACTCTCATCATTATCAACAGGAGTATCACCTGAACCATCATTTGTTGTATCAGCAGAACCATCAGCTTCAGCTGTATTGGTGTAAGAACCATTATCTAAATCTGCTTGTGTTACTGTATGAGAAACTGTATATGTCCATGTTTCACCTACATCTAAAACTCCATCATCGTTACCTGGAGCATCTGCACCTCTAACAGGTGCAGCATCTGCTGTGGCATCAACCATCGTTGGAGTGTAAACATCGACATTACCACTATTAGTTAATGTTATTGTATAATTGATAACTTCACCAACAGCACTATATTCTGTTGTTAAAACATTTCCATCTATATCTGAAAATGTTTTAACAGTTGTAATGCTAGGATTAATAACACAACTTGTTGCTATACCAGGATCAGTGACAGCTGCATTAGTTCCTAAAGAATAGTCTACACCTGCTTCTGTAACTAAACCATTATTTGCATCTACTGAGGCAGGATCTGGTTCACCAAATTGTCCACCATCAGAACCTGAAACAAATGGATTATCATAAGCTTCATTTGCATCTGGACATCCATCGCCATCACTATCCGTGTTTTGAAAATCGAAACTTCCATCTGTTAGTGTGTCTACTGGTGTTGTTGCTTCAGCTGTATCATCTGCACCATTTCCATCACCATCACTAAAACTTGCATCATTAGTATCTAAAATTCCATCATTATTAGTATCTAAAACACCATTTCCTGCTTCATCTATATCATAAATACCATCGTTGTCAGAATCTAAATCGACAACATCATTAACACCATCACCATCTGTATCTAGCATGAGACAATATTGCATTTCATAGAATTGCAAATCGACATTTTCGAATTCATCACCATCTTGTTGACCAACTGTCACAATGATTTCCGTAACAGGCCCAAGAACTGATATATTTATGCTGTTTGCTGGTGCAGCAGTATCTGCAGAAGCACCTGTAACAGCACTTTGATTGGCAATTGTTAAACCTCCACCAACATTGATATCGGATAAATTAACAGGTACATTATCCGATCCATTTGTTGCTGTAAAATCAGCTCTCTCAAAATCCCCTAATCCGCCTAATTTAAAATTAACATTGTATACTGGTTGACTGAATGTGAAATAAAATCTAACTGTTTCACCTACTGGATAGTTTGTTCCATCTGCAACTATATTGATAAATTCCCCGTCTGGTAAAATACTTGGGTTATTTTGATTTGAAACACCAGTAAGGTTCCAAGCTGAACCTCCAAAGGGTTCATATCCGAAAGTTACACTTGCACCTCCATAGGCATAAACGTTCGGGATATACTCTGGATTAAAATTTGATCCTGTATTGTCCGCAAAAGTTTGACCTAAAGCAATTGGACCAGGAGAACAATCTTGCTCATAAATATTTAGTATACCATCATTGTCATTATCTTCATCACATATATCAGAAATTCCATCACCATCAGTATCTGTATTTCCTGAAGAAATTGCATTACAAGGGTCACAAACAGTATTTATAGTTGGATCAGTTACCGATGGGTTGGTACCTATATCATAATTTACTATTCTACCTAAATCTACCAATCCAGAGGCATCTACATTTGCGGGATCTGGAAATCCGAATTGTCCACCATCTATCCCTGCAGCAGTGACATATCCATATGCTTCATTTGCATCTGGACAACCATCACCATCACTGTCAGTATTTTGATAATCAAAGCTACCATCGTTTAAGGTATCTATTGGAGTAATTCCTCCACTAGCTGTTCCTGGGACGCCATTTGCATCGACAGCACCATCAGCCTGACCATCATTATTAAAATCGGTACCGCCTACTTCATCTACATCATAAATACCATCGTTGTCTGAATCTAAATCAACAATATCGTTAACTCCATCACCATCTGTATCTATTGCCAAGCAATATTGCATTTCATAGAATTGTAATTCTACATTATCCGCTTCATCACCATCTTGTTTACCAACGGTTACAACTATTTCTGTAACCGGTCCTTGGACTTGGATAGCTATACTGTTCGCAGGTGCATTTGCATTAGCTGAAGCACCAGTAACAGCACTCTGACCATTTATTGTAAGGTTTGCTCCTATATTTATATCAGAAAGAATGACAGGAACATCATCAGAACCATTGGTTGCAAAAAAATCTGCCCTATCAAAATCGTCAAGACCACCTAGTTTAAAATTGACATTATAAACTGGTTGCGTAAATGTGAAATAATATCTAACAACATCGTTTCCTGGATAGGTTGTACCATCTGCTATTGTATTGATATATTCTCCATCTGGTAATATGGCAGGGTTATTTTGACTTGTAACACCACTAAGATTCCAAGCAGAACCTCCATATAACTCATAACCAAAAGTTACGCTTGCACCGCCGTAAGCATAAACGTTTGGAATAAACTCTGGATTGAAATTTGATCCTGTATTGTCAGAGAATGTCTGACCCAAAGCCAATGGTCCAGGAGCACAATCAATGTCATTACTATCTAAGATACCATCATTATCATCGTCTTGATCGCAATAGTCACTAATACCATCACCATCAGTATCTAAGTTACCAGAAGCTACAGCATCACATAGGTCTACATTCGCAATAACAATAGTTGCTATTGCTGTATCACATACTGTATTATCTGCTTGCAAGCATATAGTATATTCCACAAAATATGTTCCATTGGGCGTATTAGTAGGTACAACTATAGTTCCATTATTATTAATATTTACACCTGTCATACCTCCATCATTACTGATGCTAATATTATTTGAGATATTAGCATTTGTGGCTGCAACACCATTTGCTAAATCAGTACCATTGCCATTATCCGCAAATACACTAGCTGTTGTTGATCCGACTATCAAACTATTAATTGGTGTTGCGGAAAAATCGTCGTCATTAGCAGTAATTGTAAGACAGCCTGCAATGATTGAATTATCTGTAACCGCTGCATTTGTTCCTAAAGAGTAATCTATACCCGTTTCTATGACAAGTCCATCAGCATCTACGGACGCTGGGTCTGGTTCACCAAATTGACCATTATCTGATCCTGCTGCAGTATTAGTACCGTAAGCCTCATTGGCATCTGGACATCCATCAGCATCACTATCTGTATTTTGAAAATCGAAACTTCCATCACTACCTGTATCTACAGGTGTAGTGGCTTCTGCTGTATCATCTGCACCATTACCATCTCCGTCATTAAAACCAGCATCACTACTATCAATAACACCATCTCCGTTTGTATCTAAAGCACCATTACCAGCTTCATCTACATCGTAAATACCGTCGTTATCTGAGTCTAAATCTAGTATATCATTAACACCATCATTATCTGTGTCAACAGCAATACAATAATCTAACTCATAGAATTGCATTGTTACATTACCAGCATTACCATTCTGTTTTCCAACTGTTAATTGAATCTCAGTAACAGGACCACTTATTGAAACCGCGATACTATTGTTTGGCGCATTTGCACCTCCAGCAGTACTTACAGCACTTTGCCCTGTAATTGTAACACTCGCACCAAGATTGATATCGGTTAATTGTACTGGAACATTTTGTACTCCATTAGATGCAACAAAATCAACTCTATCTGCATTATCTAATCCTCCAAACTTAAAATTTACGTTATAAACTGGTTCAGAGAATGTATAAGTGTAAACAGCAACATCTCCATTAGGGAAGTTTGTATTGTTTGGCTGTGTATTTATATAATCGCCTGTTACGCCAACTACTGTTTGGTTGCTTACACCAGAAGCCCATGTTGTGGTACCTTGTAATTCGAAGGTAGCACTAACATTAACACCATTATATGTGTATAAATTATTAACCGTAAATGGATTTGCTGTACTAGAGAATGTTTGACCTAAATCTACAAAACCTGGTGAGCAATCTAATTCGTTAATATCTAAAATACCGTCATTGTCATCATCTGCATCACAAACATCACTAATGTTGTCACCATCGGTATCTGTGTTTCCTGAAGCTATAGCATCACAAGGGTCGGCAGATGCTGATACCGTAACTGTTAAACTCGCTATATTTGATACAGCCGGTTGAGGCGCACCATCTAAAACATAATCATCTAGTACTGTATAATCTAAAGTTGCTATACCTATAAAACCAGTAGTTGGTGTAAAGGTTACATCGCCACTAGCATTAACGGTCCAAGTTCCTTGAGCATTGGTTATTGAGTTTTGAATACCTGCTGTTAAGACATCCAAATCTACTGTAGCATCATCTATATTACCATCAAAATCTACATCTGTACTTGTAACATTAAATGTTATAGGTGTGTTTAATGTTGTTGTATTTGAATTATCATCGGCAAAAGGAGCTGTGTTGACTGCGTTTAATGTTACCGCTAAATTGACTGATTCTAAATTAGCAGTGTTATTACCCATATCATTTCCTGGAAAAAATGTGAATTGCATAGTGGTATTATCTGCTACGAAACGCGCCACCGTTGTACCCCAAACTTCTTGAGTTACAGGTGTAACACTCACTCTCGGGTAGGTTCCTACTTGATAGTCGAAGAAATTGATGTATTGAGGTGCATAAGTAGGTGTAGTTGCAGACATTGAATAAATTATCACTTCATATGTTCTACCAATCGTAAGACCTCCAATATTTGTACCTATGGATTCCTCTGCAGCTAATGTACCAACATCTCTTATGGTAATCCAGTTAACATCACCATTTGGAGGTAATGGAACCGGTGCACTATTCCAAGCTTCACCAGCACCTAATCCACCACCTGGTCCAGCTACGGTATTAGCACCTGAAACGTCTGGAGTTCCACCTAAGTCGAACCAACCAGGAGGTGCACAATTACCGCAGTTTGTACTACCGTTGGTTGGCGAAATAGTTTGGCCAAATGATAATTGGGTAAAGATTATTAATATAAAAGCAATTTGAAGAATTAGGGAATTCTTCATACACGAGAATCGAGTAGAGATTTTCATATTATTATATAGTTGATGTATAATTCAAATTCTGTTAAATCGATAAAATATTTTATCGATTAAACGCAAATATATTCGTTAAAATGCAAAAAAACAAATTAATTAAGTAAGAATCTTAGTACTAAAGTTTTACTAATATGTTTCAAAAGCACATATTAAACCATAAAAGTAACCCACTTTCACTGCTAGTACTTAAATATAATAAAGGAAGAGATTGCTATTGATCAACCTAATTATTTGTAAGTAAACTTTTGATTTGGGGTACGCTTTCATATAAACATTAGTAAATGATTACCACTAATTTTATAATTGCTTGAAAGTTAGTTAGAGAAAATCTATTAGAACCAAAAAATCGATGAATTGACAAAATTATCTTTCAAAAATGTAATGTATATAAAAAATAAAGATAATTTATAATTATAAAAGTAATGTTGATGTTTATTTTAATTTTGCACCTTTATATATTATATGAGCTTTAAAGAAGAAATAAATAGAAGACGAACATTTGGTATTATTTCGCATCCAGATGCTGGTAAAACAACATTAACAGAAAAGCTTCTGCTTTTTGGTGGTGCCATACAAGAAGCTGGTGCAGTAAAAAGTAATAAAATAAAGAAAGGTGCTACGAGTGACTTTATGGAAATTGAGCGTCAGCGTGGTATTTCTGTTGCTACGTCTGTTTTGGCTTTTGAATACAACGGTATTAAAATTAATATTCTAGACACACCTGGTCACAAAGATTTTGCTGAAGATACTTTTAGAACTTTAACTGCTGTTGATAGCGTGATTGTAGTGATTGATGTTGCTAAAGGTGTTGAGGAGCAAACCGAAAAACTGGTTGAAGTTTGTAGAATGCGTAATATTCCGATGATTGTATTCATCAACAAACTAGACCGTGAAGGTAAAGACGCGTTTGACTTGTTGGATGAAGTTGAACAAAAACTAGGTCTAAAAGTTACTCCTTTGAGTTTTCCTATTGGTATGGGTTATGACTTTAAAGGTATTTACAATATTTGGGAAAAGAACGTAAATCTTTTTAAAGGTGATAGCAAACAGCATATTAACGATACAGTTGAAATATCTGATTTAAACTCAAAAGAATTAGACCTATTAGTAGGTAACAAAGCTGCCCAAACCCTTAGAGATGAGATAGAATTAGTTGATGGTATCTACCCAAAATTTGACAAAGACACCTATTTATATGGTGATTTACAACCAGTATTTTTTGGCTCAGCTTTAAATAACTTTGGTGTAAGAGAATTGCTAGATTGTTTCGTTGAAATTGCACCTAAACCAAGAGCTAAACAAAGCGAAGAACGACTAGTAAAGCCAGATGAAAAACAATTCTCCGGATTTGTTTTTAAAATCCATGCCAATATGGATCCTAATCATAGAAACCGTTTGGCTTTTGTTAAAATAGTATCTGGTGAGTTTAAACGAAATACACCATACTTGCATGTAAGACATGGGAAGAAGCTTAAATTCTCAAGTCCTAACGCCTTTTTTGCAGAAAAGAAGGAGATTGTAGACATCTCTTATCCTGGTGATATTGTTGGCTTACAAGACTCTGGGAACTTTAAAATCGGTGACACACTAACTGAAGGTGAAATTCTAAATTACAAGGGAATTCCTAGTTTTTCACCAGAGCATTTTAGATACATTAATAATGCTGACCCAATGAAGGCTAAGCAGCTCCATAAAGGGATTGATCAGTTAATGGACGAAGGTGTAGCTCAATTATTTACATTAGATTATAATGGCCGTAAAGTTATTGGTACAGTAGGTGCTTTACAATATGAAGTTATTCAATACAGATTAGAACATGAATATGGTGCAAAATGTACTTATGAAAATCTAAATGTCCATAAGGCTTGTTGGGTACATACAGACAATAAAAAAAGTGAAGAGTTTAAAGACTTTTTAAGAGTGAAACAACGCTATCTAGCTAGAGACAAACAAAATCAATTGGTGTTCTTAGCAGATTCTATGTTTACACTACAAATGACTCAACAAAAGTACCCAAGTATTACCTTTCATATGACATCTGAGTTTGAATAAAACATACTGTTTATCGAATAGATTAAAAATTAGTGTATTTTATCGATAATATTTGTTTTTTAACGACAAAATACTTATTCTTGACAGTCAATATCTAATTTGATAATAAGATTAACCCCAAACTAATCTACTTATTATGGATGTAAACGCAAACGTTTTCAGTAATAAGGATATTACTGTAACCTATGAACCTCGTTGTTGTGTAAATGCAGGTATTTGCGCAAAACAACTTTCAGAAGTATTTAGAAATTCTGTAATTCCATGGATTAATTTAGATGGTGCACAAACTGATGTGATTGTAAATCAAATTAAAAAATGTCCATCAGGAGCATTAAAGTATCATCTAAATCAAAAAGATGTGGCTTAGAATTTACTTTTAAGTAATAAAAGATCCTTGCAGTAAGTTTTACTGTAAGGATCTTTTATTTTTTATGATTTTTGACTAAAAAATAGCAAATAATCTATTTAAAGCAATTTAAAGGCGTTTAACTGTTTTTATTTAATAACTACAATCCTTAATTTAAATCGCCTTTATAATCCATTTAAATACGTATTTTATAATTACTATTTTAAATGCTAAAATAAATTTCCATATAATTTAGTTATACATCTTTATGCCTGACCTGTTGGTCCAAAATTCAATGGAATTGGTGGTTGCTGTATGGAAACATTTCTCGCAACCACAATTTAAATTTAAGCCTGACCTGTTGGTCCGAAGTTCAAAGGAATTGGTGGTTGCTCGTAATCTTTGATTTCACCATGGGCTTTTTCAAAACGGGCCACATTATCACCTAAAGCCTTTAGCAAACGTTTTGCATGTTGAGGTGTTAAAATTATTCTAGACTTCACTTTACTTTTTGGTGTGCCTGGCATTATACTAACAAAATCTACTACAAATTCAGAAACAGAATGGTTTATAATTGCTAAGTTAGAATAGGTTCCTTCCGCTACACTTTCATCTAGTTCTATATTAATTTGACCTTTTTTTGGGGTCTTTTTTTCTTCTGACATAATATTTGGTTTTAATTAAAAAGCCTTCAAACTTTAATAGAATGAAGGCTCTTATTTATTAAGATTCTTACATCATTCGTAGATTACTATTCATAATTAATGAACTCATGAATCTTCGATTTCGCAAGAATGACAAACTTTTAATTAAAGTTCATTTCTTCTTTAGCTTTCATCATTTGGTCAAACTCTTCTTTGGAACCAACAATAATGTTATCATAAGCTCTAACACCAGTACCAGCTGGTATTCTGTGACCTACAATTACATTCTCTTTAAGTCCCTCTAAAGCATCTACCTTACCACTAACTGCTGCTTCATTAAGAACTTTTGTTGTTTCTTGGAATGATGCTGCAGAGATAAACGATTTAGTTTGTAATGACGCTCTTGTAATACCTTGTAAAATAGGTGTTGCAGTGGCTGGCTGTGCATCTCTGGCAGTTACAAGATTCTTATCCTCTCTACGTAAAATAGAGTTTTCGTCTCTTAGTTGTCTAACCGTTATGATTTGACCTGATTTTAAATTCTCAGAATCACCAGCATTTTCTACAACCTTCATTCCAAAAATCTTATCGTTTTCTTCAATGAAATCGTCTTTATGTACTAATTGATTTTCTAAGAAAAT
Organism: Winogradskyella sp. HB-48; assembly: GCF_049942685.1. Taxonomy (GTDB): domain Bacteria; phylum Bacteroidota; class Bacteroidia; order Flavobacteriales; family Flavobacteriaceae; genus Winogradskyella. The sequence continues at coordinate 237,499 of NZ_CP187934.1, forward strand.
AGTATCGCCAGAATCCATAATTCTAACTTTACGCATCATCTGTCTTACAACAACTTCAAAGTGCTTATCGTTAATCTTTACACCCTGTAAACGATATACTTCTTGTACCTCGTTAACCAAGTATTGTTGTACAGCTGAAGGGCCTTTAATATTAAGAATATCATTTGGTGTTACAGAACCATCAGATAATGGCATGCCTGCCTTAACATAATCATTTTCTTGTACAAGAATCTGATTAGATAATTTAACTAAGTATTTCTTAACCTCACCTAGTTTAGATTCTATGACAATCTCACGGTTACCACGCTTTATCTTACCAAATGACACTACACCATCAATCTCACTCACTACAGCTGGGTTAGATGGGTTACGTGCTTCAAATAGTTCGGTTACACGAGGAAGACCACCAGTAATATCACCTGCTTTAGCTGATTTACGAGGAATTTTAACTAAAATCTTACCGACTTCAATTTTATCTCCATCATCAATCATAATATGAGCACCTACTGGCAAGTTATATGAACGTATAGTTTCGCCTTTCTTATCTTCAATCAATAATGTTGGAATCAACTTCTTGTTTCTAGATTCTGAAATTACTTTTTCTTGGAAACCAGTTTGCTCATCAATTTCTACTTGATAAGTTACACCTTGCTCGATGTTTTCATACTTCACTTTACCAGCAAATTCTGAAATAATTACACCATTGTATGGATCCCACTGACAGATAACGTCACCTTTCTTAACTTGAGCATCTGGCTTAACAAAAATATGAGAACCGTAAGGGATATTATTTGTACTTAAGACAATACCTGTTTTGGCATCTACTAACTTTAATTCTGAAGTTCTTGAGATAACAACATCAACATCTTTTCCTTCGCTATCTTTTGTTTTAACAGTTTTAAGGTCATCTATTTCTGCTATACCATCAAACTTAACAGTTAATTTATTTTCTTCTGAAATGTTACCTGCAATACCACCTACGTGGAATGTACGTAAGGTTAACTGTGTACCTGGCTCACCAATAGACTGTGCGGCTACTACACCAACAGCTTCACCTCGTTGTACCATTTTACCAGTAGCAAGGTTACGTCCGTAACACTTAACACAGATACCTTGTTTTGCTTCACAAGTTAATGGCGAACGCACTTCAATAGTCTCTAATGCTGAATTACCAATTTTCTTAGCGATATTGTCATCGATATGGCTTCCAGCTTCTATGATTAATTCTTCTGTATGCGGATCGTAAACATCGTTTAATGAAGTTCTACCTACAATACGAGACTCTAAAGATTCTACAACTTCTTCATTTTTCTTAAGTGCAGACACCTCAATACCTCTTAATGTACCACAGTCTTTTTCATAAATGATTACATCTTGGGAAACGTCTACTAGACGACGTGTTAAGTAACCTGCATCGGCCGTTTTAAGGGCCGTATCTGCAAGACCTTTACGAGCGCCGTGAGTAGAGATAAAGTATTCTAAAATTGAAAGTCCTTCTTTAAAGTTAGAAAGAATTGGGTTCTCAATAATTTCTCCACCACCAGCGTTAGATTTTTTAGGTTTTGCCATTAATCCACGCATACCCGTTAACTGACGAATCTGCTCTTTAGATCCACGAGCACCAGAATCTAACATCATAAATACTGAGTTGAATCCTTGTTGATCTTCACGGATACGCTTCATAGATAATTCCGTCAATTCAGCATTTGTGGAAGTCCAAATATCAATAACTTGGTTATAACGTTCGTTATTAGTAATAAGACCCATGTTATAGTTACCCATGATGCCATCAACTTGTCTGTTGGCAGCATCAATCATAGCATGCTTTTCTTCAGGAATAATAATATCCCCTAAACTAAATGATAATCCTCCTTGGAATGCAAACTTATATCCTAAAGTCTTGATTTCATCTAAGAATTCAGCTGTTTCTGGGACTGAGGTTACTTTCAAGATTTTACCAATGATATCTCTTAAAGATTTCTTAGTCAATACTTCATTAACATATCCTGCTTGCTCTGGCACTTTTTCGTTAAAAAGTACCCTACCAACTGTTGTCTCAATTATCTGAGTAGTCAATACGCCTTCTTCATTGAAGTCTTTAGTTCTAACTTTAATACCTGCATTAAGATCTACTTTCTTTTCATTGTAAGCAATAGTTACTTCTTCTGGAGAATAGAATGTTAGACCTTCACCTTTTACAGTATAAGTATCATCAGTCTTACGAAGCTTGGTCATGTAATAAAGACCAAGAACCATATCCTGAGATGGTACAGTAACTGGTGAACCATTAGCAGGGTTTAATATGTTATGAGAAGCTAACATCAATAATTGAGCTTCTAAGATAGCCTCAGGTCCTAATGGTAAATGCACCGCCATTTGGTCACCATCGAAATCCGCGTTAAATGCAGTACACACTAATGGGTGTAACTGAATTGCTTTACCTTCAATAAGCTTTGGTTGGAATGCTTGAATACCAAGTCTGTGAAGTGTAGGAGCACGGTTTAGTAATACTGGATGTCCTTTAAGAACATTCTCTAAGATATCCCAAACTACAGGCTCTTTTCTATCTATAATTTTCTTTGCAGATTTTACCGTTTTTACAATTCCTCTTTCAATTAATTTTCTAATGATAAAAGGTTTGTAAAGCTCAGCTGCCATATTTTTAGGCAATCCACACTCGAATAATTTTAATTCTGGTCCTACAACAATTACAGAACGTGCAGAGTAATCAACACGCTTACCAAGTAAGTTTTGACGGAAACGTCCTTGCTTACCTTTAAGAGAATCAGATAATGATTTTAATGGTCTATTAGAATCTGTTTTTACCGCAGAAGACTTACGTGTGTTATCAAATAATGAATCTACAGATTCTTGTAACATACGTTTTTCATTACGCAAAATCACTTCTGGTGCTTTTATCTCAACTAATCTCTTAAGACGGTTGTTACGAATAATTACACGACGGTAAAGATCATTTAAATCTGATGTTGCAAAACGGCCACCATCTAAAGGCACTAAAGGTCTTAACTCTGGTGGAATAACAGGAATAGCCTTTAAGATCATCCACTCAGGCTTATTCTCTCTGTTTTCATTAGACTCTCTAAAAGCCTCTACAACTTGAAGACGTTTTAATGCTTCCGTCTTACGTTGTTTAGAAGTTTCGTTATTAGCTTTATGTCTTAATTCGTAAGATAATTCATCTAAGTCTATTCTTGCTAACAAATCAATAAGACACTCAGCTCCCATTTTAGCAATAAACTTATTTGGGTCTGTATCTTCTAGATATTGATTTTCTTGAGGAAGAGATTCTAAGATATTAAGATATTCTTCTTCAGTAAGGAAATCCATTTTTTGAACAGGTTCTCCTTCAGCATTAATTGCAGTTCCTGATTGGATTACAACATAACGCTCATAATAGATAATCATATCTAACTTCTTAGATGGTAATCCAAGAAGGTATCCAATTTTGTTTGGTAACGAACGGAAGTACCAGATATGCGCAACAGGCACAACTAAGTTGATGTGTCCTACTCTATCTCTACGTACTTTCTTCTCTGTTACTTCTACACCACAACGGTCGCATACGATACCTTTGTAACGTATTCTTTTATATTTACCACAAGCACATTCAAAATCCTTTACAGGACCAAAAATACGCTCACAGAACAAACCATCACGCTCAGGTTTGTGAGTTCGATAATTGATAGTTTCTGGCTTTAATACCTCACCACGAGAAGCTGCTAAAACAGATTCTGGTGATGCTAATCCGATAGAAATTTTGTTAAATTTCTCTACTGTATTCTTATCTTGTTTTCTTGCCATTTTTCTTTATAGTCTTAAGTCGTTAGCCTTTAGCCGATAGATATTTATCTACCGACTATAGACTACTAACTATTTTTTACTCTTCTAATCTAATATCTAATCCTAAACCTTTTAACTCATGCATCAATACATTGAACGATTCAGGTAATCCAGGCTCTGGCATTGGCTCACCTTTAACGATAGCTTCGTAAGTTTTAGCTCTACCTATAACATCATCTGATTTTACAGTTAAGATCTCACGCAAAGTACTTGAAGCACCATAGGCTTCAAGTGCCCATACCTCCATCTCACCAAAACGCTGACCACCAAATTGTGCTTTACCACCTAATGGTTGTTGTGTAATTAACGAGTAAGGGCCTATAGAACGTGCGTGCATCTTATCGTCGATCATGTGACCAAGTTTAATCATGTAGATAACACCTACCGTCGCAGGTTGGTCAAAACGATCTCCTGTTCCACCATCATATAAATAAGTATGGCCAAATCTTGGTACACCAGCTTCATCTGTAAATCCATTGATTTGATCTAATGTAGCACCATCAAAAATTGGAGTTGCATAAGTTCTATTTAACTTTTGACCTGCCCAACCTAATACAGTTTCATAAATCTGACCAATGTTCATACGAGAAGGTACACCAAGTGGGTTTAATACAATATCAACTGGAGTTCCATCTTCTAAGAACGGCATATCTTCTTGACGAACAATACGAGCAACAATACCTTTGTTACCGTGACGACCTGCCATCTTATCACCTACTTTAAGCTTACGCTTTTTAGCAATATAAACTTTAGCCAACTTAATGATACCTGCAGGTAACTCATCACCAACAGAAATTGTAAATTTCTCTCGTCTTAATGAACCTTGTAGATCATTTTCCTTAATCTTATAGTTGTGGATTAAATCTGCTACAAGCTCATTTGTGTGATCATCAGTAGTCCACTTTCCTGAAGTTAAATGCGTGTAATCATCAACAGCATTTAACATTTTTAATGTATACTTCTTACCTTTTGGTATGATCTCTTCACCTAAATCATTATAGATACCTTGTGCTGTTTTACCATTTACAATATTGAATAGTTTTTCAACTAAAATTGCTTTTAGATCATCAAAACGCTTGTCATAAGCATCTTCTAATTTTTCTATATCTTCTTTATCCTGAGCTCTCTTACGCTTATCTTTTACCGCTCTAGAAAATAATTTCTTATCGATTACAACACCATTTAATGATGGAGATGCTTTTAAGGATGCATCTTTTACATCACCAGCTTTGTCACCAAATATAGCACGAAGAAGTTTTTCTTCTGGTGTAGGGTCTGATTCACCTTTTGGTGTGATCTTACCAATTAAAATATCACCTGGCTTAATCTCTGCACCAATACGAATCATACCGTTTTCGTCTAAGTCCTTAGTAGCCTCTTCAGAAACGTTTGGTATATCATTGGTTAGCTCTTCGTTACCTAATTTGGTGTCTCTAACCTCTAAAGAATACTCATCAATATGGATAGATGTAAAGATGTCATCACGAACAACTTTTTCAGAAATTACGATTGCATCCTCAAAGTTATACCCTTTCCAAGGCATAAATGCTACTTTCATATTTCTACCAAGTGCTAACTCACCATTTTGAGTTGCATAACCTTCACATAAAACCTGACCTTTAGAAACTTTATCCCCTTTTCTAACGATTGGCTTTAAGTTAATTGAGGTACCTTGATTTGTCTTTCTGAATTTTACTAAAGGATATTCTTTAACATCGCTATCAAAGCTTACCATAGCTTCATCTTCAGTACGTTGGTATTTGATTACGATTTTCTCTGCATCAACATACTCAACAACACCTTCACCCTCAGCATTAATTAACACTCTTGAGTCTGATGCTACCTGACGCTCTAATCCAGTACCAACTATTGGCGCTTCAGGACGTAATAATGGCACAGCCTGACGCATCATGTTAGATCCCATCAAAGCACGGTTAGCATCATCATGCTCTAAGAACGGAATTAAAGATGCTGATATAGAAGCAATCTGATTTGGTGCAACGTCTGTATAGTTAACACTTGTTGGTTCAATAACTGGGAAATCACCTTCCTGACGTGCAATTACTTTATCATGAAGAATCTTACCTTTGCCATCAACTTCAACTGTTGCTTGAGCAATCATCATTTCTTCTTCTTCTTCAGCACTTAAATATGTTGGTGCATTTTTAATATCAACAACTCCTTCTTCAACTTTTCTATATGGTGTTTCGATGAATCCCATAGAATTCACTTTAGCATAAACAGAAAGCGAAGAAATAAGACCAATATTTGGACCTTCTGGTGTTTCAATAGGACATAAACGTCCGTAATGTGTATAGTGAACGTCTCGCACTTCGAAACCTGCTCTTTCTCTTGAAAGACCACCAGGACCTAAAGCTGATAAACGACGCTTGTGAGTTATCTCTGCTAATGGATTAGTCTGATCCATAAACTGAGATAACTGGTTGGTACCAAAGAATGAATTAATTACAGAAGACAAAGTCTTAGCATTAATTAAATCTATTGGTGTAAATACCTCGTTATCACGAACATTCATACGCTCACGAATGGTACGTGCCATACGAGCCAAACCAACACCAAACTGTTGTGATAATTGCTCACCTACAGTACGTACACGACGGTTTGATAAGTGATCGATATCATCAATTTCAGCCTTTGAGTTGATAAGCTCAATTAAATATTTTATAATGGTAATGATATCCTCTTTGGTAAGCACTTGCTTGTCCATACCAATATCAAGACCTAATTTTTTATTCATTCTGTAACGACCTACTTCACCCAAAGAGTAACGTTGGTCTGAGAAGAATAATTTGTCAATAATGCCACGTGCAGTTTCCTCATCTGGTGGTTCTGCATTACGTAATTGACGGTAGATATGCTCAACAGCTTCTTTTTCAGAGTTTGTTGGATCTTTCTGTAATGTATTATGAATAATTGCGTAATCTCCTTGCTGGGCACTTTCTTTATGTAAAAGAACTGTTTTTACGCCTGCTTCAAGGATTTCTTCAATATTATCTTTGTCTATGATTGTGTCACGGTCTAATACTATTTCGTTACGCTCAATAGATACAACTTCTCCTGTATCCTCGTCTACGAAATCTTCATGCCAAGTGTTAAGAACACGAGCGGCAAGTTTACGACCTAAAACTTTCTTTAAACCAGATTTAGAAACTTTTACTTCTTCTGCAAGGTCAAATATTTCTAAAATATCTTTATCACGCTCAAAACCAATAGCACGGAAAAGCGTTGTTACAGGCAATTTTTTCTTTCTATCAATGTAAGCGTACATTACACTATTGATATCTGTAGCAAATTCTATCCAAGATCCTTTGAATGGAATAACTCTTGCTGAATATAACTTAGTACCATTAGCATGGAATGATTGACTAAAGAATACACCTGGTGAACGGTGTAACTGAGATACTACTACACGCTCAGCACCATTGATACAGAATGTACCACTTGGTGTCATGTATGGAATTGTACCTAAATACACATCTTGAACAATTGTTTCGAAATCTTCGTGTTCAGGATCAGTACAGTATAACTTTAATCTAGCTTTTAAAGGAACACTATAGGTTAATCCTCTTTCTATACACTCTTCTATAGTGTAACGTGGAGGATCGATAAAGTAATCTAAAAATTCTAATACAAATTGATTACGAGTATCTGTAATAGGGAAATTTTCCATGAAGGTATTGTACAACCCCTCATTTTCTCTTGCTTCTGACTTTGTTTCTAATTGGAAAAAATCCTGGAAGGATTTAATTTGAATATCCAAAAAGTCTGGGTAATCTGTTCTATTTACAATAGAAGAGAAACTAATTCTTTCAGCCTTTTTTGCTAACATTGATGAACGAGATTTTTATTAAATAAAAACTAAAATATGTATATAACGTTTATATACACAAAAGGGTTTAGGTCTTAGAGGTACACTCCAGACCTAAACCATATGTTGTAGGTTAAGCTGAGCTTACTTAAGCTCAACCTCTGCTCCAGCTTCTTCTAAAGAAGATTTTAAGCCTTCAGCTTCGTCTTTAGATACACCTTCTTTGATGTTACTTGGTGCCCCATCAACTAATTCTTTAGCTTCTTTTAATCCTAAACCAGTTAATTCTTTAACTAATTTAACAACAGCTAACTTAGATGCACCAGCTGCTTTTAATACTACATCAAATTCTGATTTTTCCTCAGCAGCGTCTCCACCACCTGCAGCAGCACCACCTGCAGCAACTGCAACAGCAGCAGCAGCCGGCTCAATACCGTACTCATCTTTTAATATTGTAGCTAATTCGTTAACTTCTTTTACTGTTAAGTTAACTAATTGTTCTGCGAAATCTTTTAAATCTGCCATTTTTTCTATTGTTTTAATCTGTGTTTTTTATTTTATTTTCTAAGTGTGTTCGTTTTAATTATCCTTCTCTTTCGGATAATGTTTTAACTAAACCAGCGATAGTACTTCCACCTGATTTAAGTGCTGAAATAACATTCTTAGCAGGAGATTGTAATATTGTAATAATCTCACCAAGTAATTCTTCTTTCGACTTAATATCAACCAAAGTATCTAATAAATCATCGCCAATATAAATTGCTTCTTCAATGAAAGCACCTTTTAATAAAGGCTTTTCAGATTTCTTACGAAACTCTTTTATAACCTTTGCTGGTGCATTTCCTGTTTCAGAATACATTACCGAAGTGTTTCCTTTTAAAGTAGATGGTAAATCACCGAAATCTTTATCCGATGCTTCCATTGCTTTTTCTAAAAGTGTATTCTTAACTACAGCTAACTTAATGTTAGATTTGAAACACGCTCTTCTTAAATTTGAAGTTGCTGCTGCATCTAATCCTGAAATATCCGTTAAATAGATATTAGTATTCTCTGCTAACTGAGCAGTCAACTCTTCAATTACTACCGATTTTTCTTCTCTTGTCATAATATTCTAAGTTTAACTACTATCCTATTTTTGTATCTATTGCAATACTTGGACTCATGGTACTAGACATGTAAATACTTTTTACATAAGTACCTTTTGCAGCAGTTGGTTTTAATTTGATTAATGTAGTTAACAATTCGTTTGCATTACCAACCAATTTGTCAGAACTAAATGAAGCCTTTCCAATTGGTGCATGTACAATACCTGTTTTATCTACTTTAAAGTCTATCTTACCAGCTTTTACTTCACTAACAGCCTTCCCTATATCCATAGTTACTGTTCCAGTTTTAGGGTTTGGCATAAGACCTCTTGGTCCTAATACTCTACCTAATGGTCCTAACTTACCCATAACGCTTGGCATTGTAACGATAACGTCTACATCTGTCCAACCGTCTTTTATTTTTTGTAAGTAATCATCTAACCCAACATAATCAGCACCAGCTTCTTTAGCTTCGTCTTCTTTATCTGGAGTTACTAATGCAAGAACCTTCATATCTTTACCTGTACCATGTGGTAAAGAAACAACACCACGCACCATCTGATTGGCTTTACGTGGATCTACACCTAATCTTACTGCTAAATCTACTGAAGCATCAAACTTAGTGTATGTGATTTCTTTTAGTAAAGCTGAAGCTTCTTCTAAAGAGTAAAGTTTATTTTTGTCAACTTTAGCTCTTGCTTCTTTTTGCTTTCTTGTTAATCTTGCCATTTGTAAAAATTTAGTTTGGAGCTTCACCTCCTTTAACAGTGATACCCATGGATCTTGCAGTACCTGCTACCATTTTCATAGCTGATCCGAGTTCAAATGCATTTAAATCTTGCATTTTATCTTCTGCAATTGTTTTAATTTGATCCCAAGTTACTCTTGCTACTTTACGTCGGTTAGGTTCTCCTGATCCTTTCTTTACTTTGGCCGCTTCTAATAATTGCACTGCTGCTGGTGGTGTCTTAATTACAAATTCAAAAGATTTGTCTTTGTAAACAGAAATTACCACAGGTAATACTTTACCCGGTTTATCTTGAGTTCTAGCATTAAACTGCTTACAGAACTCCATGATATTAACTCCAGCGGCACCTAAAGCGGGTCCTACCGGTGGCGATGGATTCGCAGCACCTCCCCGAACTTGTAACTTAACTACTTTGTCTAGTTCTTTTGCCATTTTTTAAAATTTAGTGCGCTTATCTATGTTGGAAGCTTAGACTTACGCTATCTTTATTGTAACAATTATTATAACTTTTCAACTTGCATATAACTTAATTCTAGTGGTGTTTTTCTTCCGAAAATTTTCACCATTACCTCAAGCTTACGCTTTTCTTCAAAGATTTTTTCAATAGTCCCATCAAAACCATTGAAAGGTCCATCAATAACCTTAACGGTCTCACCTTTTGTGAATGGAATTGCAATGTTAGCATCAGCTTTAATAGCCAATTCATCTACTTTACCTAACATTCTGTTAACTTCAGACTGTCTTAACGGTACAGGATCACCACCTTTTGTTTCACCTAAAAAACCAATAACATTAGTAATTGATTTGATAATGTGAGGGATCTCTCCACTCAAATTTGCCTGTATCATTATATATCCAGGGAAATAAACTTTTTCTTTATTTATTTTCTTACCGTTACGTATTTGAATGACCTTTTCAGTTGGTACTAAAACCTGATCTACATAATCTTCTAAACCTAATCTTGCGATTTCGTTTTCTATGTAGGTCTTTATTTTGTTTTCTTGACCACTTACTGCCCTAACAACATACCACTTTTTATCTGACATCTTCTCCTTCTTTGTATATGTTAGTTTAATAAATCAAAATAAGCTCTTACCGCTCTGCTAAAAACCGTATCTACTCCCCAAATAGCTAAAGAAAAAATAATTGAGAATACTGCTACAATCACAGTTAATCTCTGAGCTTCTGACCATGGTGTCCATGACACATTGTTTTTTAACTCTTCGAATGATTCTTTTATATATTTCATTAATCCTGCCATTTGTTTATTATTTAAAGGTTTTCTAACCTGTTATCTAATTTCGCACGAGTGATATACACTTCCTTCGACTACACTCAGAACAAGCTTCTCGTCTCGTCATATTTGATTTGCACGGGTTGCGAGACTCGAACTCACGACACCTGGTTTTGGAGACCAGTGCTCTACCAACTGAGCTAAACCCGTAAACAACAATCAAGGCATCCCGAAAAATCAGGATACCTTAATTATTTTATTTAACAATCTTGTTTAGTCTAAGATTTCAGTTACCTGACCAGCACCAACTGTTCTACCACCTTCACGGATAGCGAAACGTAAACCTACGTTCATTGCAATTGGTTGGATTAACTCAACAGTAATAGTTAAGTTATCACCAGGCATAACCATTTCAACTCCGTCAGGAAGCGCAATGTTTCCTGTTACGTCAGTTGTACGTACGTAGAACTGTGGACGGTAATTGTTATGGAATGGAGTATGACGACCACCTTCTTCTTTCTTAAGGATATAAACCTCAGCCTTGAATTTTTTGTGTGGTGTTACAGAACCTGGCTTAACGATTACCATACCTCTAGAGATTTGAGTTTTCTCAATACCTCTTAATAAGATACCAGCATTATCACCTGCTTCACCTCTATCTAATATTTGACGGAACATCTCGATACCAGTAATAGTTGAAGTTAATTTCTCTGCACCCATACCGATAATTTCTACAGGATCGCCAGTTTTAGCAATACCAGTCTCTATACGACCAGTTGCAACAGTACCACGACCTGTAATAGAGAATACATCTTCGATTGGCATTAAGAAAGGCTTGTCCATATCACGAACTGGCTCTTCAATCCATGCATCAACTTGATTCATTAATTCCATTACAGTATCAACCCACTTTTGCTCACCATTAAGGGCTCCTAAAGCAGAACCTGCTACTACAGGACCATTATCACCATCGTACTCATAAAAAGATAATAGATCTCTGATTTCCATCTCAACTAATTCTAATAGCTCCTCGTCGTCAACCATATCTACTTTGTTCATGAATACAACGATACGAGGAATACCTACCTGACGACCAAGTAAGATATGCTCACGAGTTTGTGGCATAGGACCATCTGTTGCAGCAACAACTAAAATAGCACCATCCATTTGAGCAGCACCTGTAACCATGTTTTTTACGTAATCCGCGTGACCTGGACAGTCAACGTGAGCATAGTGACGATTAGCAGTTGCATATTCTACGTGAGAAGTATTAATTGTGATACCTCTTTCTTTTTCTTCTGGTGCATTATCAATCTGGTCGAAAGATTTCGCTTCAGATAAACCTGCATCAGCTAATACTTTAGTAATAGCAGCAGTTAAAGTTGTTTTACCGTGATCTACGTGTCCAATAGTACCAATGTTTAAATGTGGTTTTGAACGATCGAAAGTTGCCTTTGCCATGTTTAATTTATTTTAATCTTATTTAATATTAGTGTTCAATTGTAATTCTAAGTTTCTCCTAGATAAAAGAGCCAATGACGAGATTTGAACTCGTGACCTCTTCCTTACCAAGGAAACGCTCTACCCCTGAGCTACACCGGCGTAAAGTATTTAATATCTCAACTAAGAGACACCTGCCTTCGCAGGTTTTTTTTGAGCGGGAGACCGGGTTCGAACCGGCGACATTCAGCTTGGAAGGCTGACGCTCTACCAACTGAGCTACTCCCGCTTTTATAATTAAGCTTTCTTAATTAATGATTTCAATATTTCAAAGTTTTGGATTAATTAACTATTGTTTATCAACCCAAAGAATCTTGCTTTCGCAAGAATTAATGTGGGGAGAGCAGGATTCGAACCTGCGAAGTCGAAAGACAACGGAGTTACAGTCCGTCCCATTTGGCCGCTCTGGAATCTCCCCAAATCTAAATTCAATATTTCAAAATCAAAACACCTATAAACCTTGGTGTTTTAGAGCCGATAGAGGGACTCGAACCCACGACCTGCTGATTACAAATCAGCTGCTCTAGCCAGCTGAGCTATATCGGCTTTTTGAGTACTTTTTCACAACAATTTATAGCCATAAAAAAGCCCGCTATTTCTAACGGACTGCAAATGTAGTATTTTATTTTTTTATTCAAAACATTTTCTGAAAATTTTTATGCTTTTGCTCGAGCTCTTAACTTTTGCTTTCTTTTCTTAATTTGTCTCTCTAATGATGCTATAGCAACATCAGCACCTTCCTCGAAAGTTTTACACTGTTTTTTTACTACAAAACTATCTCCAGGAACGCTCACTTTAGCTTCAAAAACTTTATTCTCCTTATCACTAGTATTTTCAACCTTCAAATAAACATCTGACTGAATTATCTTATCATAAAATAAATCTAGTTTATCCATTCTTCTTTGAATGAAATCAATCAACTTTCTGTCTGCTGTGAAATTAACGGATTGGGTGTTTACTTTCATCTGTAATTGTTTTATTGTTAATATTAAGTCAGATGGAATTCGCCAACAATCATCATTATTTAAATGGTGAATTAACCTGGCTCATTTCATACGCTACTTTTTAAGTTAAACATTAGTATTGAATGACGTCTGCTTTTCAATACTTAATTAGATGTTTGGTTTATTCCTTAACGCTTATTTCTTGGGTGTGTTTTTGCATACACTTTTTTTAATTCCGATATACTATTATGTGTATATACTTGTGTTGCTGCTAAACTGGTATGTCCAAGAAGTTCTTTTACTGCATTTAAATCTGCTCCTTTATTTAATAAATGTGTTGCAAATGAGTGCCTTAATACATGTGGACTACATTTAGCTTTTGAGGAAGCTATACTAAAGTACTTATTTATTATTCTATAAACAAGCATTTCGTAAATCTTAACACCCTTTTTGGTTAAAAATAAATGCTCTTTATCTTTTATTATCGGTAATGTATTTCTGTAGCTTAAGTATAAATCTAATGACCTTATCAAAGAATTTAGTATTGGTATGTATCGCTCTTTGTTTCTCTTACCAAGCACCTTTATTTGTTTACTGCTTGTGTCTAAATCAGATAGCTTTATATTAACCAATTCAATTCTTCTGATACCCGTAGCATAAAACAATTCAACAATTAATTTGTCTCTAGCACTTTCAAAATCTACTACTTCTATTGAGTCCTCTATAACTTGTTTAAGTTCTTCTTCAGAAAAAGGCAATTGTACTTTTTTGCCAACTTTTAAGGCTTTGTGTTTTTTTAATGGGTTAGTTTCTATCTGTTGGGCTTTTTGTAAAAATTTATAGTAAGAATTAAGTGAGGAAATTTTTCTATTTATAGTTCTATTTGAAACACCACTGCCAACCAGCTCAACAATCCACTGTCTAATTTCTGAATAATCAACATTTTCTATTGGTTCTGAATCTTGGTTTTCATTTAAAAAATCCTGAAATATTTCCAAATCTCTAATATATGCCAATACCGTATGCTTAGAATAATTCTTCTCTAATGACAAATAATCCGAAAATGCTTTTAAGCTCATCTCTCTTTTTAGATAATTAAAAATAACTTTTTAGATTGAAACTAACTGTATGTAAATAAAAAATCCTGCTCTAGGCAGGATTTAAATACCAAAACAAGATACTATGTTGCTGGTTTATAAGATTTTTTATCTATAATAATTTTTGAAAGAATTTCTCTTAAGATTTCCGAGGTACCACCACCAATAGGACCAAGACGACTATCCCTAAAGATTCTTGCCAACGGATATTCTTCCATGTAACCGTAACCTCCTAAAAACTGAAGACAATTGTAAGCAACCTCATCTGCCATCTTTGTAGATTTTAACTTAGAGATTGTTGCTTCTTCTACAACATATTCTCCCTTATCTAAACGATCTGCTACCATGTAATTGTAATGCTTACATAATTGCATATCTGCATGCATATCTACATATCTATGGCGCAAAGCTTGATACTTATCTAATGACTTTCCGAAAGTTGTTCTTTCAGACATATATTGTAATGTATATTCTAAAGCGAACTCAGCTCTTGCATGAGCATTTATTCCCATTATAAGTCTTTCTAAAGCAAAGTGCTGCATTATATAAGCAAAACCTTTTCCTTCTTCACCCATTAATTGACTGGCTGGCACTTTTACATTATCGAAGGCAATTTCACCAGTATCCGATGCTCTCCAACCTAACTTATCTAATTTGGTTGCCGAAACACCTTGTGCATTGCTATCTATAACAAACATGCTAATGCCTTTATTACCTAACTCTGGGCTAGTTTTAGCAGCAACTACCATATAGTCACTGTAAACTCCATTAGTAATGAAAGTCTTAGAGCCATTTAAAATATAATAATCACCATCTTTAATTGCAGTAGTTCTCATACCTGCAACATCACTACCTCCAAATGGTTCAGTTACACAAAGACAACCTATTTTGTCACCTGAAATACTATCTGTTAAATATTTCGATTTAATGGCATCATTACCTTCAGCATTTATATGTGTCATTGCCAAATAAGCATGTGCCCAAATAGCTGCGGCAAATCCACCAGAATTGATGCGCTGTAATTCTTCAAGAAGGATTACGGTATAGAACAAGTCTAAATCCAATCCACCATACTGTTCTGGATAGGCTAAACCAAAATAACCCATATCACCAAACTTCTTCCAGATAAAGCGCTCAATAGTACCTGTTTCTTCCCATTTTTCAATATGAGGCACAACTTCTTTTTGCAGGAAATCTCTAAGACTCTCTCTAAATAAATTGTGCTCTTCAGTGAAATATATACCTGACATAAATTGTGTTTTTCTTTATAATCGCAAATATAATTTAATTATCTCCAATTTTTTTACTGGAAAATCTTCAATTTTTGTTAATTCTTCAAAAGAATTGAATCCCTCTCTTAGTATTCGTTCTTCAATAATGTTATTGGCTATTTCATAATCTATATACTTGATTAATACAAGCTCATCTCTTGTGGCAGTATTAATGTTGAAGGTTTGTATCACTCTTGGAGTTTTTACGGTAAAATCTTCTTTAATTCTTTCTACAACCTCAGGCATAAGACCATAAACTTCTGTTAATTCTACATCAGCAATAAAACCGCCATATTTAGTTCTATATTTAATGATACGCTCTGAAAGTTTCTCACCGACTCCATATACTTTTTGAAGTTGACTGGCTGTTGCTTTGTTTAAATCTATTTTCTGGTCAAAAGTTTTTGGCTTACCACTATTAGAAAAGAAACTGTTATAGTTATTTGATTGAGGCTTTGGATTGGTTACCCACTCTGGAAATTTAAAATAAGGTGAAATTACATCTAACAAGGAATCAGACACCTTTGTCACTTGTTGAAACTGTTTAGCTGAATTTACCCATTGATTACTTTCTCTAAATTGATGTAACCGATCTATCTCTTCATTAGTCATTCCTAGAGTATAACCTTTGTAATCTGTAATATAATTTGGATTGAAAGGATAAATTTTAGGCTCATTGTTTTCAAGCTCTATCAAGCGAAGAGAATCTAATTCGTTTCTAAAGTCTTCGATTTTATCATTACTTACGTTTGAAAAGTCGTCAGAAAAATCAACAAAAGCATAAATACATTGTATTGCAATGATAACTATGGATAATAAAAAAATCCCATTCCGTTGTTTGTTAGAAAACTGAAAATGGGATTTCATATATAATTGTATATCTATTTGAGATTAATTGTCCAAAGCTTCTCTTTTGAGCTTTATAGCATCTACATAACGCTTAAGTTGCTTTTTAACAACTGGCATCAATAAATACAGGCCTACCATGTTCGGGAATACCATAGCAAAAATCATAGCGTCAGAAAAATCCCAAATAGACTTCATACTCGCTGCAGCACCAATAACTACAAACAGCAAGAACAATATCTTATAGGTAAGATCGGCTTTCTTTCCTCTTCCAAACAAAAATTTCCAAGATTGCAACCCGTAATAAGACCATGAAATCATAGTTGAAACTGCAAAAAGAAATACCGCAACGGTCAAGAAAATTTTAGAATATGGGATATATTGGTGGAAAGCTATGGAAGTGATTCCTGCACCTTCATAGGCCACTCCATCAATAAAAACAGAACCAGAACCATCACCACCATATTCAAAGAAACCTCCAAAATTAAAGATAACAATTACTAAAGCAGTCATTGAACAAATTACAACCGTGTCAATAAATGGCTCTAACAATGCAACTAAACCTTCACTTGCCGAATATTTAGTTCTTACAGCGGAATGAGCAATAGATGCTGAACCAGCACCAGCTTCATTTGAAAAGGCTGCACGTTTAAAACCAACGAGCAAAACTCCAATAACCCCACCTACACCAATAGCTTTTGGGTTAAATGCTTCTGTAACAATTAAAGCAATAGCATCATCAATTAAAGAGAAATTACTCAATATGATATACAAACAACATAGGATGTACATTACTGCCATAAAAGGCACAATTTTCTCAGTAACTGAAGCAATTCTCTTAATACCACCAATAATTATAATACCAACTAAAAAGGCAATAATTACACCAATCCAGAAACCTGCTGCGGTGCTTTCTAATCCTAAGAGTTCTTTTACAACTATTGTTGCCTGATTTGACTGCGCAGCATTACCACCTCCAAACGAACCGCCAATACAAAAGACAGCAAACAAAACAGCAGTAACCTTACCTAAAGTTTTGAATCCTTTTTCCTTTAATCCTTTAGTTAAATAATACATAGGCCCACCATAAACCGTTCCATCCTCTCCTACATCTCTATATTGAACACCTAAGGTGCATTCAACAAACTTTGTAGACATTCCTAATAATCCACAAATAATCATCCAAAATGTTGCTCCTGGTCCACCAAGTGCAATAGCTAATGCAACACCTGCTATGTTACCGTTACCAACTGTACCAGAAACCGCAGTTGCTAGTGCCTGAAAGTGAGATACCTCACCATCTGAACTTTCATCTCTAATTGTATCTTTTATATCTCCATCAATTTCAAGATCACTATGTATATTTTCAATGTTGTCGATATGCTCTTGGATATCATCCACTTTATTGATATCAACACCTTGTGCAATACCATCCTCACCGTATAGAATTTTTGCCCCATGCTTTTCAATGTCCTCATATTTTCCTCTTACTACATTGATTGCAGTCCAAAAGTGCCTGATATTAGGAAATTTGAAATACAAAGTGAAGAATGCGGCACTAAAAACCAAAAGCATTAAGACAAAAGGCACACCGGCAATTTCAAAGAATATGAGACTGCTAAAAAAGTCTGAAACAGGTTGGAAAGCTTGGTCTATTTTTTGATCTATCCCCATGTCTTCTCCTTCTTGAGCGTATGTTAAAACTGGAAAAACTATAGTTAAAATTGAAAGAAGATATTTCTTCATAAGTTTAGTATTAGTTAGTTTTTATTGATTATAGCCGACAAGATGCTAAAAAAAAATGAGTTTTTAAAGCTTGTGACGTTAAAAAGGTTATGTGTCTTGTTCTATGTTAAATTTAGAATTAAGTCTATCAATTTGTTCTGGGCGACCAAGCACAATAATTTTTGAACCTGGAACTAGTCTTGTATCTGCTTCAGGATTAACTATATATTCCCCATTTTCGTCCTTAAAACCTATTACTGTACAACCTGTTTTTTTTCTTAGGTCTAACTCTCTAATAGTTTTTACACTCACAGTGTTATAAAGTTGTTCGACTTTGACTTCTTCTATATTAATATTACGTTCGCCAACAATCCCTAAGTTATCAATAAACTCTACTAAATCTGGTATAACTACCAAAGAAGCCATGTGATCACCACCAATCTTATCTGGCAATATAACATTATTGGCACCAGCTAGCTTTAGTTTATTATATGAGGTTTCTTGCGAAGCCCTGCTTATAATACATAGCTCTTTTTTAATTTGCCTTGCTGATAAAACTACAAACAAATTATCTGCGTCACTAGGCAATGCCGATATCAGAGTACTGGCACGATCTATACCTGCTTGAAGTAAGGTTTCATCCTCGTTAGCATTACCAAATACATAAGGAATCCCGTCTTCTTGTAAACGCTCTATGATGTCTTTATCTCGCTCAATAATTACAAAAGGTTTTTTATAATCTTGTAATTTTTTTGCAGCTTGTTTTCCGTTGCGTCCAAAACCACAAATTATGATATGGCCAGACATTGCTTCAATTTCCTTTTGCATTTTTCGTTGTTTTATGTCTTCGAAATTATTTCTACTTAAAATATATTCTGTAATTATTGATATAGCGTAACCTACAATTACAACACTCGCCAATATCAAGAAAATGGTGAATATTTTTGATTGTGTATCTAACGGATTTACCTCTGCAAAACCTACTGTTGTTATGGTAATCACAGTCATGTAAACAGCATCAATCCATTCATAACCAGAAATGAATTTATATCCAATAATACCTATACATATAAGTATTAATAGCATTATTAATGCCGTGTATATTTTAGATCTAAATAGTCGTAATAATGGATTATTCATAAACTATAAATCGAAAACCGAAGAGCGCTTTGTATAAATTATATCCTTAATACGCATCCAAAATGCTAAAAATAAATACAAAGCAAAACCAAAACCTACAGTTACAAAAGTAAGATACATAAATGATGTTCTTACAATCTTTGCCCTTATACCCAAACGGTCCGCAATACGTTGACAAACGTAATAACCTCGTTTCTGAAAATAGTGAAGCAATGTGTAAAACAAATTCATGAACGCAATTTACTTAATTTTTAACGATTAGACTATTACCAATTGCACATTGCAAACATTTATTTTTATCGCAATAAAATGTTTTTAACTGAAGTAGCGCCTGCGAGCTTAATGCGCTTTTTTCAATTGGTTTTAATTGTAAAAATTTTTCGACTATACCGTTCTTTTCAATCTTTAAATCTTTTATTAAATTGAATAATTCCTGCTCAATACTTTCACCTTTTGCTCTTGCGTAGCAAAATTTTAAAGGGACTATGGTATTGATTATTAATAAGTCTATAAATGATTTAGAAATACTCTTTTTAGAATTTTTAGAAACTGTTTTAAAAGTGTAATGCGTCATCCAAAATTCGGTAACACTTTTGCTGAACAGTCCGTAAATTTCATCAACTGTATTTGCGTTTATCATTTGTGAAAACAATTGTTGTTCTGACGCATAAAGATTTGCAAATTGCGACAAACGAATAGTTGGAAAATTTGGTGGTCGCAACCTAAAGAACTGCAAAGGCAAAACCCCTTGATTATTAAGTTTAAATTTTTGAACTAAAAATTGGTACCTCTTTTTCAAGTCTAGGAAATAGGCCTCTTGAATATCGTCTTCTAATAAACCTGCCTGGCCAAAAAGTAAAGCCTCCATATCTGTGCTATTATACTGAAGTTTTCTAACCACCGAATAATCTACGGAATTTGCTAAACTCAGAAATGATTCGCCATTGACCTTTAGACCAAAGTTCTTCAATAACATTTTGAACAAAACCGCTTCCCAATCGTTTTTAGATTGTTCAAGCAACTTGGATATATCTTTAGATTTTCGTTCTAAGCGTTCTATATACAAGCGTTCTAACCAGTTGTTTAATATGAATTCATTAACATCAGAATATTGGGCTTCACAATTAATCCAAGATTTAGACAGTATTAAACTTTTGTAATTATTAATCAGGTGAGTATCTACAAAATTCTTTACTTCTAATGTGGAAATTTCGGAGTTGTCCTTTCTAAACACTTCGGTATCATGCTCCCAAACCACATGCAAAATAACGTTATCATAGGCTTTATCTTTTTCATGACCATGTACATACCAATCCGAGGATTTTACATGAATCTCAACATTACCAGCCCATAATTGACCATCGATACTCAATTGTGCATTGAAAAAATCTGGACCTGAATTGTGATTATGTTCCCCTAATTTTAGGATAGCAATAGACTCACCTTTAGTGGTCTTTAAAGATGCTGTTGAAAAGGCTTTGTGTTTCCAGACGTAATGAAGAAAGTCTTCTTGCATGCTCTAAAATAGAAAATCCTAAGGAAAACTCAGGATTTTATTTTGTATTGATTGAGATTCTTGCCTTCACAAGAAATAGTTTACTCAATATACCCTTTTTCTCGCATCCAATCATCATTAAACATTTTGCCAACATAACGGCTTCCATGATCGTGGTACAAAACTACAACGACATCATCTGGCTTAAAATGCTCTTTTAACTGAAGTACACCTTTTATAGCTGCCCCTGCGGAATTACCCAAAAACATCCCTTCTTCTTTAGCCAATCGTTGGGTATAGACAGCAGCGTCTTTGTCAGTTACTTTGGTAAAACCATCAATGATGCTAAAATCTACATTAGCAGGTAAGATGTCCTCTCCAATTCCTTCTGTAACGTAAGGATAGATTTCATTTTCATCAAAAATACCTGTTTCGTGATACTTTTTAAACACCGAACCATATGTATCAACTCCCCAAACCTTAATATTTGGGTTTTGTTCTTTTAAATATTTACCTACACCAGATATAGTCCCACCAGTCCCTACACCAACCACAAAATGTGTTACCTTACCATCGGTTTGTTTCCAAATTTCTGGACCTGTAGATTCGTAATGTGCTTTGGTATTACTTGGATTATCGTATTGATTAACATACCAAGAATTTGGTATCTCTTTGCCCAATCTCTTGGATACTGAATAATAACTACGTGGATCGTCTGGCTCAACGGCCGTAGGGCAAACAATAACTTCAGCGCCAACTGCCTTAAGAACGTCAACTTTTTCTTTAGACTGCTTGTCTGCCATTACAAAAATGCATTTATAGCCCTTTATTGCCGCAGCAAGGGCTAGGCCCATTCCTGTATTTCCAGAAGTTCCTTCAATAATAGTACCGCCAGGTTTTAAGCGACCATCAGCCTCCGCGTCTTCAATCATTTTTAAAGCCATACGATCTTTAACTGAGTTTCCTGGATTAAAAGTTTCATATTTAGCCAAAACCAAACATGGTAATTCCTCTACCAATTTATTCATCTTTACCAAAGGTGTATTTCCAATGGTTCCTAAAATATTTTCTGCGTACTCCATAGTTATATTTTGCGGTGCAAATTTAAGTATAAAGTAACAAGTAGAAAGTTAAAAGTTGGTTATGTTTATTAATCGAAGCGGATTGCTTTTACTGGTGAAATCTTAGAAATAATAACAGAAGGAATCAATAGCATTAACAAACAAGCAATGAATGTCCCAATATTAAGTAATAAAATATAATTTAAACTTATGTAAACAGGTGCCTCACTTACATAATAGGTATCTGGGTTAAGTGGAAAAAGTTTGAAATATTTTTGAGCAAACAACAAGCCTAAACCAACAAGATTTCCCCAAAATAAACCTAAGCCAATTAAGTATGATGCATTATATAAAAATACTTTTCTAATAGACCAGTTAGAACTTCCTAAAGCTTTAAGTATACCTATCATTTGTGTGCGCTCCAATATTAATACTAATAAGGCCGTAATCATATTGATACCTGCCACGATAATCATTATAGCAATTATGCCGTAAGTATTGTTATCAAAAATTTTTATCCATTCAAAAACAGTAAAATACTTTTGATTCACCGGTGTAGCATTAAGTAATGATGGAATTTCTTTAAAAACTTCATTGTACTTTTCATCAATCTCCGAAAAGTCATCAATAAAAATTTCAAAACTACCTATTTCATCAGCTTCCCATTTATTTAATCGTTGAATGTGACGCAAATCCGCCATACAGAATTTTTCGTCCAGTTCTTGAAAACCTGAATTATAAATACCCACTATTTTAAAATTAATATAACGCGGTAGTTTATTCAAATCCTCTCCAAACAAGGTTTGAAAGGTATCACCCAACTTAAACCCTAATCGATTAGCCAAATAGCTAGATATTAAAATTTCCTCGTTGCGTTTTCCTGAAAAATCAGGAACCCTACCCTCTACCAAAAACTCATTAAAGTAATCCCAATTATAGTCTGCTCCAACACCTTTTACGACAACACCTTCAAAATCTGATATTGTTCTTATGACACCAAATTTTGTGGCTATCCCTTGTATATGTGCTATCCCTTCAACAGTATTGAACTTTGGATAAAATTCCTGATTTATAGAAATTGGCACCTGAGATTCGTCCGACGCATTAGTATCGTAATTTGTAATTTCTATATGGCCATTAAAGGCAACTACCTTATCTCTAATTTTTTGCTGAAGCCCTAAACCAGTTGCAATAGCAATAAGCATTACTATAATGCCTATAGAAATTGCAGCAATACCAATTTTAATTATTGGTGCCGAAACACTACTTTTATACGCTTTATTACCAATAATGCGTTTAGCTATAAACAGTTCGAAATTCAAATCTTCTTTTTATGTGTTTTAAGGTTTTCAAAAATACAGTTTTATTATTTGTCTTGGTAGTGATTTCTTGTGCTGGAAAAGGTTCTACTGAAACTTCAAAAAATGATCAAACTGATGAGATTCCGAAACAAGTTCACGATAACAAAAGTATTGTAGTTGGTGCTAACCGAACTGATGTTTATTTACCATTATTAAAAAGGAAACGCGTTGGCATTGTTGCTAATCAGACGAGTGTGATTTTTAAAGAGACAAAAGACTACACCCACTTAGTAGATTCTCTATTATCATTAAACATCAATATCAAAAAAGTATTTTCTCCAGAACATGGTTTTAGAGGCACTGCAGATGCTGGTGAAAACGTAAAAGATGGTATAGATGTAAAAACACAATTACCAATTTTTTCGCTTCATGGCAAGCACAAAAAACCAACAGCCGAGCAACTTGAGGATTTAGACATTATAATTTTTGATATTCAAGATGTTGGTGTACGGTTTTATACGTACATCTCAACTTTACATTATGTGATGGAAGCGTGTGCTGAAAATAATGTACCACTATTCATATTAGATCGTCCTAATCCTAATGGCAACTATGTTGATGGCCCTACATTAGAAAAAGAACACAGTAGCTTTTTAGGTATGCACACTATACCATTGATACACGGTATGACCATCGGCGAGTATGCTCAAATGATTAATGGTGAAAGTTGGTTAAACGGTAATGCTAAATGTGATCTAACTGTTATTGAAATGGAAAACTATAATCACGACAAAACCTATAGTTTACCTATCAGACCTTCTCCTAATTTACCTAATGACCAATCTATAACTTTATATCCTAGTTTAGGGTTATTTGAGGGCACTAACATTAATGCTGGTCGAGGTACTGAATTTCAGTTTCAACGTTATGGTGCTCCTTTTTTAGATGCTTCACATTATACCTTTAGGTATACCCCAAAGCCTAATTTTGGTTCCAAGTATCCTAAACATAAGGAAGTACTGTGTTATGGTGAAGATTTATCTAAGATAAAAGCTGAAAGACGTTTTACACTAAAGTATGTGATTGATGCTTACAATAATGCCACAGACAAAAGTAAAGTGTTTAATACTGCAAATTTCACCAAACATGCTGGCACGGAAAAACTACAACAGCAAATAGAGTCTGGCATGAGCGAAGAAGACATTAGAGCTACTTGGAAAAATGATTTGAAGGCTTTCAAAAAAATCAGAAAGTCTTATTTGATTTACGACTAATTATTCTCTGAAAGAACCACCTTTTTAGACTCGGTAGCAACAATTGTTTCTGAGGGCAATTCTAATGGGTCTTTCTTTGGAATCTCTTTAAGGATTTTAACAACGAAAACTATTCGTTTTGGCGACTGTACAGCTACCAATACATGCTTGCCTTTTGGCAACTTGTTTAATGGAAATTTATAAAACGTTGTATCTAGATAGACATCAAAATCTCTTCCATAGTCTTTATTTATGGAGTAGAGATAATTAATTTTTTTGTCGCTTTGCAGTATTAAAGTGTCTTTGGTTTCATTCAATTTATGAATTAATCCCTTTGCTTGAATATTTCTGTTTGGTTCTAGTTTTGCGTATTGTTCTTGAGCCTTTAGTGAAAAACTCAGTAAAAAAACGAGGACGATGATGAGGAGAATTCGGATTAAATTTTTCACTATAGCAAAGCTTTACATTAAACTTGGTTTGTTTAGCTCAACAGTATTTAATTAATTAATCCATCGCAAACATAAACGGATAATTGATTGAAAGAATAAAATATCCACCAACTACATAGAAATTAGAGGAATTACTATTTTTTGTTGATAAGTTGTTAATAACGTTTGTTGGAGCGAATCTTTAAAAGTCGGTCAGGATAGTCGGTAATAATTCCATCTACGTTCCACTTGAGCATTTTAAACATATCTTGTTCTTCATTGACCGTCCAAGGAATGATTAGGAAATCTTTAGAATGGTATTCGTTAATTATTCCTGAAGTTAATAGTCTATAATAAGGACTAATAATTTCTGGTTTGTAAGATAGATTTTCAAGCTTAGTTGCTATAGTTTCATCTTCATCTACCAAAAGTGCAACTGGCATATTTGGAGATTGTTTCTTTATTTCTTCAAGTATTAACAAATCAAATGACTGCAAATTCACATTAGAGAAAAGTCCACTTTCTTCAATTTCATCTAAGACTAGCTTTACATATTCATCTGGTTGTGGGGTATAAATACCATGATATTCAGGCTTAGATTTAATTTCAATATTGAATTTGATATCAGGATTTTTAGTCTTTGCAAGTTCAAAAACTTCAGATAAAAGTGGCTTGTAGGTTTTTAATTTCTTTTGGTCTGGATATGTTGGATGAAGCTTTGTACCACAATCAAATTGTTTAATCTCTTCATGTGTCATCTTATAGAGATTGTACTTCATATCCATTTCTTCAGGAATTTCTTCACCTCCAGGATTAAAACAAATGGTTCTACTCATAAAAGGCTCGTGTGATACCACTACTTCTTTGTCTTTTGTAATGGCAATATCCAATTCTAAAGTAGTTACACCAAGCTCTATCGCTTTGTTAAATGCTGGTAAGGAATTTTCGGGATATAGGCCTCTACAACCTCTATGCCCTTGAATATTTAATTGTTTTTCGGAATTGCAACTCATTAAAGTACAAACTAAGACAAGGATAATGTTACTCTTCCATATCTGCAGAAAGTGTCGGTTTTTCATACTTCTGGAAAGGTTGCTTTAACAATTCGCCTATATGACTATTCTTTTTTTCATCTGGAAAAACATCCACTCCATACACTAACTTCTCCCTGTCCATGTACATGTAAGTTCCTAGTAAACGATCCCAAATGCTAAAGATATTGCCATAGTTAGAATCGGTGTAAGGCAATCTGTAATGATGGTGAATCTTGTGCATATCTGGCGAGATAATAAAGTAGCTTAACGCTTTATCCAGACCTTTAGGTAATTTGATATTGGCATGTGTAAATTGGGTAAAAATTAAGGACATGGCTTGGTACAACATCACCAATGCAAATGGTGTACCAACAACAAAAACACCGAACAGAGTAAATGCAAATCGAATAACACTCTCAATAGGGTGATGTCTGTTTGCTGTTGTGGTATCTACTTTGTGGTCTGTATGATGTACTAAATGTACCATCCAAAGTGGTTTTACCTTATGCTCTACAAAATGCGCTAGATAAGCTCCAAAAAAATCCAATAATAACACACCAAGTAAGGCATAAAGCCACAAAGGTTGTTCATTAGGGAAAAGCCAGTTAATAACACCAAAATTATTTTCTACCACCCATTTTGATGACCAAAATAATAACGATGCTAAGGCAAAATTGATAATAACTGTAGTAAGCGTAAAAAATAGATTAGGCAATGCATGTTGCCACTTATTGTACTTAAATTTAAACAATGGTAAGCCACTTTCTAACAACCAGAAAAGTGTTAATCCACCTATTAAAATGACACTTCTGTGTGAAGATGGAATAGTTTCAAAATAGTTAATAATGGTTTCCAAAGGATTACCTGTTTAGATTTAAAATCAGTTGTGCTTTTTTCAAATTTACAGAAGAAATCTGAGATTTCCATTCCTCTGCTTCCTCAGATTTATCGACACTCATATAAGCTGTGTAATACAAAAAAGCAATAAATGGTTTGTTGCTTTCTACAATATCTTCTTCTTTTAGCTTTTTTAATTGTCTAATAACTTTTTTTGGTCGCTTTAATAACAATTCTTCATGAAGTCCTAATAAATTGCAACGTTGTAATAATCCTTCTTGTTCACCCTGATCTTCCTGATTGACAAAGCGCTTTGCTTCTTCTAAATAAATGTTTGATAACTCTACAATATTCGCTCTTACATCTTTATTAACATACATCCCTAAATCTAAATACTTAGAGGCTAAAAAGTAAGCCGAATAGAAATTTTTATCCTGTTTGTAATCTTTAAGTTCTTGAGCTATAAAAGCCGTATTTATGGAGTAACGCTCAATTAAAGTGCTAATATTTTGTAGCTCCTCAGTTAAGTAATCTACATTAAGGATATTACCATTAATATCCATAATTTTTATGCTATCATCATTAAACTTGTCAATATATTTTTGACTGCGCTTATCTTTTATTTTTTCGTACAAATCAGCATATCGATATTCTGATACAATTACAGGAACGAAATGTTCCCAAATTAAAGGACTTACATCTTCATCCTCAAATAAATTATTTATTAGAATAGTTCTCCCTTTGTTATCTTTTACAATTACAGGATATTGATAACTCGTGGTTTCCTCCCACACCATTAGTACCATTTTATTCTGAACTGTTGCCAAGGCTTGTGCCACTTCAAGATTTTTCATCCATTCTTGTGCAGAAGCTGTGTTTACCATTAAAACAACAAGCAATAATTTAAGTATAGCATTTTTCATAAATTTTGTTTTCAAAAGTTGTATCAAAAATTATTCCGAAGCTAAAGTTATAGTTTTATTTGTTTTTTCATTTCTTCAACAATGTTATAAGCTGCAGGACAAATCGCCACATTCTTTAAGGTTAAGTTAGAAATTTGCTGAAACTTTTTACGATCTGTATGCGGAAATTCCCTACAAGCCTTTGGCCTAACCTCATAAACCATACAGTAGTTTTTAGTATCTAAAAACGTACAAGGCACAGATTGCAATACATAATCATTGTCTTCATCTACACGTAAATATTGATCTATAAACTGTTGTTCTTTCATCTTAAAAAACTTAGCTAAACGCTGAATATCTTTATCGGTAAACAAAGGCCCTGTGGTTTTACAGCAGTTAGCGCATTGCAGACAATCTGTACGCTCAAACTCTTTGGCATGCAATTCTTGCATAATGTAGTCTAATTGTTTTGGTGGCTTTTTTCTAAGTTTAGCAAAGAAGGTTTTGTTTTCCTTATGCTTATCTTTGGCCAGCTTTGGCAAATTATTGATTTGGTTTTGCATATTGTAAATATAATCAGAATGAGATGCTGAATCAAGTTCAGCATGACAAAAATATTATGACTAAAGACATCTTTGGGAAGGCTTTATTAGACTATCAGAATGGCAATTATTCTGAAGACATAATCACTTGGACCAATATATCTGACACAGATGAATTACCACTTCCCTATTTATTTAGAAATTATTCTGAAATGCCGAAACTAGAGCAAAAAGCTTTACAGCTAAGCAAAGGAAAAATTTTAGATGTTGGTTGTGGTGCTGGCAACCATGCACTTTGGCTACAAGAAAAAGGGTTTGATGTAAAAGCAATTGACAGCTCTAAAGGCGCTATTGAAGTCTGCAAATTACGAGGTCTAAAAAATGCCGAACACATTTCGTTATTAGAAGAAACAGATACGTTTGATACCATTCTACTTTTAATGAATGGTACAGGTATTTTTCAGGAGATAATACAGGTTGCTAAATACTTAAACCATCTAAAATCTTTATTAAAACCAAACGGACAAATTTTAATCGACTCTTCTGACATTTCTTATATGTACGAAGATGAAGATGGTGGTACTTGGCTAGACTTAAACAGTGGTTATATTGGTGAACTTGATTATTTCTTTAGCTACAAAGGTGAAGAGGAAACACATATGAAATGGCTCTACCTCGATTTTGAAACACTAAACACAGCTTGCCAAACCGTGGATCTTAAATGCGAAAAAGTTATGGATGGTGAGCATTTTGATTATTTAGCGAGGATAAGTTTCGAATAGGCGTATAGGAACGTCAAAATATATTCGTGTTCTGACTAATTCATCTAAATATACTCCTGCATTCCATTTAGGGACAGACTTAAGCTTATCCATTAATTCTTCATTATGTAATGGTTCTGAAGTTTCTGAGTTTTTAAATTTTATATTTGAAATCACTCCATCTTTTTCAACTATAAAAGAAATTTTACAATAATTCTTTAAATTAAAATAATCCTTTTCAAAATTAGCAAAGCCTAAATATTGAGTAAATTCAACTTCAGTCCCATCAATTATAAAATTAGCTTCTTTGTGTAATCTATGCTGAGAATAGACTTTACCAGAATCTATCTTTGGTTTAATCTCTTCAATAAACTCTTCGGTCTTCCTAAACTCAGTAATTGCTTCAGATTTAGCTTTGAAAAAAAAGTCCTCACCATACTTTTCGAAAAGTAATTCTTCTATTTTTTTACGATAGCATTTTGAATCTTCACTAACTACACAACCTCCTTCCCCATAAATGACATTGTAGTTCTTAAGCATATAATTATGATAAAAATCAACAAATCCATCTGTCTGTATCTTCATTATTAATCCATAAGAAATTAACTTATACTGACCTTTCTTTGCGTCACTTATCGCTTGGTTTATTCCATCTTCGCATGTATAGGATGTATATATCAACTCTTGTTTCTTGGATTTACAAGAACTTAATAAAATGAATAAATAAATTATAAAAATATAATACTTCATATTCGATAATAAAAGAGACCCTGAATTAAGTTCAGAATGACAATAAAAAGATTCCTTTTTTCACAGGAATTTTAGAAATCAAACTGATAAGTAGCTCCTGCTAAAAACTGAATGCCTTGTACCGGGAAATTTAAGTAACGCTGATAATCTTGGTTAAGGATGTTATTCACTTTTCCAAATACAGATAACTGATCATTAATCTTATATCCTAAATGTGCGTTAGCATCAAAATAACTATCTAAAGTTATTACAGGACTTGGGTTTTGCGGAATCAACGTAGCAACCAAATCTTGTTGGTCTTTTCGTTCTCCTACATACATAGCACTAGCACCAGCGTACCATTGCTCGGATATTTGTAAGTCCATAAAAATGGAACCTGTCACATTTGGTAAATTCCAAGCTTCTGCCTGATTATCCATACTGTAGTTAAAATACTCTCCTTTAAAGCCTAATGTGAAGTTTCTATTCACATCAATATTTAACTCACCTGCTACTGAAAAGGTAGTTACATCATCATACACAACTCCAAAAGAGTTGCCATATTGGTAATCTGCAGTAGCATCACCTCTGGCATCATTCGCTTTAAAAAGCGGTTTGTTTTCCTCAGCATAATAGTTTCCTTTAACATTATAACTCACGTTGTTAGACAGTTTTCCTTTTAAACCTACGAAGCCATTATAGCGTTGATCTGTTGGTGCAATGAATAAGGTAGGAGAAACAAATGGGTTCTCGGTTGCAAAATCATAGTAGGAGTTTTGTTGCAATTCACCTGTAATACCACCATAAGCAATTAGAATTTCATCTACTAAACGGTATGTAGCTTCAATATTAGGATAGATAAAAAACTTATTGTCACTAAACTCTGTGTCGTTAAGATAAACTAATCTTACACCTAAATTTATCGTTAAATCCTCCTGAACTAGTTGGTACGAAGGTGATAAACCAAAGGTTACATTACCATAATCAATTGCACCTACTGAGTTAAAACTATTGTCAAAACCACCACTAATATAATCGATGTAAAATTCTGTATTTATTGTTTCCCCTTGTATTGGAACATCAAAACCGGCCTTGGCTACAAATCTATTTTCACCAGAATTCCGATTATCACCAAAACGTCTAAAACGAACGCTACCATCATTTATAATAGCATCGTCAAAACTCAATTTTCCACCTAAATAAAAACTATTAAAGGTATGGCTTGGGTCTATCATATCTGCTTCGGCTTGTCCAAAGAAATTTTGAGGCAAACCATACCAGTTATAGGTCATTAAATCGAAACCACCGTCAATTTTCCAAGATAAATCTCTAAGCCTTTGAGAGTAATGTGCATTGAGATGTGTAGTAGAAAAATCATCGTCTAACAATAAATCTTCAATACCCCCTTGTGATGAGTGATGACTAAAATAACCACCTACATTTTCGGTATTACTTACCTCATGGTTAAGATACACTTCTCCCAAAACTGTTGTATATGTTCCCACTCCCAGAAACGCATAGTTATCGTATAATTTAACCATTTTTACCTTATCAACATTAGCTGCCTTACCTTTTGCTGGTGTAAAGGTAGAAGCCACAGGAATAGAAAAAATATTGTACTTCACGTCTTTTTTCTTTACCAAGTTAGAGTCTTGCAACTTTGGTGTATCCTTAATTTTAAAGGCATCTGAAATTGTAGGTTTGTATGGTGTTACCACATTTACCACTTGGTCATCAATAGTATCTTTTGCTCGTTCTTGAGCTACTATTGATAAACTGCTTGATATGGTGGTTATAAAAATTAAAAACTTGATTTTCATGTTTAATGTTTTGATTTAACTGGCTTCGACTGCGCTCAGCCTGACAACGATTTAACTTCGAACCGTCACACTGAGCGCAGTCGAAGTGTTTTCTTTTTAATTATCGTCGGTTTCGATTGATGAATTTGTTTTAGCCTCTTTGGTTTTAATCTTGTTAAGTTCTTGCTGTGCTTCTTGTACCACATCATCAAACTCTTGAAAATTAGAAATCACACTTTCCAAAATATAGTTTGCTTGAAAGGCATCATCTAGCGCATAAAAGTTCTTTGCCATAACCACTAGACCCTTGGCACTGTAATACTTATAACTGCTATAATCCTTAGTCAATTTTTGAATCGTTGTGTTTGATGCTTCATACTTACCTTCCTTATTTTTAAAATACGCATTGTAGTATAGAGCTTCTGCTGCAACGCTTCCTGTAGCTATTTTTTCCACATCTGCATAGGCTGTTTTTGCCTTATCCTCGTTTCCTGTTTTTATCGCAGAACGTGCTATAATTATTTTAGCATCACTCTTCACTTTTGTATCTAAGTTAGAATTGGCCAATACTTTTTCGGCATAATTTTCAGCAGATGCATAATCTTCAGTTTGGTAGTATGCATTCATTAAATTAGACTGTGCATATAATACATTTTGAGGATAGTCTGCTTCAACTTCCAAAGTTTTTAAAACTGGAATTGCTTTTGACCAGTCAGAATTCTTCAAGTAAATCTCACAAAGCTTCACTGTAGCTTGCTCTGTGTATTCACTCTTTGAAGCGTCCACCACATATTTGTAATGAGGTTGAGCAGTTTCCAACAAATCTTTCTTATAGTATAATTGAGCCAAATAGAAATGCGACTTTAACGCATGGATACCATTAGGGAACTGATTTAAATATTTATTAAACTGACGAATAGCATTATCAGTATCGTTTTCTAAATATGGCTTTTCCGCAGCCAAATACATAGTGTTGTCCAATTCTACATCAGATACTTCAACATAATCCAAAGACTTTACCCAAGCTGCATACTCATCTACCCGACCTAAATCGATATAAATTAAGCGTGCTGTAGAAACCGCTTGAACCGCTTCACCAGAACCTGGGAAATCGGATGCTACTTTTTTAAACTTGGTTAATGCTCGTTCATTATCATTGGCATTGTAATACACCAAACCTTGACGCAATAAAGCTTTTGAAGTGAAAGCCCCTCGCTTGTATTCTGAATTTAATCGGTCATACATCTGCATAGCCTTATCGGTCTCGTTAGATTTTACATAAGAATTTGCCAACTCGTACATGGCATCATCTCGTAATGCTGATTTAGGATATGCTTCGATAAACGAATTTAGTTCTGAAATTTTAGTTGAGCTTTTGCCTAAATAGCCATTGCTCATCGCCTTTTGAAACGCTGCATAGTCTGTTTCAATTTCATTAATCTGAATAGCTTTATCGTAAGCACTAATGGCATTTTGGTATTTACTAGACACGAAATAGCCATCTGCTAATCTTAAATAAGCATCGTTTCTTCGTGGTCTATCGCTAGAATTTTTATCAATAAATTTTTGAAAATATTTTGATGCGTTGGTATAGTCTTTTAACTTGAAATAGGTATAGGCCAAGTTATAATCCAAATTATCATTCTCTGGTAAACTTGAAGCTTCTGACATACCAGTAAATTGCTTAAACCCAATTAAGGCATCATTATAATTGGTAAGGTTGTATTCGGTTTCAGCTTTCCAGAAGGTAGCTTTAGCCACAAAAACTGGATCTCTTGGTTCTTTCAATGAGCTATTAAATAACTCTAAAGCTTCGCTATACTTAGTTTCATTATAGAGTTCTATTCCTCTAAAAAAAGCTACTTTTTGATATGCTACTTTGTTTTCGAAACTGTTTTTACCTTTTAATAACTCTAAGGCTTCTTTGTAGTTTTTTGAAGTGATATAAGAATCAATCAACAAGGTTTCAACCTCTTCCCTATAGCTAGTATTTGGATATTTATCTAAATAACCTGCTAACACTTGTGGCACAGATTGGTAAGGGTTACCTATTTCATAACTAATCTTAGCATAGTTTAGCCAAGCATCTTCTTGGATTTTTAAATCGTAATCCATCTCAGATGCATTTCTAAAGGCGTTTAATGCCTCTTGCTTTTTACCTAAATTGATATAGCTTTCTCCCAAATGATAGTAAGCGTTTTGTGCTACGGAATTATTACCATCAATAATTTTATTGAACTCTGAAATGGCTTTTTCAAAATTGTTTTGCTTGTAATATGCGTAACCTAACTGGTAATAATCTGTATTACTCCACTTTCCTTTTTTGCCTTCATAATCTTGAAGGTACGGAATAGCTTCTATATATCTTTCGAGGTTAAAATAACTTTCACCTATGATTTTAGAGAGTTCAGATTTTTCAACACCTCTACTACTTGGCAATTGCTCTAAGGCCAATTCTACAGCTTTTTCAAACTTTCCTAACTTGAAGTTTAAATCCGCTTGATAGTAGGACAGTTTTTCCTTGTATTTTTCATTATCGCTAACCTGATCAAAATACTCATTAGCCGTATCGTAATCATCACCTTCGTAAGCCATGTAACCAATGTAGTACTTAGCTTGTGAACCGTACTCTTTTGAATTTGCAACACGGTTTAGGTATTTAGTTGCTTCTTTTTTACTGTTTGTAGAATACAGTGTGTAACCATAATTAAAATTAAAACGGTCGCGCTCAGTATGCGCTATACTAGACTCATCTACTTTTTGGTACCATTTACGTGCGTAGGCATATTGAGAGTTCTCAAAATAATAATCCGCTACATCCAAAAAAGCCGTATTTCGCTTGGTACTTGTTGGATATTCTTCAACAAATTTTTCTATTAAATCATCTGCATTTCGCTGATTTAATCGTACGGCACAATTGGCAATATAGTACGAACAGTCGGACTTTAAAACAGCATCATCCGTATTGTACTTAATATCATCAAAGAGTGATTGCGCAGCCTTGTACTGTTTATTGTTGTATAGCGTTAATGCTTTTTGATAATCTTTTAACTCACTGGTATATACTGCAGATTTTTGTGCAAATCCCAGCATTGAAAATGTAAGAAAAACGATAAGAAATTGTCTTTTTAAAAGTAGCATTAGAGTCGTTTTTTGATTAATACGTATTGATGATAAATTATCACTATTCAAATATACTTGAATACAAAATGTATAACGATAGAAAACATGTATAATTATAAACTGGCTTATGAAATGTTAAAATAACCATCCAAAGAATCGCTTAAAAATATTCTGCTTTTTGGCATCCTCTTCAAATACAATTCTGTAAACACCAAAATTCTCATACGATTTTGTGGCAATATTATTATGCAATGGTTTTTCAAAAGCTTTTAAATTCATTGGAAAAATGATTTTCTTATCATTAGAGATTGTACCAGATTTTACAACTGTATTTCTATTTTCCAAATCATAGATTTTATACGATGTTCCCTTTTTAATATTGTAATTACTAAAATCTACAGTTACATCATTTCCATTTTTTTCCAATAATGCAAGGTTAAACTGATTTGGAATTGAGCTTAATTTTTGAATCTTTAGAACAGGGTTGATGTCAAAATATTTGAGTTGTTTCCATTCACTATTTTTATCAACATTAAAGGTATTTTGCCATTGAGATAAATTATAATCTTTATGATTTAAAATTCTGAATCCGTTCAACT
Source organism: Winogradskyella sp. HB-48 (assembly GCF_049942685.1). Taxonomy (GTDB): domain Bacteria; phylum Bacteroidota; class Bacteroidia; order Flavobacteriales; family Flavobacteriaceae; genus Winogradskyella. The sequence goes on from NZ_CP187934.1 coordinate 272,643, forward strand.
TACGGGTATAAAATTTATTGTTGTTAAAGTTCAGATTTCCAGTTTCTAAGGCCGTGAGGCTAGACTTATCAAAATGAACATAGCCAGAATAGACAAGGTTGTTTCTAAACTCAGCAGACCTAATATGCATAAGGTTTAAAGCATTATTTCTCCCTATAATGATATTGTCTAATAATGAAATATTTTCCACAAGAGCTTTTGGAGTATATCCTAGTGTAATTGAATTTCCGTATCCAAAATTTTTATAATCATTAAAGTCGGTATTATGGTAAAACACATTATTTAGCACATTGATATTTTTAGCAATATTTACACCTTTGGCATCACCAGAGGCTATTATTAGGTTGGCCCAAGGCTTTCCAGAAGGCGAGCCGTTATTAAAAACAACATTATCGGTAAAAATCACATTTTTAACAAACTCTCTATTAGTACCAGTGGTAGCAGACCATATTTCGACTCCTTTGTAATAATTATTAAAAATGATGTTATTCTTAATTATCCTATATTTTTCACTTTCATTCTGCACATAAATACCAACACCCTGACCTCGATCTCCTAGATAACCGTTATTATAGATGATACAATCTTCAATAACTGTTCCTCCAGTAGCTTTCCATGAACCTATGCCTGACCCTGGAATATTATGAATAACTATATTTTGAAATTTGCAATCCTCACCAACTATATGGTTTATTCCTGTTACTGCTCTAAAGCTTTTATTCGACTTTTGACGCGGAAAATTACCTAAATATGTTACCTCTATATTTTTAAAGACAACCCTATCCCCACTTACCTCTAGCACATAAGGTTTGTTATCAGCAACATTGCCATTAATTATAACTTTATGGTCTTTGTATGCAGAAACAGTGATATATTTTCCTTCTATGGTAGACTTTATGGTACTCTCATAGTTTCCATCGTATATTCCTTTATGTAACCAAATAATATCACCACCATTAACACGTTCTGAAGATTGAGATAACGCGGTTTCCAAGTCCCAAGGATTATCGATGCTACCGTCACCACTTATTGATCCTTTAATTTGATTACCATCTATCGGGAAGACATGAAACTCTCTCTGAGCAGAAGAAATAGTTACAAAAAAAAGGAATAAGTATTTAATAAATTGTCTCATAATTTTGGGTTTTCAATTACTATGCCAAGCTATAAATCGCATTTGGGAATTGAAATTTTACGCCATACATTTACAGATGCTAAAAATATAATAAGAAATATGTCAGAAACTGTTTTACAACTTAAAAATGCAACAATATATCAAGGTGGCAATATGGTCTTGACAGATGTAAATGTTGAAATGCAAAAGGGTGATTTTGTATATCTCATAGGTAAAACAGGAAGTGGAAAAAGTAGCTTTATGAAAACGCTTTATGGTGATTTGGAATTAACTGAAGGTGAAGGCACTATAGTAGATTTTAACCTCAGAACCATGAAAGAGCGAGATATTCCTTTTTTAAGACGAAAACTGGGAATTGTTTTTCAGGATTTTAAGCTATTACCTGACAGAACTATTAATGGTAATCTTGAATTTGTTTTAAAGGCTACAGGCTGGAAAGACAAAGATAAAATTAAAGAGCGTATCGATAAAGTTTTGGACAAAGTGGCCATGAAAACCAAAGGCTTTAAATTTCCGCATGAACTTTCTGGTGGAGAACAACAACGTATAGCTATTGCAAGAGCACTACTTAACGATCCTGAATTGATATTAGCCGATGAGCCAACCGGTAATTTAGATCCTCAAACCAGCATTGAGGTGATGGAGGTACTCCAAGACATCAATAAAAATGGCAATACAATTTTGATGGCTACCCACGATTACGCTTTGCTTTTAAAATATCCAAGCAAGACACTAAAATGTGACGAGAATAAGGTTTTTGAGGTGGTACAGAGAAAAAGTTAGGCATGTATAATAGCTTAAAAAGAATTGCTAAATTTATTATTCCCAAAAGCGTACTAAAAAAAAACGAATCTTTATTCAGACGAATAATAAGCATAAAGTATAGTGGAAATAATCACCTATGCAATATCTGTGGCAAAAAGCTAAACCAGTTTGTAATTATCTATGACAAGGATTTATTATGCCCTAACTGTGGTTGCAGAAGTAGAACTAGAAGATTATACGACACTTTAAAAAATGGCAAGGTTTTAAACGGAAATGTTCTACATTTTTCACCAAATAAAATACTTTACAGTAAATTTAAAAATTTAGATATAGAATATTTCAGTACCGATTTTGAACATGAATTTACAGCTGATTATTGTTATGACATTACAGCCATTCCAATAGACGACAATTTTTTTGATGTCATAATTTGTTATCATGTTTTAGAGCATATTGAAGATGACATGAAAGCCATATCTGAACTTTATAGAGTTTTAAAACCAAGCGGTTCATGTTATATCCAAACTCCATTTAAAGACGGTGAAATTTATGAAGATAGTTCCATCACAAATCCTGCTGACCGAGAAAAGGCTTTTGGTCAAAAAGACCATGTTAGAATTTACTCCGTGAAAGGTTTGGAAAGTAGATTAAATAAAGTAGGTTTTTCTACAGAAATAAACAATTACAAAAGCAATGCTTATTTTGGATACAAAGAAGAAACATTAATCATTGCAAAAAAATAATACTTGAATGATTTCAGTACTAATACCCACATATAATTATAATGTCGTTTCTTTAGTCGAAAACATTCATAAACAATGTAAATCTCATCTTAATTCTGAATTTGAAATTTTAATTTATGATGATTGCTCTACCGATAAAAATATAGTAGAACAAAACAAAACTTTAACAACTTTAGAACATTGTGATTTCAAAGTACTTTCTAAAAATATTGGCAGAAGTGCTATTAGAAACATGCTTTCTCAAAACGCTAAGTACGATTGGTTATTATTTTTAGATGCTGATGTAATGCCTATCAAGGATAATTTTATATCAAACTACATCAAAACCATTGCGCAAGAACCCTGTGTTATATATGGTGGAATTTTGTATCCCGAAATTAAAAACACTGAACAAAAAAGCTTACGTTGGCACTATGGCAAAAAACGAGAAGCACTACATCATAGTGAACGAAATAAAAATGTATATCTGAGTTTTTTGACATTAAATTTTTTAATACATAAGAGTATTTTTAATATCGTAAAATTCAATGAAGACATACCTAATTTTAGACATGAAGACACTTTATTTTCTTATAATTTAATGCAACACAGAATACCTGTAAAGCACATTAATAATCCAACTTACCATCTTGGTATTGAAGACAGTAAGACTTTTATTAAAAAATCCCTAGAGTCTGTTGAGGCTATAAATCTGTTTATAAAAAACGGACTTATAGAGCCTAAATATACACGTATATCTCACACATATAGCACGTTAAAAAAAATAAGATTAGATTTTATTTTTTCTAAATTGTTCAAGTTGCTTAAATCTAGATTTGAAAAAAACTTATTAAGTGGCAAACCTTCATTATTTATTTTTGACCTATACCGTTTGTGTTATTATTGTCATCTAAATTCTAAAAAATGAGTGCTTCCTTTTCGGTAATTATATCTGTCTTTAACAAAGAAAAGTACATAAAAGCTACAATTGAAAGTGTACTACAGCAATCATTTAAGGATTTTGAACTTATTATCGTTAACGACGGCTCTACTGACCAAAGTTTAGATATTATTAAAAGTTTTGAAGACGAAAGAATAAAGATTATTACTACCAAAAATCAAGGAGCATCTCAATGTAGAAATACTGGTATTAAAGCGGCAAGCAATTCTTTTATTGCTTTATTAGATGGTGACGATTTATGGGAAAATAATTATTTACAAACCATAAAAGTTGCCCTACAAGATTATCCTGAATATTCAGTTTTTGCAACAGCTATAGCACATAAGTATAAAAACAAAATTGTTCCAGCTATATATAGTTTTAAGCAAAATAAATTTTGTGAAGTAAGAAACTATTTTGAGTCTAGCTTAAATCATACAATTCTCACAAGTTCTAGTATAGTGTTCAAAAAAAGCATTATAGAAAAAACCGGTTATTTTGATAATGCTATTGAATCAGGGGAGGATACCGATTTTTGGATTAGAATAGGCATAAATTATAGTATTGTATTTATAAATAAGATTTTAGCTTACTACAATTATGTTCCCGAGAGTATAAGCAATACTATATTTAGCGTAAAAAACAAACCCAAATACAATAAGTACTTAAAAGAAGAACAACATGATGAACATCTAAAAATTTATCTTGATAGAAATAGATTTCCTATGGCCATACTTAGTAAATTAGAAAGAGACAAGGAAAGTTTTAGGTACTATAAGAGCCATATAAATCCAAATAACTTGCGTTTAAGTCAGAATATAATACTAAATTCTCCTAGATGGTTTATTAGATTTTTGCTTAGGATTAAATCTCTTAAAGGAGAAAAACTATACTATCCTTTAACCTGATTTTTAAACTGATCATAATCTCTTATATATTCTGCTTCATTATAGTTTGTAGACGCTAAGACTAAGCATACAGCTCCAGAAGAAAAGTTATCTATCTCTCTCCAAATATTAGTAGGTATGTAAAGTCCTTGCGTAGGTTTATTTAACATTATTTTTTTTCGCATTTTGCCATTATCTATAACAACTTCAAAGCTCCCACTAAGTGCAATTATGACTGATTCTTGCTCTTTATGGGCATGACCACCTCTAAAACTGTCACTTGGTACATCAAATAAATAATAGACTCGTTTTATTTCAAATGGAAGCACATCTTTCTCTATTACTGCCAAGGAGCCACGTTTATCATGTACTTTAGGGATTTCTATAAGTCTAATTTCGCTATCGGTTTTCATCTAATAATAAGCTCTTATTTTAATAGAGACTGCCATTTTTTACCTACTTCTTCTTTTGACAATTTTGCTACACTATCCTTAGCATTAAATCTGCAATGTAAATAAAAATCCTCATCCAATACCATTCTATTCATAGCCTTTGCTAAAGCCTGCATGTTATAATTTTCTACTAAAAGTCCATTCCTTTCATTTACAACAATCTCGCTAGGCCCAGATTTACAATCTACCGATACAACAGGCACACCCAAAGCCAAAGATTCTATTAAAGCTCTCGGAAAGCCTTCATACCTACTAGTTAATACTGTAAACTGTGCTGTCTTCACTACATCATAAGGATTTGATTTAAACCCCAAAAATTCTACATTTTCTTTAAGATTTAAATCTATAATCTTTTCTGTGAGCTTAGATTTATCTTCACCATCCCCCAAAATTTTTAGTTTAACATTATGTCTAGGCAAAATTGATTCTGAATATGCCTCTAATAGCAAACTAATATTTTTAACGTCATCATCTAAACGTCCAAAAAACAAAATATATTTACCACATAAATTTTCGTTTTTTGTTTTATCTAGTTTTAAATCAATAGGATTATAAATTGTTGAAAGATTATTAAAATTATAGTCTTTTTCTAACTTTTCCTTTATAGCCAATGCTACCGTTACAATCTTGTATGCTGAACTATATAAAATTTTACCTAGAAATTTATTAGGGTTTATATATAAATTGGTATTGTAACTTCTTACGCAGTATATGACCTTTTTAGGTTTATAAACCCATCTAGAAATAACAAGTTCTTTCCAAAATCCTATTCTAGTTCTGTTATCAATTATGTAATCAAAATTGTGCTTTTTTAAATAATTTTTAAAGATCTTTAGCCTTTTATATCTTCCAATTATTGAATCATTTTTAGCTTTTAACTCACCTAAATTTAAAAGTCTTCCCTTGTAAGGATATTGAATATCATCTAATACAGAAACGATATGAACATTATAGCCCAAATCAAACAAAATTTCAGACAAAGTCGCTGAGGATCGTTCTGCACCACCACCTCCCAAAGAAGTAACTACAATACATATCTTTTTGGCGTTGGTTTTAATCATTAACAATTATATTTGAAAAGCAAATGTAACGATATAAATGAAGATTTTACTTGTTGGTGAATATAGCAGGCTTCACAACTCTTTAAAAGAGGGTTTAGAAAAACTAGGCCATGACGTCACTATAGTCGCATCTTTTGATAGTTTTAAGGCATATAATGTAGATATACTTATTAAAAAAAAATACCAAAAGGGCATTAAACAAAAAGTAAAGAACCTTATTTATCGTTTATTTAGTTTTGATCTCGAATCTAAAAATGTAAAAAGGCAAATCTTAGAATTACAATCTATACTCAGTGGTTTTGATGTTGTTCAATTTATAAACGAAGCTTCCTTCGGCTGTACTCCTAAAGTTGAAAATGATATTTTCAATTCTATTTCTTCATGGAATAAGAGAACCTATTTATTGTCTTGTGGTGCTGATTATATTAGTATAGCTTATGCAAATGAAGATAATTTTAAATATTCGCTTTTAACACCACATAAAAGCGGAAAAGATAAAACTTTCATTGAACCCTATGGATTAAAGTTTTTAACTTCAGAGTTTATAAAACTCCACAAAAACATCTACAAAAAAATTAATGGAGTTATTGCATCAGACATAGATTATCATTTACCATTAAAGAATCATCCTAAATATCTAGGTTTAATTCCAAATCCAATAAATACTGACATATTAAAATTTAAGAAGCCTACCATAGATGACAAAATTGTGATTTTTCATGGTATAAATTCGCACAATTATTACAAGAAAGGAAATGATATTTTTGAAGATGCATTGTCAATAATAAAACATAGGTATAGTGATCGTATAAAAATTATAATCACTAAAAGCTTACCCTACAGCGAATATATTGAAAGCTATGATGAGGCACATATCTTATTAGATCAGGTGTATGCATACGACCAAGGGTATAACGCTTTGGAGGCTATGGCCAAAGGAAAAGTTGTGTTTACAGGTGCTGAAAAAGAATGGTTAGAGTATTATAATTTGGAAGAAGATAAAATTGCCATTAACGCTCTACCAGATGGAAAAGCTATTGCCAATAAATTAGAATGGTTAATAAATAATCCTGAAAAAATTATTGAAATATCAATTAATGCAAGAAAATTTATTGAAAAACACCACAACTACATTACATCTGCTGAAAAATATTTAAGTACATGGACTCAGGATAATAATTGATTCTTTATGATTTATTGCCTTGCTCTGATGTATTCTTAAAAGAATATACTATTACTACTGACACTACTACAAAATATATAATGTACCTGACTAAATGCGCTATTACTACACCTTCAGTACTAAAATAGTTTATAAATAAAATGGTAAGTACATAAAATAAAACAAGAGAGATAACCTCAGTAATTACAAAGCTTTTCACCATTCGTTTTGCTAAAAATTGATGCGCAATAATTAAACTACACAGCCTTACAAAATCACCTAACAATTGCCATTTAAACAAAGGCTCCATACCCTTAAAATCTGGGTATATAATATCTATAATAACATACCGTAAGAGATAGACCAAAAACATACCCAAACCAAAAATTGGTAAGATCGTTTTGTAAATATTAAAAACTTCGCTTTTAAATGCTTCTTTGGTATAAATATTTGCAAATCGAGGAATAACATAAAGCGTAAATAAACCTGAAGCAAAAACCATATAGTTTTTTGATATAAAGGTTACTGCAGTCCAATAACCTGCCTCATTAATATTTATCTCATTCTCTATAAGGCCTATGATACTTAATTCGATATAATTGAGCAGAAATGTAGAAACAAATGACATTAAGGTAAAAGCTAATAAACTATTCTTGTAATCTAAGCCCAACCTTAACTTCTTAAAGTCTACATAACGTTTTACAACTTTCCCAAATACAACTATGATAACTCCTAGTTGAATGACTGGTGCTACGGCTATAGCTAATATTGCTGCTTCTAAATTGGTATTGTATAACGCTACAACAAAAAGCATTGCTGACAATAGGTAGCTTATCAATTCTATTCTGGCATAATTTTTATATTCCGATAAGCCATTTACAATTCCATTTAAAGCTCTGTTTATAGCTATGAAAGGCACTAAAAATGCAATGGCTTTAAATACATAAGCAAAATCATTTGACTTAAATAAAATACTTGAAAAATAAGCAGCTCCAAAAAAGAGAACAGTTCCTGAAATCAAAGAACCTACAAGAACAAAAACCGTAGTTGTAGAAAAGAGCTTATTTAATTCTTGCTTGTTATTTTTATGTTCAGCGACATATTTTACAATACCATTAAAAATTCCTAGAGATGAAATACTGGTTAGCATTCCCATGATATTTCTAACCTGCCCTATTCTGGCTATCCCTGTTTCACCAAAAGTCGTAGATAATAACCATTGGGTAAAACCAGAAATAACAAGCCTTATCGTAATTACAACAGCATTAAGCGATGTAATTTTAAGCACAATATTATCTCTAATAAATCTAGGAATTTTCATGCTTAACGCCTTTTAAAAATCATCTATGCCGTCATCATTTATAACACCAAATAAGGAACTGCCAAAAATAAGCAACACTATGCCAAAATGCATCAAATAGCTTAGACAATGTCCCATCACAGCACCTTTTAATCCAAAAGCATCAATAAGATAGATGCTTGAAAAATACATTATGACGAATAAGAATACTTCTATAATTATAAAATGCGTAAACATCTTTTTAGCCAAAAACTTATAAGCAATAACCATAGACATTACACGCATAAAATCACCTAGAATTTGGTAACCCATTAAATCTTCTATTGGCCTAAACTCTTCAGTAAATAATAAGTTAACCAAAAGGCTTCTACTTAGATAAATGACACCCAATATTAATGCAAAAATTGGAAGGACTGTTTTATAAAAACTAAAGACTTCTTTTCTAAACTCACTTTGAGATTTCAACTCTGCAAATCGAGGTAGAATATATAGTGCCATTAATGAATTTATAAACATAAGGTAATAGTTCGAAACTCTTGTTACTGCTGTCCAATAGCCAGCTTCTTTTATTCCTATTTCAGAAATAAGGTAATTTCTAATAATAATATACACTATTGGCAATGCTATTGAAGAAACCAATGCCATAATCATATTAGGACTCAAATTTCTGAGTACAGAAATCTGAATATCAGTAATTTTTATAATTGACATTAAGTTCTTCCTAAAGGCTATTCCTACTATGGTTATAAGAAGATTGAGGGCTGGCGTAATAACAACTGCAATTAATGCACCGTCAATGTTTTCTTGTTTTATTAAAAGAAGTGTAACAAGCAAACCTAAAATTTGACCTGTTATATTAATAACCAATAAAATCCTGTACTTAGAGAAGCCATTCATTATGGCAAATACGTACATGTTTAGTGAATAAAACGGAAGCACTATTGCCATCGTTCTTATAACATAGACATAGTTATTATTAAAAAAAATTAATCCGTTAATAAATTCAGCATTGTAATAGCATAAAAATGCCAATATTAATGATGCGAAAAACCCAAAATAGAATACTGTGGATAGTGTATTGGTCAACTTTACCAAATCGTTTTTGTGTTTGCTTATAAGCTTAACAAAACCATTGTAAAGACCAGCTATTGATATAGATTGTATAGTGCTAAGAAAGTTTCTTAAATTTCCTACAAGCGACATACCTTCAGGTCCAATAAATACGGCTATAAACTTTGATATTAGAATTCCTGCAAGGATCTTAATACTAATATTTGCAGTATTAAGACTTGCGGCTTTTACTAAAACTTCATTATTTATATAGTGAAAAAACTTTTTCAATTAATAAGCATTTATTACCTCTATCACAGTATTAACTTCTTGGTCTGTTAATACAGGACTTATTGGCAAACTTATAATTCTTTTATGAATTTGTTCAGTTATAGGCAACTTTAAATATGAAAATCTTTGCAAAGCCTTTTGTTTATGAGGTGGAATTGGATAGTGTATTAACCATCCAACCTTATTTTTATTTAAATGATTCACAAAATCTTCTCTATCATCTACCTCAACAACAAATGTGTGAAATACATGATTATCTGAACCATCATAAAAAGGTAAAACTATTTTGGAATTTCTTATCCCTTCAAGATAATATCTAGCTATATCTCTTCTTCTCCTATTGTCGGAATCTAAATATTTTAACTTAATACTCAGAAAAGCAGCTTGTAAATCATCTAATCTACTGTTATAACCTATGATTTCATTTTCATATTTTACCTTACTACCATAATTTCTTAACAATAAAACTGTTTCAAACAATTCTTTATTATTAGTTGTTACTGCACCTCCATCCCCTAAGGCACCCAAATTTTTACTTGGATAATAGCTAAATGCTGCGGCATGACCTAAATTTCCGGCTTTTGTATTATGAGTTGAAACAGCACCATGTGCTTGTGCGGCATCTTCTAAAAGTAATAAATTATGCTCATCTGCGATGGATTTTAGTCGTTCCATTTCTGCTAATTGCCCATAAAGATGTACTACAAGAATAGCTTTAATATCTTTATTCAATTTCATTTTAACCTCTTCTGTAGAAATATTATATGTTTTTGGATTAGGCTCTACCAAAACAGGTTCTAGTTCAGCATGTAAAACAGACAGGATAGTTGCAATGTAAGTGTTGGCAGGTACAATAACCTTGTCTCCTTTTTTAAGTCTTCCAAGTTCTATATACCCTTTTAAAATAAGTGTCAGTGCGTCTAAACCATTTGCAGTACCAATACAATAGTCTGTGCCACAATAGTTGGCAAATTCAGTTTCAAAGGTCTTAACGTTAGGCCCAAGAATGTAATATGAAGTTTCTAACGACTTAGCAAATGAGGCCTCGAGTTCTTCTCGAAATCTATTGTTTATTTTATGTAGATCTAAAAAGGGAATCATAGGTAGAAATCCTCTAAGAGTTTATGGTTAGCCGTATCAATCATGTAAAATCCTTGTGTGATAGATCGCGCGCCAAAACCTTCTTTCCAATACTGTAAGCCTTCATTAACATGTTGTCCGTTATTCTCATTAGAAATTCCAAAATTAAAATAGGTTTTATCACCAAAAATATCTTCCAAAAGGTAATGATGTAAAAAATCTAAGCTGCCTAAAGTATTTTTATCTCTATTACCAGAAATATACTGGCTATGTGCCACATGCTTTGTTTCAAAAATTGTTGTTCCTGCTACAATGATGTTGTTATGGTAAACGTTAAACTGTCTGATTTTATTTGGAAATCTAGATTTTAAAAGTTGAATTTCTTCTAGGCTATGAACTGGTTTTACATCGTGTTTATTATCAAGATTTGGTATTAAAATTGTATTCCAAAAGTCTTCAAAATCATCAACTTCTTTAACAATGAGGTTATTTTTCAAACCTCTCTTATAGCCATTTTTTCTGCTTTTATTATAACTTTTGAATTTTAGCTCTAATGTAGAATGCATATCCATGCGTTGCAGTTGTGCATTAAGTTTAAAACACAAATAAGCTAACGGGTTATTGGTCTGGTTATCCAAGAAAACAAAAGGCAACTCTTTTATTAGGAGACTTTTAATTCCATTTTCTGAAAGATATTCTAAAACTGTTTTTAAAATACCAATAAATTCTTGACTCTGTAAAGTTGATTTGTATATTAAGCCACCATAGGTTAAACCTTGATGAGAATATACAGCATCTCCAACTTTATTTGCTGGCAACAACGCTATTAATTCATCATCCTTATATAGCAATAAGGAATAGTCTTGAAACCTATCGCTATGATAGTCCATAAAATCCCTAAGAAACAGAAATGTTTGTTGGTTACTCTTTAGAGTAAACGTATCCCAATCCTTTTTATAAGATGGTTTATATTGTAAAACCTTGAAGTTTTGCATCTATCAAAAATAAGCCTATTTTATTCAATCATCTGTCGCCTAATATTTCATCTAACTAACTTTTAGTTTTTTTTGAATTCATGTTAGTTGACTCTAAAATATAAAGTGGACGGTTTTTTACATTTGAACTAATTCTACCTATGTATTCACCTATGACTCCTATTGACAGTAGCTGTATACCACCAATAAAAGCAATCGCAATGATGAGAGATGTCCATCCTGTTATAGTCTCCTTTAATACGAAATGGGAAAAAACTGCATACATAATCAATAAAAATGAAAATAAAGAAATGATTAAACCTAAACGACTAACAAACAATAAAGGCTTATCGGAGAAACCAGTTATTCCATCAAACGCCAAACGGAACATTTTACCATAAGAATAATTGCTCTTACCGTGCTTTCTAGTTTCTCTATCAAACAACACATGTGCTTGCTTAAAACCTAACCATGCTATTTGAGCTCTTAGGAACTTGTTATTTTCAGGCATTAAGTTAATGGCATCAACAACTTTTTCGATATTAATCTGTAATCACCTGTATCTAAAGGAATTTCGAAAGAAACCCAATGCCTCAAAAGTCTATAGTACAATTTGGCTGTAATTTTTTTTAAAAATGTATCACCATCTCTCTTCATTCGCTTAGCATAAACCACATCAAAACCTTCGTTATATTTTTGATACAACTCGGCAATTAACTCTGGCGGATCTTGTAAATCAGAATCAATTATAACTGTACAATCAGCATTACAATATTCTAAACCAGCAGATACAGCGATTTGATGACCAAAATTTCTACTTAAATTCAGGTAAAATACTTTATCACTATCCTTGGTAAAGGCTATGATTTTGTCCAATGATGCATCAACACTACCATCATTTATAAAAATGATTTGATATTTTTTAGAGATTTGATCTAATGTTTTAGTTAACCTTTCATAAAACTCTGAAAGATTATCTACCTCATTGTAAACCGGAACTACAATTGAAATATCATTTTCTAACATCATTTCTTAATTAAATACAACACTAATATAAACTAAATAATAAATTGAAAATTCTTAATTATTAGGTGAGTAAATATTAAAGTATTCGTTACTCCAAATAATTTTATACTTATTTCTTCTTAAAAAATCATTTATTAGTGCGTTGCGCTCATTGCTATGAAAATTGCTATTTTCTTTATCAGTTGCCATGTAATCTTTAATAGGCTCGGAAAATTCATAAATAGTTTCAAACTTTTGTTGAACTACAATAGGTAAACTTTGTATTTCTGTTTCAGCCTTTTGAAGCTTTTTTTTAAATGAATTATAATCATATATCCACACCCATGGATTATACATATAAGGTTTGGTCTTTGTTAAAAAATGAATCATTGGCATTTTATCATATACCAATAAATAATCATTTGGTTGTACTATATTTTCTAAATTATGTAACAGTTCATTTATAATCTTTGCTCGTCTTTCAGTTGTATAAATCCCTTTAGCCAAAGAGTTATTTATGGTGTGTGTTTTTTTAAATCTATTACCATTGTCAAAATATGCTTCTTGAGATATATTGTAGCCCTTAAGTAAAATAAATGCTATTATGACCGACCATAAAAATATTTGTATGGTTTTTTGATGTATCTGTAACTTTAACTTTTTATTTATAAACTTAAAGTCTTGTACAATCCAATTAAAACGACTCACAAAATAAAAAAACAGAGGCAATCCAATCCAAATACCCATAAAACCAGCATTTTTAATTCCACCACCTGTACCAAGGTAAATTGTTAATAATGTTGATAAAGATAAAAAACTGATAATTTTAATTTCATATTTAGTCTTCTTTACAAGTAACATAACCACACTACCTATTAAACAAATACTGTAGACAGGGTAGATATTCTTTGTATTAAACCAAAAAATTAAAAACAGAATAGTAACTACAAAAAAAACAAATATGCCGATCTTATTTTTGGGTAAAAATCGCTTTAAAAAATAAAGCATTAGAATTATTAAAGACAACTTGATTGTTTCAATAGCTATAGAAATAAAATTAAAATAAGGAGCTAACATAATAGACTTAAAATTATGAGAACTATTTTCTGTATTGCCTAAATCATTAATAGTAAATAAGGCATTTCTCATAATATCTATTTGCCCAAGATAGCTTAGCAAAAGAAAAATCATTAACAAACCAACTATTGATCCAGTCCCAATATAAATAATCGGCTTTATAGACTTTATAATTGACTGCTGTTTTAAATACAAAGAATAAGGAATAACTAAAACTAATGAAAAAAGTACTAAATTGGGAATTCTGGTAAAAACATTTACACTCAATAATATTCCTGACAAAACATATAATCGAAAACTATTTTCCGTGACCGATTTATTCAACATATATATAATTGATACAGCCATGAAAGCTGTTAAGTGATTATGATAATAAGTTAAAAAACCATAATCATTAACAAAAAGCACCATAATTAAAGCAGACAACAAAAGTTCTTTTCTTAAGTAAGGTTTTAAAATCTTATAAGAAATACAGAAAGTGGCTGTATTAATAATTATAGCAAGTAGCCTAAACCACAATATACCACCACCCTCATACAACTGATACCATAACCCTCCAACAAAACCTGAGAACCAATACAAAAAATTGTATTCAACACTTTCAGGGTTTTGAAAAATCTGTTGATAAAAAGTTAACACAAACCCATCATCACAGACATCGAAACCTTGAAAAATCAATAAAAATTGTATGAGTATCACAACGAAAACTGTAATCGAGGCACTGTATTTTTGTAGATAAAGAAGTTTCTTTTTCATTTTTAATCAACCTATTAAGTATGTGATACCTTAAAAAATCAAATATAAAAACATATTTAATGGTTATTCTATTAATTTTGATACTATTAAATCAAAATTAGTTTGTCTTTCAATTTCGACCCAAGAATAATCCTTCAACACCCTATAATATATACAACATATCAAAAAATTGTTGGTGGTTATAGAGCTCGAAAACTTTTTGTAGAAAACAATGTTAAGATTAAAACGGGTCAAAAAATCCTAGACATTGGGTGTGGGCCAGGAGACATATTAAATTTTTTACCCAAAGTAGATTATACCGGAATAGACTTAGATAAGAATTACATTGAACAAGCCAAAAAAAAATATGGCAATAAAGGTATTTTTAAATGTGCAGGAGTAGATGATTTAAAACTTATAGAAAACCATACTTTCGATATTGTTATTACTGCTGGTGTCTTACATCATTTAACAGATGAACAATGTTTAAAACTTTTTAACATAGCCTATAAAGCCCTAAAACCTAGAGGAAGATTTATTTCATTTGATGGATGCTACATTCCCAATCAAAACAAAATCGCAGTTTACTTCTTAAAAAAAGACAGAGGTCAATATATAAGAACCCAAACAGAATATGAGCAGTTAGCTAGTAATTATTTCTCTAAAATCCATTCGGTTATAGATGAATCGTACTTTCGCATACCTTACACCTCTATAATTATGGACTGTAAAAATAGTGATTAATCATTTTGACTTCTCTTTCTGTAACAAATAATATAAATTCACTAAAAAAATGGCTGTGTTTGCAATAATAATAGGCAAACCAATCCTTAAAGTTGGCATTAGAAAACCATAAATAATAAACAAAATACAGCCTGTCATATTAACAAAGCGCAATTTGTTAACGTCTTTCATTGTAAAAGAAATCAGCACCATTAAAGATGCTAAATAACCAATATACTCTGTTGATGTAATTCCAAATAGTTCCACACCCTTTAAAAATATAAAAGAGAAACACCCTAAAGCATTTCTCTTTTAAATATTACTCAATTATATCACTAGATTCTGAAACGAGTTCAGAATGACTAGACTAAATTTACTACAAACTTTTACTTCGCTTACGGTCTACTTCTTTGAGTAAAATCTTACGAATCCTAAGATGATTTGGTGTTACCTCAACATATTCATCTTTTTGAATATATTCCAAAGCTTCTTCTAGCGAAAACTTGATAGCTGGTATAATCCTAGCTTTATCATCAGCACCAGCAGAACGTACGTTACTCAACTTTTTGGTCTTAGTCACATTAACTGTCATATCATCACCGCGAGAGTTCTCTCCAATAACCTGACCTTCATAAATGTCTTCTCCTGGATCTATGAAGAACTTTCCACGCTCTTGTAATTTATCAATAGAATACGGAATCGCAGTACCATTTTCCATAGATACCAACGACCCATTTTGACGCTCTGGTATTCCACCTTTTATAGGTTGGTATTCCTTAAAGCGGTGTGCCATAATAGCCTCACCTGCTGTTGCTGTTAACAATTGGTTACGTAAGCCAATAATACCACGAGAAGGCACTATAAACTGGCAGACCATACGGTCTCCTTTAGCCTCCATGCTTATCATTTCGCCTTTACGCATCGTTACCATTTCTATGGCTTTACCAGATACGTTTTCTGGCAAATCAATCGTCATTTCTTCGAAAGGCTCACATTTTACACCATCAATTTCTTTAATGATAACTTGTGGTTGCCCAATTTGTAGCTCGTAACCTTCACGACGCATAGTTTCGATTAAAACAGATAAGTGTAATACTCCACGACCAAACACCATAAACTTATCAGCACTATTTGTTTCCTCAACTCTAAGAGCCAAGTTCTTTTCAAGCTCTTTGGTTAAACGATCTTTGATATGACGAGAGGTAACAAATTTACCATCCTTACCAAAGAAAGGTGAGTCGTTAATGGTAAACAACATACTCATTGTAGGTTCATCGATAGCAATAGTTTTTAAACCTTGAGGATTTTCGAAATCGGCAACGGTATCACCAATTTCAAAACCTTCTAAACCAACAATAGCACAAATATCACCAGCTTGTACTTCATCAACTTTTAAACGACCTAAACCTTCAAATGTATGAAGTTCTTTTATTTTACTCTTCACAATAGAACCATTCCTCTTTACCAATGAAATGGGCTGGCCTGCTTTTAAAGTTCCTCTAGTTAAACGACCAATAGCAATACGGCCTGTAAAACTCGAAAAGTCTAGTGAGGTAATTAGCATTTGTGTCGTACCTTCTTCGATTTTAGGTTCAGGAATATGCTCAATTACCATATCTAATAATGGCTCAATATTTTGTGTTTGTTTTTTCCAATCGTCGCTCATCCAGTTTTGCTTGGCAGATCCATAAACTGTAGGGAAATCTAACTGCCACTCTTCCGCACCAAGTTCAAACATTAAATCAAAAACTTTTTCGTGCACCTCATCTGGTGTACAATTTTCTTTGTCAACCTTATTGATTACAACACAAGGTTTTAATCCTAAACCAATAGCCTTTTGTAACACAAAACGTGTTTGTGGCATCGGCCCTTCAAAAGCATCCACTAAAAGCAATACACCATCAGCCATGTTTAATACACGCTCTACCTCACCTCCAAAATCGGCGTGACCAGGTGTATCAATGATATTTATTTTTGTATCCTTATAAACTACAGAAACGTTTTTTGAGGTAATAGTGATGCCTCTTTCACGTTCCAAATCATTGTTATCGAGAATTAAATCTCCTGTATTTTCGTTTTCACGAAACAACTGACAATGGTACATTATCTTGTCTACCAAGGTGGTTTTTCCGTGGTCAACGTGTGCAATAATTGCAATGTTTTTAATCTTCGTCATAACTGATGCTGATTTTAAGCGCGCAAAGGTACATCATATTCCGATTACTTCGTTAATTATATGTTATATTTTAAAAATGAGACAATTTCAGTTTGTATCTTTCCGTTATAGAAATTGATTAATAGTAAAAGCCTTCACAATCAACCGCTAATTGGGCTGTTTACGTCTGAACCCTAAAATTTGAAAACAGATGAATGCAATTAGCAAGTATACCAAGTTTATACCTTACCTTTATTTCATTAGCATAGTTGCCTATTGGTTTACAGTTATTAACAAAAGTGAAGGTATTTCCGCATATCCAATATTATTATTTGGAATTCCATTTTTATGGCAATTAATTAAACCCAACAGAAACCTAAATTTCTCATTAGGTATCATATTCGTTTGTTTATCTTCCTATCTCATTCTGGCTTATTTATTTAATCTCTTAAACATTATGAATTGGTCAGAATCTGCGAAAGGTTTACTTTTTTACGGTGGCGCACTGGTTTTTGGCAACTTTATAATGTCGCTCTGGATTATACGAAATAGTATAAAAAAGGTATTTTAAAATGTTATCTTTGTGGCTTAATACTTAAGTCTTAAGCTTTGACAACAATACCTCAATTAAAACACACAGATTCCAATAATTTCTTTTTGCTTTGTGGCCCTTGCGCTATTGAAGGGGAAGATATGGCATTGCGCATTGCCGAAAAAGTAGTTTCTATAACAGATAAGCTACAAATTCCTTATGTATTTAAGGGTAGTTTTAAAAAAGCCAACCGAAGCAGAATTGATAGTTTTATAGGTATTGGAGACGAAAAAGCTTTAAAGATTCTGAAGAAAGTTTCGGATACGTTTGATATCCCAACAATTACAGACATTCATGAAGTCTCGGATGCGGCAAAGGCAGCTCAGTATGTTGATGTGTTGCAAATACCGGCATTTTTGGTGAGACAAACGGATTTAGTTGTCGCTGCTGCTGAAACTGGAAAAGTAGTGAACTTGAAGAAAGGACAGTTTATGAGTCCAGAGTCGATGAAACATGCCGTACAAAAGGTTAAAGATGCTGGCAACGAAAAAGCTTGGATTACTGATAGAGGTACTATGTTTGGTTACCAAGACATGATTGTAGATTTTCGAGGGATTCCAACCATGCGAAAATTTGCACCTACGGTTTTGGATGTAACACACTCATTACAGCAACCCAATCAAAGTATTGGAGTTACAGGTGGACGACCAGATATGATAGAGACCATAGCAAGAGCTGGTGTGGTAAATAATGTAGATGGACTGTTTATAGAAACACATTTTGATCCTGCCAATGCTAAAAGCGATGGTGCTAATATGTTACATTTAGATAATCTTGAAGGGTTGCTAACAAACTTGGTAGCTATAAGACAATTGGTCTCTAGCTTTTAAGATTTTTTCTTACCCAGAATAAGCTTAAAAGGATTTGTATTAATCTCTAATTGTTTCTCAAGTACATAGACATTACCTCATCATTAATATCTTCAACAGATTTAAACCTAAGCGATCATATGGATTTTCTGTTGGCATCTATAAAATACTCTGAATATTTTTCTAGTAGATCAAAATGCCAAAAGGCTAAATCCACATAATCTTTTGACTGGTTTAAAAAGCAAATAGGAATACCATTATTATAATAAAAAGGAATTCGCCATTCATATAATATGTCAGTATTTGGAATAACTGCCTTAATGTTATTTTAAGATATGTTAAGCTTTTTTAGAAATTTTAAAAGATTGAGCTTATTTATTAAAAAACTCTTAACTTATTCATAATCAAAAACTTATAATCATGAAAAAATCACATATCATTTTATTTGGTTTTCTAGTTGTTCTTTTACTAGGATGTTCCAATGAGAATCAAACTGAATTAGAAGAAACAAAATCCAAAAACTTAAGAACGTCATCAATTGATGAAGATAGCTATAAACTATGGCTGGAAGTTGGTAAATTAGAAAATAATAAATCCGTATTAACAATTAACAAATCTAAACTCATAAACAATCTCAACAAAAATTTCACTAAAATCAATGGTGTAAATCCAAATGTAGAAGAGGTTTCTCTCGTCGAAATTGACAATTCGTTCTATTTGATTTTTAAAGGCAAAAAAACGAGCATTAGTTTTTATGTCCAAGAGAGTAAATATGGAAGAGGTTTAATAGTTGCTCAAGGAACCTCGTGCACTACAGATGAGTGTAGCCAAGAGCAATTAGGATGTATACCATATTATCCTGATAATGATCCTGGACATGAAGGAATTGGAAGTTGCACACCATGTTCCAACGGTGGAAAATGTAAAAAAACAGTTACTAATCTTACCGTTTTAGAATAATATTAAATTTAAAAAGTAATGAATTTAGTTGTTCACAATGATATAATGCGAAGTATTTATATCATGTGTCGCTCAGGTTTTATAATCAATTTAAACGGATTTGTATTAATCTCTAATTGTTTTTCTAGCACATAAACTATTACCTCATCATTAATATCGTCTACAGATTTGTAACGTAATGAACGAACATATTTTCTATTAGTATCAATAAAATATTCGGTATATTTTTCTAATTTTTCAAAATGCCAAAAGGCTAAATCTACATAGTCTTTTGATTGATTGAGAAAACAAATAGGAATACCATTATTGTAATAAAAAGGTATACGCCATTTGTATAACAATTCTGCATTAGGGACTATTGCTTCAGTAATGGATTGAAGCTGTAGCAAGATAGATTTATAAGGCTCTTCTTGTTTCAGTATATAAGCTTCCGCAGGATGCATTTTATAACAAACCTAAAATACCAAGAACAAGAATTGCAATTCCTATAATTGCCTTAAAGGGCATCAACTTAGCCGATAATTGACGCAAGCTTGTTTCTAAAGCAGGTACTTTTCCAAATACATGGGTGAGTAATAAAATACCTCCTAAAATACTCACAATACTTAGTAAACTAAACTTAAATATCGGCAGAACGACTAAGGCACCACCAATGACGGTTTGAAAAGGAGCTAACACACCTGCTATTTTATTGAAAAAATTGCTCTCACCATCCCACTTATCTAAAGTGGCCAAACCCAAAAGTATACCACCAGATATATTGGCTATTGTTAAAAGAAGTCCTACCATAATGCATTCTATTTAGTTCTTAGAATATAAAATTAGTTAAAATTTTATTAGATGGTTATCAATTATAGGAATCCCAATAAATATTTAGTTTACAAACAGCCTAGCTATTCTTTCCCATCCACATAATCCTGAAGATACTTAAAACGCTCAGTCAACTTACCATCTGCTGATGTGATTTTGGCCCTTTTTAAGATACCGCGTTCATCATTATTAAAAAAAGCAGGTATCACATGTTCTACAAAAGTCTCACCAAAGCCTTCACTAGCATCTTTTGGCAACTCACAAGGTAAATTATCTACAGCCATAACAGTTATGGCTCCCTTGGTATCAAAAGCCACTTCTTTTTCGGTTTGTGGATCATAACCATAAAAAGGCTCCGCTATGGTCGAAGGACGAATAGTTGAAGCCACAGGACCATCAATATCACAAGACACATCTGCTACCAAATTAATTCTAAACTCAGGATTTTTAGCGTCTTCCCTAGTGAACAAATACGGTGCATTATTGCCATAAAAATGACCTGCTATAAAGTAATCCGTTTGCTTGGCATAAGGCATAAAATTGCTCTCGTAACCAGAAGGATCTTTGTAAAACTGTTGCTTATGCCCTACTTTACCATCTTTACGTTTTGCGTACTCCATTACGTCTGCCATAACATAAACGGGTTCTGTAAATTCAGACGTTAAATACAAGGCATCACTTACTTCTTTTATACCCAAATGGTCTAAAATCTCTTTGGCACCATAGGCTACTTTTCCGGTTCCAGTGAGGAGTATTTTTATGTTTGGTATGGTAATTTTATCAAGTTCAGCCTTTACTTCCTCCAAGTCGGCGAGGGTTTCTACCTTTGGCAAATTGAACAAACCATCACGTAAACCTAAAGCCCTAAAACCATTATAAGCACCCACCAAACCAGCATATCGTCCAAATCCTATAAGTCGCGCTCCACTTTGTTTTACAATGGTTTCGTGGTCGTACATTTCAATATTTTTTTCCAACATCGCCTTTAGCAGCTTACGGTTGTAAGGTTGCTTTTTAATGGTATGCGAAAAGTAGAAGTATTTTTTGTTTGGAATTAAATGCTCTACAGGCACCTCCTTTACTCCAATCATGACATCGGCATCAGATACATCTTTGGTAACCTCAAAACCCAATTTAGCATAAGAGGCATCCGGAAATATTCTAATATCAGACGACTCAACAACAAACTCTGCTTCTGGAAACTTTTCTCTAGCCTCTGCTAAGGTTTCTGGTGAAAAGACTACTCGTCTGTCTGGTGGATTTTTACGCTCTTTTATGATGGCAAATTTCATGTGAATACTATTTTGAAAACTGACAAAATGCCAATTTATAATATGGAATAATTTTTGCACGAAAATAAATGGATTTAAGAGGTTGCACAACTTTTTTTGTAACTTCGCGCTCCTTTACCTTTAAAATTTTGGGGTCGACTGGTTTTGACAGCGAGATTAATTAAATGGTAAGCACGTCGTGTAATGGTATTGAAACACGTAAAAGGCTAGACCAAATTTTAAACGGCGAGAATAACTACGCTTTAGCTGCTTAATCTGAATTATAGTAAGATTTCAAGCTTCATTCCTACAAGGTAGGAAGGCTAAATGTCTCCAGAAAGCCTTGGTTAGTGGCGTTCTTTTTAGAGGCATCGTAAAAATTGACCAAGATTGGGTAGTGCTTTGATGCCCTTTTGAGATTAAAAAGCTAAGTGTAAAGTAGGCTGTCTTTAGCCAGCTTTGCATCGAAAAAACAATAAAAGACTAAGCGTGTAGAAAGCCCTTTGGTTACTTGTTTGGACGAGAGTTCGATTCTCTCCGACTCCACCAAAAACCCTTGTATATATCGTAAATACAAGGGTTTTGTTTTTTAGTTGATAGTCTAGTTGATTTTTTATCTTATTTATTGGTTACAAAACAGATAAATTAAAAGTAAGTTAAAATGAAAAGTTTAGAGGCGCTAAAAAGAGAATTAGAAAAAGTTATATCACAAAGGAATAAATCCAGGATTGAACTACTGATGGCTAAAATTGAGCTTAAAGAAGCTGAAGAAATTTTAGAGGCGTTTAATTTTAAGGATCAAGACTTTATACAATTTATTAACAAACAAAAAGGACTTGTTCAATATTCTGAACTGTTAATCAACACAGCTTACGAAATGGATATTGAAGGTTTAGAAAACCAAATTTTCGATTTACTTGAGGGAGAGAAAAATATATCTAAATTTAAAAGAGTTAGAAATTTATATAGACTTAATAAGCTCGCCTTTCTAATGCTTGAAAAAGAACTCTTTAGCGAAAATATAAATAGACTCTTTCAAAGTTGAAATGTTTTTGAAGAAGTATTAAAATAAAATATTTAGTGTTAATATTTTTTTGTTTGCTGTTTCGCTTTTCGCTTATATTTTAGAGTATTTATTCAAGTTGTGACCGTATTTAAAGGATGCAACATCGGTTATTGTGTTATGAACTGAGTGATAATGTACTTCGACAAAGAATTTATCTATTGCATAGCAGTTAATCCTAACGTCCTTTGTAATATAGTTATCTAAAACGTACCTAATTGGTTAACGGCCTCCATACGTTCGTTTAAATCTAGTTTATTGAAGTCGTAGAGTGTCATATTTAAATTATAATATGTAAAAATATATGTTATTTTGTAAATTAGACAAAACCAATCACTTATGTCTTATATAAAAGATTTACACGATTCAAATCAATTTTTTAAAGGGTTAGCACTTTCTTTTTTAGCGTCGCCATTATGGTATTTATCAATTTTTCTATTCAATTCAAAATTTTTTAACAATACAGACACTTCAATACTTATTGTGTTGTCTTGTAGTCTAAGTTTTATTTCAATACAATCGTTTTCAATGTTATCATCGATAAACTTTTCTGATAAAGAAACCATAAATGAAAAAGACCATTATTTAAATTCAATTATTATATCCACAGTCATAATAATGACATTCCAAGCAGCTCTTATTTTTGTTGTATACTCATTCGGTTTTTTATGGGGATTATACACTTATTTATATTACTTTATTATAATATCTTTTATTCCTCACTTTTTTTTGTTGTTAATGCTTTTGGTGGATAAAAACGATGATATTAAAAAGAACAATAGCAGTAAAAATTGATAATAAAATCAAGACTAACATTTTTTCCTCTTTTGGTAGTTTTTCAGTTCACTCTAGTATAAAGTGATATATAGCACCCTGATATTTATTAAATTTAGTTACTAAAAATTATATTATGGAAATAGGTTTTAATGAAACGCATGCCAATGAATTTTTACAAAGGTTTAAGAACAGTGACAATGTAATACTCTTTAAAAATCCTAAAGAAAATGATAGAATAGGTTGGAATCTTTTGGTTAAAAGAGGATTAATTGAACATATAGGAAATTATGAATTTACAATAACCTCAAAAGGCAAAAAAGTACTCAGGTTAGGTAGTTGGAATCAATATTTAAAATACGAGGAGTTAAAAGAAAATAGAAACACCCGAAAAGAGTATTACGATTTTCTCTTATCAAAATATAGATACAAGACATTTTGGATTGTATTTCTATTGGGTCTTTTTGGTGGTTTATACAGTATTTATGACATATTTATAAAATCCCAAGACACCGAAAAAAAACTAAACCAAATAAACATAGATACACAAGAAAATACAAAAGCAATAGAGGGAGTGTATATTGAAATTTTAAACCAAAAAAATCTTGATTCTTTAAGAATTCCCAATCCCGAACAAGACAACATAAAAAATTAAACCACTTTTCTCATAGCCCATTTTTTTTAGGGACGACATACGAAATAACAAGAAAAAATCACAATCCCTTTTCTCTGTCTAGCGAATCTAGAGTTAATAGTATTTCTGATTCCAAAAATTCTGGTGCGTACCTGTCGGAGTTGTAAAGGAAATATAGCTTGCAATCATCTGAATCAGGTATTTCATAATTTATATCATACCTTACCCAATTATCATAACTATACAACTCAAACCATTTTGAAAATAGCTTTTCTCTACAAAGGTGTCTATTGTCCACGCTATCACAAACGTAATGTATAACATTATCCACATTTTCAGTTGTATATTCTATAATGATATTCAATATGGTTGTAGATATACAGCTATCATTTGGACTTTTATGATTATTTATTTCACCAAAATCCAAAGAGTATAAATTACTTAAAGGATGTGTTTCTATGCTCATACTTTTAAAGGAAACATAGAATGTATATCCATGAACTGTATCAAAAGTAAAAAGAGTGCCATTAGCACTCTCTTCTTTTTCGTAATTATACATCAAGAAAAATTATTTTTTCTTTGTTTGTTTTATTTTTTCAATAATACTTTTTCTATGCTCATCTTTCATAGCACGAATGCTCTCTATTATCCTTAGAGTTCTATCATTTGCTTTAATAGTAGTTGAACGTATCATTTTTTAAAGTATTTATTCCTAGTTGTTTTATACAACAACAACAAAAGTACAATATGTATGCCATTGTTAATAAGATTGTTAATACTATATATTTATAATTAAATACTCTACTATTGTTAATTTCAATAGTTTGATTATTAATATAATTTATAACTATAACAATTATCTTATTACTCACTAAATATTGTACTCTACTATATATACGACTAGCGGTTATACTTTGTTTCAAATTATATGTTAAATTTGTTGTAACTTTATTAAATGGATACAGTCTTATCTGTTGTAATTTGGATAATAGGATTCGTTCTGATTGCAAGAGCGATTGATCATTTTGACAAGCCCTATAAATAGTACTTCAGTTCTGGGTGTATAGTTATAACGGCCGTCTTGGAATCGATAGAAGGCATTAATAAGCGCGATACGAACTTTTATATTGGTAGGTTAGGCCTTGTTGGATAACCAACTCACAGGACGAACAAGGGTGCAAAAATACCTTTGACACAGATTCTTTCAAGAATAATAATACCGCATAATAACAAAAAATAACACCACACATTAATGTATGTGTGGTGTTATTACTTATTGTTAATAATCATTATTTCTCAGCTAACTCGTTTTCTGAAGTATTGTTAAAAGAGTATAACACAGCTGCGCCTATCAATCCTAAAACCAATATTGTACCCAGAGAAGATTTCTTTTTTACGGTTTCAATGGGTGTGTAAACAACTTCAGTGTCCTCTTCGAGATTTGTATTTGTCGAGCTATCTACAAATGAGTTGTCCTTTATCTTTCTTACCTGGGTATTTATTGATTGAGGAACATTACTAAAACCTAAAGCACTATACTTATTTGTAATAATAGCACTTTCTATTATTTCAGTTGTAAAAGAAAGTCTTGTCGAATCAACAAAGCTCATTATATCTGTTTTCAAAATCTCAAGTTGTATTTCTAAGAATTGGTTTCTGGCCAATCTAGCATTTATTGAAAGTGCAGGATCATAAGTAGATGAAACATCTCTTGTAATGTACCATTTCAAATAAGCAATAAACTCATGCGCATCATTATAATAATCTCTAAACTCACTTAATCGAATTGTAGTACTGCTGAACACTTTTAGCTCAGAGAAATAAGTTAGAAATATTGGCTTGAAGCGTGTTTCAACCCATTGGTCTAAAGCAGCTTGCTCTTGTATGGTCAAATTTATCTCCTCCTGAGCGCTACCCCCTCTAAAAAGGTATTCACCAGGATTACTGTTACCCAAATTAAATGCTCCATCCCCATCAAAAGCATCTTCGATCATTGTTAAAACGAAAAAAGGGTTGTGTGAAACTTCGGATATTGCATTTAGTACATTATTTACGGTTCTTTTTAACCAACTAAAAAAGCCAGCTAATGCCACTGGTGGCAAATTATTGTATTTCATTTCTTTTAAATTTTAATTAAACTTTTTTTTTGCCCTTGCAAAAACATTCATTCATTGTGTGGTATTATTAATTGTTATTAATAATGCAACTACTTGTAACACATTATAAATACTCTATTGATAGTGGTATTAATTACCTTTATGTGTGGTGTTATTAATTATTAATGTGTGGTATTATTAATTGCTGTTAATAATGCAACATCTCTCTGCCCAATAAAATATTTGATCAAATTTTAAGGTGTACAATTAGTGGTTATGTTATTAAGGTGCTCTTATTTTTTTCATTTTATCTACAATCATATTTTTAATCATCAATTCATCATTTATTGCACACATCCAAGAATGACAAAAAATTGTTTCTAATATTACTCTCAACTTCATTATAGGACCATGTGTTACCGAAGAATTGGTCAAATTTATTTGGGTCTTTTAGTAAGGACTTTATTTTAGATAATTCATCCTCTTTTTCCATTGGATTTCTACAATCTGGGTATAATAATTCTATTTTAAGATCTCTGAAGAACTTTAATTGTGCCATGAAATTTAATTCACTTGTTATTTCATTTATTATCAGATCTATTGGCCTATCTAATGACTTATGAAATTCCTTCTGGGATAATTCGTTTAAAAAAGTTAAACCAAACCCGTTTAGACGAAACAAAAAACAGCTGGCATAAATGCTATATGCGGTTTTGTTTTTTTCTATTGATGCGTTATTTTTAATGTTTACGAGATCAACCAGAGAATTAAAGGCTTCAATATCATTCTTATCTGCCTTCCAATAACCAGATTCTATTCTCCATTTTATTCTATTCAAAGCATTCCTTTTCATATATTAATTTTAAAAGTTTAACTAGTTTAAACCAGTTTAATTAAACCGTAAATTCTGAGGTTTAGTAGTTTAAGGGCATATATAATGCCCTAAACTAAACCGATTACTCTTCTGTGTAATTTCCAAGGGTGTAAACACCCCCTTTACCTTTTCTTTGTAATATCCACCCCTTATTCTTAAAGCGAGTTAATAATTTTTTTGCGCTATTATCCCCTATGGATTTATCAAAGGTCTCTTCAAACTCATACTTGATTTCTAATACTAATTTTCCGTAGCGAAGCTCTTCCTCTCTTGAGAAAATTGCATTGAGCATTGAAAAATATTTATGGTTTTCTATTTTGGAGAAATCTATACTTGAAGGTTTCACGGTACTTCTTACTTCGAAATCTT
This sequence comes from Winogradskyella sp. HB-48, assembly GCF_049942685.1. Classification (GTDB taxonomy): domain Bacteria; phylum Bacteroidota; class Bacteroidia; order Flavobacteriales; family Flavobacteriaceae; genus Winogradskyella. The sequence goes on from NZ_CP187934.1 coordinate 300,409, forward strand.
CTACCAAGGAGGGTAAATCATCAATTATTTCAAAGGCGAATGGTTCGGGCTCCTTATTTCTTGACATTATGGTGTCAACTATCGATATTTTATTGTCGCCCTCTGACTTTGTTACACTTATTACGGTTTCTGCCTTATTCATCAATTCAGTTCCTGCATGTCCCCTGGCATTGTTATCACTTTTATTTTGGTGGAGCACAACGTAAATATGAATATTTAGATCCTCTGACCACTTCATGAGCTTATTGGCTATCATCGTGGCTTGTTCCTCGTCATTTATAGAAGTTATTAGATCCCTAATCCCATCTATAACAACAACACCTAAAAGAGGGGTATTATAAATTGAATATTCAATAATTTCTAGTCGTTCTTTAGTGGAATACTTTCTGAGTGGATAAACCTTTATGAAGTCAGGGGATTCAAAACCTACAAGTGTACACATTCTTCTAAAGGCTAGTTGAACATGTCTTTTACCTTGCTCCGTGTCAAAATATAGTAAGTTCTGTTTATCTTTTTGAAGTCTACTATGAAGATTAAAAAGACTATCTTCTAATCCACAAACAGCAATTAGAATGGCCATTAAAAATGATTTCCTACTTTTAGCCTTTCCAATTACTAATGAAAAATTTCCAAGAGTAGATAAAATACTCTCATATCCGTTATTTCTCTGGACTATTACCGGTTCAAGTTCGACGAGGTCCTCTGCTGGGTCTAAATACCCATTTCTAAATATATCTTCTATATCTATATCACTTTTTATTTTATCTAGTGATATTTTTTGATTATCTTCCATTCGAGAATAACTATTCTTAATTGTTGTTATTTTTTATCAAAAACATAAAAACCCTATGGTATTTCCTCTACCATAGGGTTTATTTATCTTCTATATTTTAATGATTTTACTTCCTTTAGAGCTTCGTCTAAGTCTACTCTATTTATAAATACTCTTCTGCCAATTTTAAAAGCAGATATGTATCCCTTTTTTATATAATTATGTACGGTTAATTCTGTTACACCTAACTCTTCTGCAACTTCTTGGATAGAGAGTTTTTCATTTTTATTTAAAGCTGTGAATGGCTCTAGCTTTTTGTCAATGATTTTTTCTAAATGCTCAAAGAGTTCCTTTTTAGAAACATCTTGAATTTGTGTTAGCTTTTGAATTTGTGTTATCTGTGTCATACAGCAAAGTTTTAATTAACAATGCTGCAATTTCACATTTAACGATAATAAATATGAAAATCCTATTTTACAAACACTTTACTGTAAAGTTGTAAAGTTTAAATTATAAGAAGTTTAGATATTTCGTGTATCTATCAAGGTACTCATTATTAATAGTTTGAGAGTAATTTTGTCTACTCGTATCTGTTCCAAACGTATTATTTAGAGCTTCACTAATTTTAGCCCCACTACATTCTTTTTTAAGATATTTATTAAAGTATAAAGTGTGGCCTATAGAACAAATAAAAGTTTTGCTATCCTTCTTAAATTCTTCAGGAACTATAACCCTAAGACCATTATCTGTCTTTTTGATAATATTGTTTTTAATTAGTAAATCAATAGTTTCATCATACTTTTCCCCATCATTAATGAATAAACTTTTTAGTGTTATATTTTTTGGAGGAGAATGCTTTGGACTATTATTTGTAGTAGAATTATGTTGATTAATAATTTTAGATAATCGTTCATTAATTATACTTAAACTATAGAAATTAGACCATATATCTACCACATTATATTCTTCAAACTTTAAAGAAGTAACAAATGAATTCCAATAATCATCCGAAAATACATCATCTTTAAATTTGCCTAAATCGTACGACAGGTAATCCCCCAAAATCTTTTCATTCAAAATACCATAGAAAACCCAATTTTTCCAATTGTTATCTACTTCTCTATTTAAAAAATCAACATATAATCTTCTTAATGGCTTTTTACTATATAAAGTATAGTAATCTACATCAAATTCTGATTTACGAAAAATTGAAATAATCTCAGACCATTTAACAAAAAAGCTGTTTTCACTAACATCATCTTTAATTTTTAACGATTCTACTTTTTTCTCTAAACTTACTTCGTTAATTAATTTATAGACTTCTAGAGCGATTTCTTTTTTCTTTCCTTCCTCGATTGCAAGATCTATTTTTTGCTGAACATCCACCCAATCAACTTCTACATCATCCAAATCATATGATACATGATAATCTCTTTCTGAATAATCTGAAATAGCATTATATATTTCATTTAGAAAATCTATGTTTAAAGTATAAAGATTATGTTCTCTATTATACTCATCATCATCAAATGCTAAAATCCACGACACCAAATCATCTGGATTATTTTTAGGGTTCTTTAAAACAATCTCTTTGTTAAGCAAAACTTTCTTATTGGCAGCATCTATTAAGCTAGAATTTATTTTCTCACCGCGAAGTATACCTAAAAATCTTCTTTTGTTCATATACTAAGCCTTTTTCAATTTTGGTAATTTCATACTACCGAAAGCAAGTTTAACAGCATCTTCCTTCGCTTCTGTATCAACTTTATAATAACTATTAAAGGTTTTCAAATCTCTGTGCCCTGTCATTTTCATAATTGTTTTATCAGCTATCCCTTTCTTCTTCATTATAGTTATAAATGTACGACGAGCCGTATGCGTAGATATTCTATCATAAAATGGCTGTATTACAGTTTCCTTTTGGTTGTTCTTTGTTCTTGTGTATTCTACATCAAAATCAAATTCAGCATCCTTAAACACGGTTTTAATTAAATCATTTTGTTTTTGATTAGAAATTATGGGTAGTTTATAATCGTACTTTTTTAGAATATACTTTGCAATATCTATTAAGGGGATTTCTCTTAGCTCTTTAGTTATATCTTTGTCCTCTTTAAGTAACAAAACACCACCTCTTACGGTACGTTTGTTTATCAATTTTAATTCACCATATCGTAAACCAGTAAGGCATTGAAAAACAAAGATATCTCTAACCCTTTCCAAGGATATTGATTTAGTTTCAAATTCAAATATTTCTTGGATTTGTTCTAGAGTTAAAGCTACTTCATGAGTAATGACTCTTTCAGGTTTCTTAAACTCTTTAAAAGCATCGTTATAAGTATGTTTATTTTTTAATGCCCACAACATAAAGGTTTTGAAAAGACCAACATTTCTTGCAAAAGTATTTGTACCATGGTCTAGAGTGCCGTAGCAATAATCTGTAAAATCAGTATAAAATCTGTCATTTATGTTAGCGAATGTAAGTTTGTAAGCTACTTGATTTTCAAAATTCAACAAATGATTTTTTATATTTTGATAACGCTTTATAGTAGATGGCTTCCACTCTCTCCTCTTTATCTTTTCCTTTGTAAAAATATCATAGGTGTCAAAAAACAAGTTTTTACCCTGAGAGCTTTTTTTGAAAGTCTTATCAAACTCTAACTTTAAAGCATTGGAGGTTAATTCTTCTTTTATTCTTTGGTGAATCCCCAAAACATTTTCAAATGATTCAGAATATCGGTTTAATTGAAGATTTATTTCACTTGCGTTATTACTTTTTTTTGTTCCCTTTAGCTTTGGTCTATAATTATCAAAATTCCAGTATTCAGGCTTAATCTTTTCACCTGTCGAATACTTAAACTGCTTTCTCTCAGAACTAAAATATGCCGAAAACATAATCAACGTCTTGTTTTCACTTTTTGGATTCTTTAAAAAGAATGTATGCTTCATATAACAGTTGATAGTTTAGTTGATAATAAAGTTGATAATTATACTATAATCAAATATAAGACTAAATTATAATAATATAAATAAAAACACTATATTTGAAGCATATACAAGAAAATAAGTTATAATTAATAATATTAAAATATTAATATTTCGATAGTCTCCGACTCCACCTTCGCTCGCCTTAGCATTATTTTAACTTGTTAAAATGCGACGGCGAGCTTTTTAATTATTCGATTTAAAACTTCATTAGTAATTAATTAAATTTTCCATCGACTATCTTTACTAAAAGTTGAAATAATCAAACTAAAAAATATATAAAAAATGCTCACCTGGAAAGACATTATAAATTTTGCGGTTAACGGTAACCCAACACCAGATCAACGTGTTGAAAAATCAGATACTGAATGGAAGGCCCAATTAACACCAGAACAATTCAGAATTACAAGACAAAAAGGTACAGAACGACCTCACAGTGGTGCACTTTGTACTACCTATGATGCTGGTAAATATAATTGTGTTTGCTGTAACACACCATTATTTGATTCTACAATAAAGTTTAGTTCTGGGACTGGCTGGCCAAGTTTTACCCAACCCATTAAAGAAAATGCAATTAAATATGAAAAAGACACTTCTTACGGCATGGTACGCGTGGAAGTAATGTGCAACACTTGCAATGCACATTTGGGTCATGTTTTTCCTGATGGTCCTGAGCCGAGTGGTTTACGCTATTGCATTAACTCTGAGTCAATGGTTTTAGAAAAAGAAAATGTAAATGAATAAGAATATTGAGATTGCTACAGTTGGTGGTGGGTGCTTTTGGTGTACCGAAGCTGTATTTGAACAAGTAAAAGGTGTAGAAAACGTAGTTTCTGGCTATATGGGTGGCAATGTTCCTGGTAGACCTACCTATAGAGAAGTTTGTTCTGGTTTAACAGGTCATGCTGAAGTAGTACAAATTACTTTCGATGCTAATGTAATTTCATTTCAGGATATACTGTTAATATTTATGACAACTCATGACCCCACAACGCTCAATAGACAAGGTGCAGATAGAGGTACGCAATATCGCTCTGTGATTTTTTATCATAATGAACAACAAAAGCAGATAGCAGAATTAATTTTAAGTGAGTTATCATCATATTATGAAAATCCTATTGTAACAGAGCTTAGTGAGGCTCAAACCTTTTATGATGGAGAAAACGAACATCAAGATTTTTATAAAAACAATCCTGATTATGGTTACTGCACTTTTGTAATAGACCCTAAATTATCTAAATTACGTCAATTACATTCAGATAAATTAAAAGATGCTTAGACTATATATTATAGGAATAGCCATACTAGTAATTGCTATTTTAGCTAATGGAATTATTATAAAGTTAAATCTAAAATCTTGGTACGATTTTATCGAACTGATTTCTAAAAATGGATTTTCTGCTTTTAAAGCCTTAACCATGATAGATTTGCTATGGCTATTCTTAGGTTATCCAATGATTTTGGGCTTTGGATATTGGCTTGGTGACAAACTTTACAAACTATTATTTTAAGTATTCATGGAAAAAACAGTTTCAGAAGCAATTGCTTACAGACGCTCAACAAGAGTTTATAAAGACATACCTATCGATAAAGAAAAAGTAAAACAGTGCCTGGTAAATGCATCCTTAGCACCCACAAGTAGCAATCTTCAACTTTGGGAATTTTACCATATAACAAATAAAAATATTTTAACAAAAATAGCAAATGCGTGTTTTAATCAAAGTGCTGCAAAGACCGCTCAACAATTAGTGGTTGTAGTAACCAGAAAAGATCTTTGGAAACAACGCGCTAATGCCAATATTGCATTTCTAAATAAGGTTTACAACAAGGAAAATTTGACTGAACGTGAATTGAAACGGAAAAAAATGGCAACTAACTACTATAAAAAATTAATCCCAACGGTTTATGCTGACTTCCTTGGAATTTTGGGAATTCTAAAATACATAACTTTTCAGATTGTTGGTCTTTTTAAACCTATTTACAGACAAGTTAGGTTGAGCGATATGCGAATAGTAGCCCATAAAAGTGCAGGATTGGCTGCCCAAAATTTTATGACCAGTATGGCTGCTATTGGCTATGATACCTGCCCTATGGAAGGCAGTGATACACTGAGGGTTAAACGCATCTTAAATTTACCTAGAGGTTCTGAAATTAATATGATTATTGGTTGTGGTATTAGAGATGAAAAAGGCATCTACGGACCACGCTTTAGAGTTCCTTTTGAAAATGTTTATTTTGAAGTATAACTACTTCTTAAAATTCTCTAAACCAGTTTTAAGCCAATTGTAATACACATCTTCATCTGGTGTATTGCCTCTTGGATGATTTAACAAGCCCATATTGTGATCTAGTAAAACATAATAAGGTTGAGAATTATTTCTAAAATTAATGGTTTGCAAGGTTCCCCATTTATCTCCAATAGTTTCAATATCCTTTACGGTTCCATTGGTTCTTAAATATTGAAATTGTTCTTCTTTTGGCAATTCTTTTCTATCATCAACATACAGTGATACAATGACATAATCATTAACCAAAATTTCATTTACATTATCTTCTGTCCAAACTTGTTCTTCCATTTTTCTACAGTTTACACAAGCCCAACCCGTAAAATCTAGCATAATCGGTTTATTTAAACTTTTAGCTAAAGAAATACCTTCTTCTAAAGATTTTGTTATCGTAAATTCTTCTGGTTTATCATAAATACTGTATGTTAATGGAGGAGGAAAACCACTCAATAATTTCAAATTAGCCCATTTGGTGTTAGTTAACCCTGGTATTAAATAGATGACGAAAGCTATTACCAAAATTGCAGTTGTGATTCTTCCTTTACCTAGCTTTTGCAGAGGGCCATCATGTGGAAACTTAATTTTTCCAAAAAGGTATAATACCAGTCCTATTCCTATAATTATCCAAATCCCGATAAAAACTTCGCGCTTTAAAATTCCCCAATGTTCAACTAAATCGGCATTAGATAAAAATTTTAATGCTAAAGCTAATTCCAAAAACCCTAAAACTACTTTTACCGTATTAAGCCAACCTCCAGACTTTGGTAAAGAATTTAACCACTTTGGAAACATAGCAAATAATGTAAATGGAAGTGCTAAAGCAAAGCCAAAACCTCCCATACCCATACTAAGTTGCATAGCACTTGCATCTGATGCCATAGTGCTACCTAACAAACCTCCTAAGATTGGTCCTGTACAAGAAAAAGACACTATCGCTAACGTTAAAGCCATAAAAAAGATACCAACAAAACCTCCTATTTTATTTGCTCTATTATCCATTGCTGCACTCCAGGATTGAGGTAATGTCAATTCAAAATAACCAAAGAATGAAAAAGAAAAGACCACAAAAATCACAAAGAAAATAATGTTTAATGTAACGTTGGTTGATATTGTATTTAAGATACCTGAATCTAGAGAATCCATGATATGGAACGGAACACTCAGTAACACGTAAATTAAAAAAATGAAAACCCCATAAAGTATTGAGTTGAATAACCCTTTTTTAGAATCTTTAGAACTCTTGGTAAAAAACGATACAGTTAACGGAATCATTGGAAAGACGCAAGGGGTAAGCAGCGCTATAAGCCCGCCTAAAAAACCAAGTAAGAATATTGTAAAATAGCTTTTGCCTTCAACATCTTGTGATTCGTATTTATCCCAACCAGTTATATTAAGATTTAATTCTTCTGATAGCTGTTTGCTACTTTCATCAATTATTATTTCTTTGGCTTCAACTATGCTACCATCCAATGACATGCTAAACGTTTTATCTTGCATAATACACTTGGCGTCATCACATGCTTGATAGACAACTTCTACTTCAATAACATTAAAATTGGGATTTATTATAGATATGCGTTGACTAAATTGTGCTTGTTTATCAAATTTTTTGACATCTAATTCAAAAATCTTATCATACTTGGGCTTAACATTTGGTTCTTTTGTTTCATCAATTAGCTTGTAGTTTGCTTCTTGATTTTTATATTCAAAATAAGTAGGAAGAGGTCCATCCGTTTCTTCTTGAGAATACATATACCAACCTTCATCAATATTAGCTTTAAAAATTAGGTTGAATTCTGTGTCTGAAATTTTTTCAACTTCATAGTCCCACTTAACAGGCTCAAGTTCCTGAGAAAATATATTGAACGAAAAAAATAAGGATAGTAGGCTAAATAGAAAGACTTTTCTTGCTGTCATAAATATGGCATTAATACGCAAATGTAAGCTATGCGATTTTATTATTTCTTTAGAATTGTCTAATTTATAAAAACCTTATGAATTAAGCTTGAGTAAAATAATTAGAATAAAAAAACCGAACAATTGTTCGGTTTATATTTAAGATTTTACTTCTAGTTTTAGCTTATTAGTATGTTTCCATTTAGAGAGTCCTCCATCTAAATCATAAACTTTCTCAAAACCTGCATCTTTGAGCTTGCCAGCACATTTGGCGCTTCTTGTTCCACCTTTACAGTATAGGATCACAGGTTTTGTTTTATCAAGTTTCTCAATATCCTCATCAAAAGTTGGAGAGTTATAATCTATATTCTGAGAATTCTCAATATGTCCTTCATCATACTCTTTTTTTGTACGTACATCAACAACTTGGGCATCTTCTAACTCAAGAATAGATTGCATCTCTTCTGCAGTTACAAGTTTTACCTCAGCATTCTCTATTTTACTATCTATACAACTTGTACCTAAACTAATAGCTATTAATAAGCAACTAATTATGAATATTCGCTCCATAAGTAAACAGCGTTTTTAGATTAATTTTATTCTTTAAAGGTTACTTTGCCTTGCCACTGACTAATGCCACCAACTAAATTGTAGGCATTTTCAAAACCCAACTGATTCATTATGGCGCATGCCTGGGCACTTCTACCACCAGATTTACAATACACATAATAATTCTTGGTTTTATCTAATTGATCAATCTCATAGATAAAACCTTGTCCTCTATAAATATCTATATGTACAGCATTTGGGATAATGCCTTCATCAACTTCTTCTTGAGTTCTAACATCTAAAATAACAGAATTGTTGTCCTTGCTTAACTTTTCTGTCCAATCTTTTTGAGATAAATCCACGTTTTCCAAATAAATTCTTAAACAAAATTAACATTTCCTTAGGATATAGACGTAAAAAAATCCGAAGTGTTACAACTTCGGATTTAATTTTAACATTTTTTTTCCTAAAACACTTTATAACAGTTAAACTTTTATGGTACAGCCAATGGCACGCGTCTCTTTTACTTCTATTTCTTTTCCTTTTAATAAAGCATCTACTGCATTTTCCACATATTTTGTTTTAACTGCACTTGCATCTTTATAATTATCATCTATAGCACCTATATACTTAACAATATTTCCTTTTTTTGTTTTTTCCAAAAGATATACATGAGGTGTTTTTGTGGCACCATACTGCGGATATATTTTTTGACCCTCATCCATTAAATATGGAAATGTAAATCCCTTAGCTTTGGCTCTAGCTTTCATTTCCTCCATGCTATCTCCTGGTTTAACGTCTGTGTTATTAGGCATAATTGCAATTACAGGGTAACCTTTATCAGCATATTTTTTATTTAGTGCTTCTACTCTATCTTCATAAGCTACAGCATATGGACAAGTATTACAAGTAAAAACAACAATAAAACCTTTGGCATCTTTGTAATCCGATAATGACACCATTCTACCGTCAATATTTTCTAGACTAAAATCAGTAGCAATATCCCCAATTTTATAACCACCTTCATCAGTTGCTGATGTAAAGACAGATAATGTTGCTGTTAACACCATTACTGCGAATAATTTTAAAGTATTCATATGCATATTAATTTAAAAATTGTTTTAACTCTGTTTCTAACTCTTCTTTGGTAAATGAACGTTCATAAAATTGACGTTTATCCTTATTGTAAATTATTGTAGCTGGTATTGCACCTGACCAGTCTTTGTTTATTGCAGTTATCCATCTATTTTGGTCTACGTCATCAAAAGCTACGACTTCCGATTGTAATTCCCGCTTTTTTATAAATGGTATTAACTTGGTCTCATAATTTTTTGGGAAATCTAAACTCACTAAGAGCACCTCGACATTATTTTCCTTGTACTCTTGATTGATCGCTTCAAAGTATGGTAATTCCTTAACACAGGGAGCACACCAAGTTGCCCAAAAGTTAACCACGTGTATTTTTTCATCTTGTCGATTGATCAGAGGTTCTAATCCATCATAGTCATATATCCTTAAATCAAAATCCGAAACATCATGTGCCTTTTCTACAACACTAAGCGTTGCCTCAGGCGCACTGACTTCATTGTTTTTTTCAGTGTTATCCATACAAGAACAAATCACCAATAGAAATAAAACTAGTATCCGCTTCATGACATAAATTTATTAATAGAAATAGACACAATTTAATAATTAACAAAAAATTAATTGCGTCATGAAAAATTTGTTATACATTTGTATATACAATTGTTGTATATGAAAGATATAACTGAGATTCTAAAAACCAAATCAAGCTTGCCTTTGGCGAAGAAGACCGTATTGAATGTTTCTTTTACAAGTAATACCTTTAAAGACAGTATCTTATCTATATTAAAGCCTTATGACATTTCCATTGAACAATTCAATGTTTTACGGATTTTACGAGGAAAGAATGGCGAACCCTCGAACTTAAAGGATATTCAAGATAGAATGATTAGTAAAATGAGTAATACCACTCGCCTAGTCGATAAACTCATTCTTAAAAGTTTGGTAGAACGCTTTATTTGTGAAAATAATCGAAGAAAAGTGGACATCTATATTACTAAAGAAGGCTTAAAATTACTTGATATTCTTGATCCAATCATTCAAGAAAAGGAAAACGAGTTAACTAATAATTTAAGTAATGAAGAACTAGAAACCTTAAATGTGTTGTTAACCAAATTAAGAGGTTAAAAAATTTTATAATAATTATTGTATATACAATTGAAGTACTAACAAATAAAAAACATTTAGACATGACTGTTGTTGATGATCTTAAATGGCGCTACGCCACAAAAAAATTTGATAATTCTAAAGTAATTTCTGAGGAAGATTTTGAAACACTAAAAAAAGCGATGCAACTGACTGCATCTTCATATGGTCTACAGCCCTATAAAATATTAAATATTGTAGATAAAGACACACGTAAAAAACTGCGTGCGGCGTCTTGGAATCAACCACAAATTGAAGACGCCTCTCATATGATTGTAATCGCTAACATGACAGACTTTGGTGAGGAGTTGGTCGATAATTATTTTGAGAATGTCATAGCGATTAGAAATCTTAAAAAAGAAGATGTGTCAGATTATGCAAATACAGTAAAATCTACAATTGGTCAATTTAGTCAAGAACAGAAGGCTGTATGGACAGCAAAACAAGCTTATATTGTAGTGGGTAATTTATTATCTGCAGCTGCTCAATTGCGAATAGATGCCTGCCCTATGGAAGGTTTTCAAAATGAAGAATACAATAAAATTTTAGATCTCAATTCTAAAAATCTAAATGCGGCAGTCGTGGTTACCCTAGGTTACAGATCCGATGAAGACGCCACCCAGCACCATAAAAAAGTTCGTAAATCAGAACAACAATTATTCATAAATTTTTAAAAATCAAAACAAACTATTAAAATGAAAAACAGAAATTCACAATTCGCTATGCTATTTATCTTAGCATTATCCTTTATGTCATTTACAGTATTAAAAGACAAAAAAGTAGATGTGTCATCAAGTAAAGTAACTTGGAAAGGTTACAAAGTTGGTGGTGAGCACGAAGGTACTATTAAACTAAAAGAAGGTTCTCTTACTTTTAATGGAGATGCATTAGAAGGGGGTTCATTTACTATCGATATGACTTCCATTAATACAACAGATTTATCTGGTGATTATAAAGCGAAGTTAGACGGTCATTTAAAATCTGACGATTTCTTTGGTGTAGAAGAATACCCAATAGCAAGCTTAACAATCACTTCGGTGAGTGGTAAAAATGGAAAGTATACAGTAAAAGGAGACATTACAATCAAAGGAATTACAGAAGCCATTTCGTTTCCAATGACAGTTACTGAAAATTCTGCTACTGCTAATTTAAAAATAGACAGAACGAAGCACAAAATCACATATAAATCACCTTCGTTATTAGAAACTTTAAAAGATAAAGCGATCTATGACGAATTTGATATTAATGTAGAATTAAAATTTTAATTCCCTAAGAATTAATAACAAACGTTATACTAAAGATTCTTGTCATTGAGGTCTAACTCTAGGTAAGAATCTTTTTTTTGTGATATAGTTTGAAATAAAAATTTTCATTTTTATATTTGACTCACAAATGAAAACAATAACAAATCATACTTGGTGGTGGAATTTTGCAAACTCATGTTCGTGAAAGAAACCTTGTATGTTATATTATAAAAAAAGGCTTGTCATTCACGACAAGCCTTTTTTAATTTTAACGTATACATGAAAACATTCAGCTTATATACACACTACAAAAAAATACTAGCAGATACGATTACTCCTGTGAGTATTTATCTAAAGATAAGAGATAAATTCCCTAATAGTATTCTATTAGAAAGTAGTGATTATCATACCAACGACAACAGTTTTTCGTATATCTGTTGTAATCCTATTGCATCCATAAAGGTTAATAACGGTATAATTTCCCAGACCTATCCAGATGGAAGCTCTAAGAATAATTTTACTGAAAACGTAAGTGTCGTAGATGAAATTCACAAATTCACCCAACGTTTTAAAGTAGACGCTAATGAAGAATTCAAATTTATCAATAATGGGATCTTTGGTTATACCGCTTACGATGCCGTAAAATACTTTGAGGACATTGAGATTTCTAAAAAGGAAAACGCTATTGATATACCAGACATTTATTATGCGGTATATCAAAACATCATTGCCATTAACCATTTTAAAAATGAAGCTTACATTTTTGCGCATTGCTTTGATACGGATAACAACATTGATGAGCTACATCAAATCATACAAACAAGGCAATATGCATCTTACACCTTTAATGAAAAAGGTGATATTCAATCTAACCTCACCGATGATGAATACAAAAAGCATGTAGAACTTGCTAAAAAACATTGCGCAAGAGGAGACGTGTTTCAGTTGGTATTATCCAAACAATTCTCACAGGAATTTAGTGGCGACGAATTTAATGTGTATAGAGCGCTGCGAAGTATTAATCCATCTCCTTACCTATTCTATTTTGATTATGGTAGCTTTAAAATCTTTGGAAGTTCTCCAGAAGCGCAACTCATCGTTAAAGAAGGTAAGGCCGAAATCCATCCCATCGCAGGTACATTTAAGCGCACAGGCAATGATCTTAAGGATGCAGAATTAGCAGAAAAACTGATTAATGACGACAAAGAAAATAGTGAGCATGTGATGTTAGTAGATTTAGCAAGAAATGACCTCAGCAGACATGGGTCTAATGTTACGGTAGAAAATTACAGAGAGGTACAATTTTTTTCGCACGTCATTCATTTGGTAAGTAAGGTGACAGGAACCAAACACAAAGGTACCGATACGATGCAAATAGTAGCAGACACCTTTCCCGCTGGAACTTTAAGTGGTGCACCAAAACATATGGCCATGCAGCTTATAGAGAAATATGAAAAAACCAACAGAAGTTATTATGGAGGTGCCATAGGTTTTATGGATTTTGAAGGTAATTTTAATCATGCTATAATGATTAGAACGTTTTTGAGTAAAAATCACAAACTATTCTGGCAAGCAGGCGCTGGATTAGTTGCGAAATCCAATCCGGAAAATGAATTACAAGAAGTCTATAATAAGCTAGGTGCTTTAACAAAAGCCATTGAACTTGCTAAAGAAATATGAAGTGATTAGTGATTGACGATTGACAATTGATAAAAAAATTAAAACGAATAATAACAAATAAAACAAATATGAAAGTCCCAATTCCCAACAGAGTCGGAATCATCAAAATTCAGAAATAAAGAGAGAAAGAATGTAGATGCGAAGCGTAGCTTCAGGCACGGAATTCTGAAAGCGAATGGTGCTTTAGCAATTTCCTAATTTTGATTGTGATTTTTTGGTTCGTTTTGTATCAAGACAAAATGAACAGGCAAATAATAAATGTTAAATTAAAAGATACCTGCTTTCGCAGGCATATTATGAAAAAGGTTTTAGTAATCGACAATTACGATAGTTTTACTTACAATTTAGTTCATTATTTAGAAGACTTAAATTGTGAAGTTACCGTAAAACGAAATGATAAATTAACACTTGATGACGTTGAGGCTTTTGATAAAATAGTGCTCTCACCAGGCCCTGGAATACCAAACGAAGCTGGACTTTTAAAGGAGATTATTGCTAAGTACGCACCAACAAAAAGTATACTTGGTGTTTGTTTAGGGCAACAAGCTATAGGTGAAGTGTTTGGTGGTACATTAGAAAATCTAGACACCGTTTATCATGGTGTTGCAACACATGTAACGCTTTCTGTTGATGATGACCCTTTATTCAAAGGTCTCAATAAAACTTTTGAAGTTGGCAGATACCACTCTTGGGTAGTGAGTACTAATTTACCTGACGTTTTAGAAGCCACATCATTTGACTCAAATGGTCAAATCATGTCCCTAAGACATAAAGTTTTCGACGTTAAAGGTGTACAATATCATCCTGAATCTGTGTTAACACCGGACGGAAAAAAGATTTTAGAAAACTGGGTAAATAGCTAGCCCTTCATCCAACTAAAAATAACTAAAATAATTTCCACTGCTGTGGCGAGCGAATATGAAAGAAATTTTAAACAGACTAATAAACCAAGAAAGTATTTCAGCGGACGAAGCGAAGCGGGTTTTGGTTAACATCTCAAATGGTGTTTATAATCAAAGTCAGATTGCTTCCTTTTTAACCGTTTATATGATGCGAAGCATCACCACAGAAGAACTTCGTGGTTTTAGGGATGCTTTATTAGAACTTTGCATACCTGTTGACTTAGAGGGATACAATACCATAGATTTATGTGGCACAGGAGGTGATGGCAAAAATACGTTTAACATATCTACACTATCCTCGTTTATCACTGCTGGTGCTGGTGTACATGTAACAAAGCATGGTAATTATGGTGTCTCATCTGCCTCAGGTTCTTCAAATGTTATGGAATACTTAGGTATAAAATTTTCTAATGATATCGATTTCTTAAAACGCAGTTTGGATGAAGCTGGTATTTGTGTTTTACATGCACCTCTTTTTCATCCTGCCATGAAAAATGTAGCTCCAATACGAAAGGAGCTAGGTGTAAAAACCTTTTTCAATATGCTTGGCCCTATGGTAAATCCAGCATTTCCAAAAAATCAGATGGTTGGTGTTTTTAACTTAGAACTGTTACGGCTATACGGTTATTTATATCAGGAAACCAATAAAAACTATGCCATAGTTCATGCTTTGGATGGATATGATGAAATATCGTTGACAGGAAAAACCAAAACTATAACCAATACCTCTGAAATCTTATTTGATGCCCAAGATATTGGATTGGATCAAATTGATAGCTCAGATATTTATGGTGGAACTTCTGTGAAAGAAGCAGCTAAAATTTTCACCAAGATTATTAACGGAAAAGGAAGCAAAGCCCAAAATAATGTCGTCTGTGCGAACGCTGGATTGGCCATAGCAACGGTAAAACAGATTTCGCACAAAGAAGGTATTGCAATGGCTGAAGAATCCTTAAAAAGTGGTCTTGCAAAGTCTAGTCTAGAAAAATTAATTGAACTTAGTAAATGAACATCCTAGATAAAATAGTCATTGACAAACGTAAAGAGATTGCACTTCGAAAGAGTCTGATTCCGTTCAAGCAATTGGAAACTTCAGTTCTTTTTGAAAGATCAACTATTTCGCTTTCTGAAGATTTAAAAAATAGTACTTCTGGTATCATTGCAGAGCACAAGAGACGTTCACCATCAAAATCTACAATCAACCAAAATTTGAATGTGCAAGATGTCGCTAAAGGTTATGAAAACGCTGGTGTTTGTGGCATGTCTGTCCTTACCGATGGTAAATATTTTGGTGGTTCTTTAGACGATTTATTATTAGCAAGGGCCAATTGTAATTTGCCATTATTACGAAAGGAATTTATCATAGACACTTATCAAATTGTAGAGGCTAAAGCTTATGGAGCTGATGTGATTTTATTGATTGCAGCAATCCTAACCAAGGAAGAGATAAAACAATTTTCAGAATTGGCAAAAAGCTTAAAGCTAGATGTTTTACTCGAAGTACATAATTTAGAAGAACTTCAAAAATCCATCATGCCAACTATTGATATGCTTGGTGTGAATAACAGAAATTTAAAAACTTTTGAAGTGAGTTTAGAAACTTCAAAAGCATTGAGTAATAACATTCCTGATGATTTTGTAAAAGTTTCAGAAAGTGGTATCAGTTCTATTGAAGCCATAAAGGAATTACAACCTTATGGCTATAAAGGTTTTTTAATTGGCGAGAGTTTTATGAAAACTGATAATCCTGGTCTTAGCGCAACAGAATTCATTAATACTCTAAACCAATGAAACTTAAAATCTGCGGAATAAAATATAACACAGCCGAAGTTGCAACACTGCAACCAGACTATCTTGGCTTTATATTTTACAAAAAATCACCTCGTCATTTTGAAGGTATCATTCCAGATTTACCAAAGTCAATCAAAAAAGTTGGTGTTTTTGTTGATGAGGCAATTGACATCATTCTACAAAAAATTAAAAAATATGATCTTGATGTGATTCAACTTCATGGCAAAGAAGACGTACATTATTGTGCAAGCTTAAAATTTGAATATCACATTTTAAAAGAACAAAATAGACCTGCAAATTGGGGAACTCATGGAGGAAAATTCGTAATTGAAGATTATATCGATAAAAAAATCATCAAAGTCTTCAGCATCAAAGACGAATTTGATTTCAGTCAACTTAAACCTTACGAAGAATACGTGGATTATTTCCTTTTTGACACCAAAGGGAGATTACCTGGTGGAAATGGATACACGTTTAATTGGGATGTACTAAAAGAGTATCCCTCAACTAAACCTTATTTCTTAAGTGGTGGTATAGGGCTGGGAGAATTGCAAAAAATCAAGGAATTCATAAAACACCCAACGTCAAAATATTGCTATGCAATTGATGTTAATAGCAAATTTGAAATTGAGCCTGGACTAAAAAGTATTAATGAATTAGAAAAATTTATATATGAGCTACAACATTAACAATAAAGGATATTACGGCGAATTTGGTGGTGCCTTTATACCAGAAATGCTCTATCCCAATGTAGAAGAGTTGCGTCAAAACTATCTCAAAGTAATGCAAGAACCTTCGTTTCAACATGAGTTTCATCAATTGCTTAAAGATTATGTTGGCAGACCTTCACCACTCTATTTTGCCAAGCGCCTTTCAGAAAAGTACAATACCAAAGTGTATTTAAAACGTGAAGATCTCAATCACACAGGTGCGCACAAAGTCAATAACACTGTTGGGCAAATCCTTATGGCAAAACGCTTAGGCAAAACCCGAATCATTGCCGAAACTGGAGCAGGACAACATGGAGTAGCTACTGCTACGGTTTGTGCGCTAATGGGAATGGAATGTATAGTTTACATGGGAGAAATTGACATCGCAAGACAGGCACCAAACGTTGCACGTATGAAAATGCTAGGCGCAGAAGTAAGACCTGCATTGTCTGGTAGTAGAACGCTTAAAGATGCTACCAACGAAGCCATTAGGGATTGGATTAACAATCCAGTAAATACTCATTATATTATTGGCTCTGCCATTGGTCCACATCCTTATCCAGATATGGTAACGCGGTTTCAATCTATAATTTCAGAAGAAATAAAATGGCAACTCAAAGAAAAAGAAGGCACTGAAAACCCTGATTATGTGGTCGCATGTATTGGCGGTGGCAGTAATGCCGCTGGCACTTATTATCATTTTTTAGACGATGAAGATGTTGGTATTATTGCTGTTGAGGCTGCGGGGAAGGGCATCCATTCTGGTGAAAGTGCAGCCACGTCAGTATTAGGTAAAGAAGGCATTATACATGGTTGTAAAACCCTATTAATGCAAACTGATGATGGTCAAATTACCGAACCCTATTCTATTTCCGCAGGATTAGATTATCCTGGTGTTGGCCCTTTACACTCGCACCTATACAAATCGGGTCGCGGCGAGTTTTATTCTGCCACGGATGATGAAGCCATGGAAGCAGGATTAGAATTAACAAAATTAGAAGGTATCATACCAGCCATAGAGACCAGCCATGCTTTGGCTATTTTTAAGCATAAAACGTTTCGACCAGATGATATTGTTGTGATTAGTCTTTCTGGACGTGGTGATAAGGATTTGCAGAATTATATTGATTATTTTAAACTTTAGCAGTATTGAGATATGAGATCTCTCGCTCTAATTACTCAATACTCAATACTATAGTATGAACAGAATAAAACAAAAATTAAACGAAGACAAAAAACTACTATCCATATACTTTACAGCTGGCTACCCAAATATTAATGACACTGTTTCTATTATTCAGGATTTAGAACATAGTGGTGTGGACATGGTTGAAATTGGCTTACCATTTAGTGATCCATTGGCTGACGGACCAACTATTCAGGCAAGTTCAACTGCTGCACTAAAAAACGGTATGACAACCGAAAAGCTATTCGGTCAGCTTAAAGACATTCGGCAATCCGTTTCTATTCCACTGATTATCATGGGTTATTTTAATCCTGTCCTTCAATATGGTGTTGAAGCCTTTTGTAAAAAATGTCAAGATATCGGTATTGATGGATTAATACTCCCAGATTTACCTGTTGATGTTTACAACGAAGACTACAAAGCTATCTTTGAAAAATATGGACTTATCAATGTATTTTTAATCACACCTCAAACGTCTGATGAGCGCATCAGATATATCGACTCTATGTCAAATGGCTTTATTTACATGGTAAGTTCTGCAAGTACAACAGGAGCACAATCTGGTTTTGGTGAAGTACAGACAGCTTATTTTGAACGTATTTCAAAAATGGATTTAAAGAACCCTCAGATTGTTGGCTTTGGTATTTCAAATAAAGAAACGTTTACCCAAGCTACTAAATTTACCAAAGGAGCCATAATCGGAAGTGCTTTTATAAAGTATTTAACCGCTAATGGTATAAAAACAATAGATAAATTTGTAAAAAATATTTTGTCATGAAAATACTAAACGATTGGCGACTAATCATTCTACTATGCCTAACTCTAGGTTTAGCACCTTTTTTTCCAGAACCTCACATTATTGGAAAGGTAAGTTGGCTTGCTGGTGGTGCAGTTGGCATGACTGTAATGGATTATTTTGATATATTACTTCATGGGTTTCCTTTTGTATTATTGATAAGATTAATAATCATTAAGCTTAAAAAGTGAGATTCTGAAACAACACTTCGACTGCGCTCAGTGTGACAGTTCAGAATGACAATAATTATGGCATTAAACATCGTCCTCATAGAACCCGAAATACCCAACAACACAGGTAATATTGGTCGTTTAGCTTTGGCTACGGGTTCTCTATTACACTTGGTAAAACCATTTGGTTTCGAAATTGATGACAAACGCCTAAAACGTGCTGGACTTGATTATTGGCAACACCTTGAGGTTATTTATTACGAAAGTAAAGAAGAATTCTTCACTAAAAATACTGATAAAAAAATGGCTCTTTTAAGCAGTCATGGCAAAAAATCGCATTGGGATATTCAATTTGAAGACAATATGTTCCTTGTATTTGGCAAAGAGTCTGTTGGTTTATCAAAACCTTTAATTGAAGAACGAAAAGAAGACCTTTTTAAAATACCAATGTATAGTGAAAACATTAGGAGTCTTAATTTAGCAAATGCTGTTAGCATTATCGTATATGAAGGCTTAAGGCAACTTCGTTAAAAATATCACAAAACAAGCAGTATGATTAAACGCTTTTCAAACTATAAAGTCATAGAGGTGTTCATTAACATGTACTGAACTCGTTTTAGTATCTAAACACACAAATTATGATTTCAAAAACATTAAAATTAAGCGTATTGTTTATCGCAATTTGCTCTATATCATTTGTAGATGCACAAGAAAGACAACGTAAACACAGACCTAGCCCTGAAGAATTATTTCAAAAATTAGACACAAATGATGATGGAGCGTTATCATTAGATGAGTTTAAGGATAAACGTCAACGAGAAGAGGTTAAAGAAGAAATTGTTGAGGAACACTTTAAAGAATTAGACACTGATTCTAATGGCTCATTATCGCAAGAAGAATTTACAGCTAGAAAAGAAGTAATGAAGCAAAAACGTATTGAAGAACGTTTTTTAGAAATGGATAAAGATGGTAACGGAACAGTAAATTTAGAAGAGTATAAAGCCTTTGTTGAAAGTCACAAAAAAGAAAGACCAAAACGTAAGCATGGCAAAAATTAATTGATTTGATAGAAAATCCTCTTGTCTAACAAGAGGATTTTTATTTTGATAGTTATTTATAGTTTTGATTTTGTATATTTTCTAACAAAATTTTAACTATTGAGCTATACCACTAAAACTATAAAGGTTATCTACGAATATGCCCAAATCATTTTTGGTATTATATTAGCTAGTATTGGGCTTAAGGCATTTTTACTACCAAATGGTTTTTTGGATGGTGGAATCACTGGCATTGCTTTACTTGTAAAAACTAAAGTTGATCTCAACATATCTATCTTATTAGTATTATTTAGTATTCCTTTTTTAATTTTAGGCTTTTTCACGGTATCAAAGCGTATTGTCATAAAGTCTATCATAAGTATTCTAGGGTTGGCGCTTTTTATTCACTTTGAAAATTTTAATACTATTACAGAAGATAAGTTACTGATATCAATTTTTGGTGGTTTGTTTTTGGGTGCAGGTATTGGCATTGCGATACGAAATGGTTCAGTCTTAGATGGCTCAGAAATCTTAGGAATTTATCTTAATGATAAATTTGGAATTAGTATTGGGCAGATTATCTTGGTTTTTAATGTGATTCTGTTCAGTATTACAGCCTTAGTTTTATCAGTAGAAGTAGCTCTATATTCAATTCTCACTTATATAGTCACGGCTAAAGTGACCGATCTTATTATTGAAGGATTTGAAGATTTTATTGGTGTTACAATAGTTTCTAAAAAGTTTAGAGAAGTAGAAATTGCCATAATGCAAGAACTTGGTACTGGTATGACATTATACAAAGGCACTCGTGGTTTAGGGAGTTCTGGAAAAACCGAAGACTTTGACATTATCCATATCATAATCAATAGAATTGACATCAAGAAAATGTATCGGGTTGTTAACAAAATAGATTCAAAGGCTTTTATTGTAGAGTTTGATGTAAACACCGTTAAAGGTGGTGTTTTACGGCATTATCTAGATAAGAAAAAGAACAGGGAAATACCAAAGCTATAAATATTCAGAATACTGCATCACTCTAAAATCAAACGTATTAAACTCTGGGTTTTTGCCCTTTAATTGTCGGTAAAGTGGCTGTTTGCTTATTGAGATATTTGCTGCACCTGATGTTGAAGTCAAGGAGACGGTTTTGATTGTTCGCTTTGATTTTACAGATTGCTTCACTTCTCTCGCAATGACAGGCAAGGTAAACTTATGTATTCTCGGCACTTCATTAGTTACCAATTCTAATTTCAACTTATAATCTCTTAAATGTCTTCTGAAAAAATATTCTGGACCATTCTTGCTATTTCCACCTGTAAATAAAATGGTTTTAATGTTTGGATATTCTTTTAAATAACCAATAATGTCTCTCAATTTAACATTAGTCATTCCAACATCTGAAGCATCAATTTTTTCGCGCTCGCATGAGGCTACAATGTCGCAAACTCCTATCTTGTTTTTGATTAAAAATGCTTTACGCTGAGCTATAGCTTCTTCTGAATTGTCGTATATAAAGTTAAGGTTATAAATTTTATCTATAAACAACCACAACGAATTGTAATAACTACCATAGCAAAAATCAACATCTTGCTCTAATAATTCACCCATAGAAAATCTTGGAGGTGGCAGAGTACCAACAATTAGTTTTTCGGTATCATCTTTTATGAATGGTGGATATGGATGCTCGTGAAGAAACACTATCTCACAAAAACCAATTCTTTATCAGAAGATAGGCTTTCACTAAAACCATAGCCTTCATAATTAAAGCCCTTTATATCCTCTAAAGTTTTAGCATCTGTATCTATAATATAACGTGTCATATAACCTCTGGCAAGTTTAGCAAAAGTCATTATGGTTTTATATTCACCATTTTTAAAATCCTTAAAATTAACATCTATAACAGGCACTTTCAAAGCTTTTGTATCTATAGCTTTAAAGTACTCGTTACTTGCAAGATTTAGAAACAGTTCACCATCTTCCAGTTCATCATTTAAAGCTTGGGTTACTTTTTTCTTCCAGAATTCATAAAGGTTTTTGTTTTTGCCTACAGCCATTTTGGTGCCCATTTCTAAGCGATAAGGTTGAATTAAATCTAATGGCTTCAAAATACCATAAAGACCCGAAATTATACGAACAGTATCCTGAACTTTATCTAACTTTTTGGCATCAATAGTATAGGCATCCAAACCTCTGTATACATCACCACTAAAAGCATATAAAGCTTGTCTTGCATTGTCTTTGGTAAACGGCAAACTCCATTCTTGATTGCGCTCGTAATTAAGTTGCCCCAAGTTATCAGATATGCTCATAAGCTTAGATAAGCTTTTAGCTGATTTCTTTTTTAGAAGTTTATTTAGACGTTCTGCTTCTGCTAAAAAACAACCTTCGGTAGTTTTAGCAGTTGGTAATTTGCTTTCAAAATCTAAAGATTTAGCTGGTGATAATACGAGTTTCATAGTTCATTTTTAATTCAATTCAAATTTACGAACTAGAAACTATTTCTAAAAAGTTAGGCTACAAATAATAGCAATAGTACTATTAATTATCTTGATGCTTAGCATAGCCTCTCCACTTATCAATGCACAATTGCATATCTTCAGGGATTTCAGTTGAAAAACTAAGCCATTTGCCCGTTGTTGGGTGCTCAAAACCTAAGGTCTTGGCATGCAGTGCTTGTCTTGGCAAAACTTTAAAACAATTTTCTACAAACTGCTTGTATTTGGTAAACGTTGTTCCTTTTAAGATTATTTCACCACCATAGCGTTCATCATTAAAAAGCGTATGACCTATGTGCTTCATGTGTACGCGGATTTGGTGGGTACGACCAGTTTCGAGTTTACAACTTACTAAGGTGACATAACTTAAACGCTCTAATACCTTATAATGTGTAACGGCTGGTTTACCCTTATAAGCTTCATCACCTTCATATACAGTATTTTGCAATCTATTTTTAGGATGACGTCCAATATTACCTTCTACAGTACCTTCATCTTCTTCTATATTGCCCCAAACCAAAGCTATGTACTCACGTTCACTTGTTTTTTCGGCAAATTGGTTAGACAGATGTGCCATGGCTTGCTCAGTTTTTGCAACAACTAGCAATCCACTTGTGTCTTTGTCTATACGATGTACCAAACCTGGACGATTACTTGAATTGTTTGGTAAATTTTCAAAATGATAAATAAGACCGTTAATCAAAGTACCTGAGTAATTACCATGACCAGGATGCACTACCATACCTGCTGGCTTATTTACAACTAAAAGTTCATCATCTTCGTAAACAATATCTATGGGAATGTTTTCGGCAACCAATAAATATTCATGTGGTGGGTGCTCAAATTTTACAGTAATATGGTCATTGGGCTTAACCTTGTAATTAGATTTTACAGGTGTTCCGTTAACAAAAATACTTCCGTCTTTTGCTGCTTGTTGAATTTTGTTTCGTGTGGCATTTTCTACAAAATTCATTAAGTACTTATCTATACGAAGTGGTTGTTGCCCTTTTTCTACTTTAAAAGCATAATGCTCATAAAGTTCATCTTCCTCCTCAGATATATCTACAATATCTGCCATGTATTAACGATTTCCGTTTCCTAAAACCACATCTATTGTAGATGTTAATGGCAACATTGTTCCTGGTTTTAGAGTGTTGCCTTTATGTTTTAAACCTAGCACTACGTCTTTACCTATGTTGTCAATATATGTGATTTCGCCTATTTTAAATTCCAAAGCCTCTAATTGTGGCTTGGCTTGTCTAAAAGTGCGTTTTAAAACATTTGGCACTTCAACCTTACGATAGCCTGAAGGATTAAGAATCAAATAAATCTTTCTGTTTTCTTTTACCTGAGCTCCTGCTATAGGATTTTGTTCTATAACTGAATATTTAGGATAATTAGGGTTGTAGTTTGCAGAATCCTGAATTTTCATTGCAAGATCCAGATCATCTAACTCTATTTTAACGGTCTCTAAAGATTTTCCTTTTAAATCTGGTACGGTTACGAATTCACCATGATTAGTACAATTTTTTAGAGACGTTAAGGTTAGAAAACATAAAACTACAATAGCAACAATGGCCAATGTTAATTGCTTAAAAAACACTTTACTGGTTAAAAACTTTACAATACTCATAGGCTGCTAACTTATTGACAAATCTAAATAAATAATCTAACGTTAAAAAATTAATATACGTATGTGTCGTTTGGTTTAGATTATTGAAAATAAATGATACTTTTACATTGCAACTTATTCAAGTTACATCATCAAGTTTTTAGGCTTTTACGTATGAAAAAAAATATCGCCGTAATTATGGGAGGCTACTCTAGTGAATATCAAATTTCGTTAAAGAGTGGAAATGTTGTTTATAACACTTTAGACAAAGATAAATACAACGCTTATTGCATTCATATTTTTAAAAACAAATGGGTTTATGTTGATGAAAACAATAATGAATTCCCAGTGGATAAAAATGATTTTTCTATAATAGCAAATGACGGTAAAATTATTTTTGACTGTGTTTTTAATGCCATACATGGGTCGCCTGGCGAAGATGGTTATATGCAAGCTTATTTTAAGTTATTAGACATACCTCAAACCAGTTGCAGCATGTATCAAGCTGCATTAACATTTAATAAACGTGATTTACTAGCAACACTCAAACCTTATGGTATAAAGACCGCAGAAAGCTATTATCTTAACCTTGGAGATACTATAGATGAAGATGCTATTGTTGAAAAAGTTGGTCTGCCATGTTTTGTAAAAGCCAACAAAGCTGGCAGTAGTTTTGGTGTTTCAAAAGTTTACAGAAAGGAAGAACTTAAAAATGCTATAGAAAATTCCTTTAAAGAGGATGACGAAATTATAATTGAACAGTTTTTAGATGGAACTGAAGTTTCTGTTGGCGTGATATCTTACAAAGGTAAAACTACCGTTTTACCAATTACAGAAATTGTTTCTGAGAATGACTTTTTTGATTATGCCGCCAAGTACGAAGGTAAATCGCAAGAAATTACTCCTGCAAGAATTTCGGAAGATCATAAAAGCAAAGTCGAGACTGTTGCTAAAAAAGTATATGAAGTACTAGGAATGAGAGGTTTTTCTCGTAGCGAGTATATATTTATGAATGATGAACCTCATCTACTCGAAGTAAATACAGTACCTGGACTCACCAATGAGAGTATCCTACCTCAGCAGGCTGCTGCTGCAGGCATAAGCATGGAAGAATTGTTTGATAATGCTATTGAAGAGGCGATGAAGAATTAATAGTTATCTTTGAAGCAACAAAAGGAAGTATCATAAATGAAACGCGCACTTTTCCCAGGATCATTTGACCCAATAACCAATGGACATTATGATATCATAACACGTGGTGTCAAACTCTTTGATGAAGTTGTTGTTGCCATTGGTGTAAATTCTGAAAAAAAATACATGTTCTCTCTAGAAGAACGCAAACATTTTATTGAGGAAGCCTTTAAGAATGAGCCAAAAGTAAAAGTGGTTACCTACGAAGGACTAACTATAGATTTTTGCAAAGAAATTGATGCGGAATTTATTTTAAGAGGATTGCGTAATCCTGCTGATTTTGAATTTGAAAAAGCTATTGCTCATACCAACAGAAAACTTTCAAAAATTGAAACTGTATTTCTACTAACAGCATCAAGGACATCATATATTTCATCTTCAATAGTCCGAGATGTTATAAGAAATAATGGAGATTATACGGTTTTAGTACCAGATAGTGTTAGGGTGACTTCTAAATAATATTATTTCGTTTGGCTTTTTCAACAGCTTCAAGCTTGTTATGCACCTGAAGTTTGCGGTATATATTTTCAATATGCTTTCTAATTGTTCCTGTTGAAAGGAATAGATTTTCTGCAACGGCATTATAGCTCAACCCTTTGCTCAATTGTTCTAGAACATCTACTTCTCTACTGGTGAGTTTTATTTCTTCTTTTTCTTTTTCTTCAACAATGGGATTTCTAAGTAGTTTTAGTGTTTTCAATGCAATGGAAGGATTCATAGCCGCACCACCGTTTAATGTTTCTAAAATACCAGAATGTAAATCTCCTGCATTGATTTCTTTCAATAAGTAACCGTCTGCACCAGCTTTTATTGCATTAAAAATATTTTCATCATTATCAAAAACGGTAAGCATAATAATCTTTATGTGAGGATACTTTTGCTTTACTAGATATGTTGCTTCAATGCCGTTCATTACAGACATTTCTATATCCATTAAAATCAAATCAATATTATGATTTTCTTCTAATTTTTCTAATACCTCTTCACCGTTCATTGCTGTAAATCTAACCTGCAAATCCTCAAAAAAAGACAGCTTTTCTTCTACCGCTTTAATTAAAAACGTATTGTCATCTACTATAGCTATTTTAATATTCATTCAACTAACTTATTAACTACTTCTCCTGGCATAAACATTTTATACATTTCTGCCATATTTTTTTCTATTTCAAGCATTTTTAAACTGTCATTTTTTGGGTTGTCTATTACAACAATAACCTTATCGCCACTTATAGTTATTCCATTCCCTTCGCGCTTTACATTTTGATTTTTAAACTGATTGGAAAAAGTACTTGCCATAAAATCCATATAGATATTGAAGTCTTTTTCGGATTGTTTTTCGGTTTTATTAAAATTAAATGTAAAAGAGTTATAATAGTTAACCTCTGCATAAGTTACATCTTTAAAAACAAATGCTTTGGAAATATTTTTAAAAGTCATTTCGTTAAATGTTGTAGAGAATGCTTCATTATTGAATGCTTTCTCTATTTGAGAGGTCAAAGTTTTTTTTCCCGCAAAGTCAAGATATTCCTTTGGCATGTTTTCAATTAATTCAGCCCACTTATGATCTTTTATTTGAGAGAAATACATTTTGAAAAATGACTCGGTTTTGGCTATGAGCTCTTCATCAGGTTCTATTGTTTTTACACCTTGAGACTCTTGTCCAAAAGCATAAGCCGTGAAGAGTAGACAAATTATAAGTTTTAAATATTTCATTTTCTATCTTTTGTTTTTAGTAGTAAATACCAAGTATCAATTTCCTTTTTTAACTGTTCCTCCATGTTTTTCAACATTTTTTCTGGTTTCTTCAGAATTCATCTGCTTGTTATACTCATTAATCAAGTTTCTTCCTTGATTTGCCAATTCGTCTTGAACTTCTTTTGGTAATTTAGTCCTAACGGCACTAATATCTAAATAGTCTGACTTTACCATAGTACCAAAAAGCTTTCCTGGTATAATGTTGTTAATGCCCACTAAATAATCTGCCATAGCCTGATTAAGTGCATCACCTTTTTTGGTTTTACTTTCGCTCAAGTACTTTTCATCACAAAGACCTCCCAAGCATTTAGTGTCTCCATTACAGTTTTTGATCTCTGTTTCTTCCTGGGCAGTGAGAGTTATTGTACTCGACTTATAATTACTTGTTGACGACGCTTTTAAATTTTGCTGAGACTGTAAATTTTCTGTATTTAAACCATTAGCATATTGTCCATCTTGCCATAAGCCTGCTTTATAATTATCTTTTGAATAAGTCATTATCCCTTTGCCATGATATGTGTCGTTACGCCATTCGCCTGTATAGTTATAGTATTCTCCCCAAACATAGCTACCAAGACCTTCTTTTTTGTTGTTTAAGAATTCACCTATATAATATTGTCCATTGGTAAATGAAAGTTCACCAAAACCATGAATGGTGCCATTTTTAAAGGTTCCCATATAAACAGTTCCATTACTGTACTTATATATACCAACACCGTCTCTACAATCCCCTATCATACAATAGTTATCATTGTTAGGTTGTAGAATTGTTTTTTGTTTTTTATTGAGATCTAATACTCCCAACTCATTATTTTTTGAGTTAAAATAAAATCCTCTGTTGGTTTTTCTATCAACAAATTGTGAGTTTCCCGATTTAAAATAAGCGTACTCAAATCCTTCCACATTATCCCATGACCCATTGTAAATAGCCAAACGTTGTGTACCATCACTATATATAATAAATCCTGGACCTTTAGGTTTTCCATTTTCAAAGAATGCATTAACCTCATTACCAGAAGACCACTTTTTTTCACCATAGCCATTTTCACAATTCCCTTCAATACATTCACCAGCAACTTTTTTATAAACCTCATCCATAGATTCAACCATACCAATAACAGATTCTGTTTGAGATTGTAATGCTTTGGCAGCGTCATCATAAGCATTTGCGATACTTTTCTCTGAATCATAGACAGGGTAAATAATGTAAGGTGTTACTGTTGGATAATCTTTTAATAAAACTGTTTTAGCTTTGTTTTTTCCTTTGAAAAGAACATCTTTATTATTGGTAGCAAACTTATAAATTTCGGTTTCAGACATAAGATTTCCGTTTTCATCAAATACTTTCACACCTTTTTCACCTGGTTTATACCAAAAACCTAATTTAGTATCAACATTTAAGACCTCAGCGTTATGAAAAACGTTGGCGGTTTGAATATTAAAATCTTTACAACTATATAATTTTCCTGAAGTTTTATGAAAAACCACTAAGTTATCTCCTACAAAATAACTATGGCATTCACCTGAGATGTTTTTGCCGTTTATCATAAACCAATAGGTACTTCCATCTGTGTTTTTTTTCCAAACATAACCATCAGGAACTTCGTCATTACTCATCTTTTTTCTAAAATTCTTAAAGTAATAATCTTTCAACCATGCCTTAAATTCTGGATTATTAGGATCCGTATAACCAGTAACAGTCCCGTCTGGATAGGTATACTGCCTTATACGAACCTGATCTACGTTCTCATGCCATTCTTCACCTTCAGAATTCTCATACCTAATAATCCAATTGCCAAAGGCATCATTTAGATAGGTGTAAAACTTGTAAGTCTTTTTTTTGGTTTGTAGATTAGTGGTTACTATTTTAGATAACCTATTGATTTGGTTGGGTTCAAAAGTGTAAATTTTATCGATGGTTCCTGTTTCATAGGTGATTTTTTCATTTTGACCGTAAGCATCTGTATAAAACCCATATTTAATCTCCGATTCTTTGCCTGTTTGCTTATTTTTGGTTTTGATACTTCTTACTTTTTTACCTATAGTAGAAACTATAAAATAGGTAAAAATGGCTTGATCTGATTCTGATTGGTATCTGTTGTCATCTAGTTTCAAAAAGTTTCTTTCATTGACCTTATCGTTTACAACATTTGAAATGGTTTTTACGACACGACTATCGTGATATTGATAAGTGGTATATTCATTAGTTGGGTCATTCCCTTCATAAAACTGAATTTTAGTAAGCTTCCCTTTATCATCATAAAAATATTTGCGAGTTAAATCAATATTACTATATGAAGATTTTATCTTTTCCTCCTCTATATGTCCCAATTTGTTGATTTTGTAGGTCATTTGGGTACTCATCGTTTTTTGTATTCTATCCATAGAACCTACTTCGTCCTTCAGAGAGGTTTCTGTAAATTCAACTGGATACAGTAAAGACTCGATATCGAAGACAACTCCAAAATCGTCGGTTGCGATGTAGGGTTGAATTCCCATTTCGGAGTTATAAGTTGGTGCCTCTTGAGAAAAAACCAGTATTACAAACCACACTGCAAAAAAAGATAGGGCTATTTTTTTCATAATTAGAGAATTTTATGCAAGATAATTTATAACATATTACAACAAAATACGCAAAGTTGCGTATTTTAAAAGGTAATAGTTATTGTTGTCCCTTCGCCTAACTTTGAAGAGATTGAGCATTG
This sequence comes from Winogradskyella sp. HB-48, assembly GCF_049942685.1. Taxonomy (GTDB): domain Bacteria; phylum Bacteroidota; class Bacteroidia; order Flavobacteriales; family Flavobacteriaceae; genus Winogradskyella. The sequence goes on from NZ_CP187934.1 coordinate 330,396, forward strand.
TGCATTAATTTCATCAGCTCGTTTCTTCATATTATTAAGTCCGTTACCAAGCTTTACGTTTTTTTCATCAAAACCTTTTCCGTCATCTTTTATCTTAATCAACATCTTGTCATGAACCTTTAAAATATTTACATTTATGGATGATGCTTCTGCATATTTTACAGCATTATTTATAGCCTCTTGTATAATTCTATAAATATTCATGCCTTTTACAGAAGTAAAAGGCATGTCATTATCCACAGATGCATCTACGTTGAAATTAAATTTAATCTTTTGGGCTGCCAGATTAGCCTGTTCAATAAAATTAGAGATACGGATCTGCAAATCCTCAAAAGTGATTTCATCTTTATTCATTGCCCATATAGTATCTCTTAACTCGTGAATGGTCGTCGTAGTAAATTCGCTAATTCCTTTGAGCTTATTCCCTAGTTTCTCTGGAATTTTAAAACCATATTTAAGGTTATCTAAAGATGAAATAATAAAGGTAAGTTGTGCACCTATATTATCGTGCAAATCTCTGCTGATACGTAAACGTTGTTCTTGTAGTTTATTCTGCGTTTCAATTTTTAATAATGCATCCTTAAGTTGATTTTCTTTTTGAAGTTGACGGTTCCTTAGCTTTTGCTGGTTGTAAAACAAGTATCCTAAAAGTCCTAAAACTGCTGCTAGTGCACCTAAACCTAGAATGTAATTATTCTTTTTACTGATATCTAATTCTTTTTCGGCAAGATCTGCACGCTGTGATAGAATTTCTTTTTCTTTCTTCTCAGTCTGAAACTCAATTTCTAGCTCAGCTATTTTGCTGTTGGTTTCAAGATTTAGAATACTATCTCTAACTTTTGAAAATTCTTTATAATACGACAAAGCCTTATCATTATTATCTATGGCTTCATAATACTGGGAGTAATTTTGCAGAGCCATTTCTACATCTACTGCTACTTTATACTTAGTGGCATAATAATATGCACTATCAATATATATTTTTGCTTCTTTAGCTCTATTATTTTCAATTAAAACCTGAGCCATATTATTATAACTAGCACCTACACCAGCATAGTTACCAATTTGTTTTTCTAAAGAAGCTGACTTTTTAAAATATACTAAGGCAGAATCTATTTCTTGAAGATAGTAAAATACTGCACCTACATTGTTTACAGATTCAGCAATACCCTTTTTATCATCTAATTCTTTTTCAATAGCTAATGAATACTTGAAATAATCTAGAGCTTTTTGTAAATCACCATCATTAGCATAAATAATGGCGATATTATTATATACCTCCGAAATGCCTTTTTTGTTATCTAACTCCTCAAAAACATCTTTAGCCTTTAAATGATATTCTATTGCTTTATCATTAACCCCTAGATAGCTGTACACCATTCCAATATTGTTGGTAACAGTGGCTTCTTTAGATTTCTCATTTAGAGCATTATATATATCAAGTGCTTTAAGGTAGTTAGTAAGGGCATCTTCATATTCGCCAAGTTGTCTTTTACAGACACCTATATTGTTAGATGCACTTGCGATTAAAAGCGAGTCTGAAGAGATTTCAATAGCCTGCTTTGACAAGTCAATAGCTTTTTTAAACTCCCCTAAATCTCTGTAAACCAAGCCAAGTCCATTAATAGCTCTAGCTTCTTCAAATTTTTGCTTTTTGGCCTTGGCTATTGACCTAGACTTTTCTAAAATCGATAGTGCCTTTTGAGGGTTATTTTTATATATATTTATTGCAGAGTCATTAAGCATTTGAGAGTTTTCTTCTTTTTGACCAAAACATAATACTGTACATAGAAGAAAACAAATAAGTACTCTCATAAAATTTTAGTTAGTTAATAGCAAGATGAAGATAGTAATTTTAATTTTTTACACTGTAACAATGATTTCCGTACCTTGATTCTCTTTAGAATTAATTTGAATTTCTCCTCCAATATCGCTAATACGTTTTTCCATATTGGTTAACCCATTTCCTCTTTTGATTGATGACAGATTAAAGCCCTTTCCGCTATCCGAAATTTTAAATACTAAGTTTGAAACTACCTTTGATACTTCAACCCTAATTTGAGAGGCGTCTGCATATTTTAAACTATTGTGTATAGCTTCCTGAATTATACGATGGATGTTCATACCTTCAACAGAACTGAACGTTTTACTTGTGTCTACACTATTCTCTACATTAAATGAAAACTGAATATTAGAATCGTACAAATGTGCTTTATCAATATAATTTGAAATTCTGGTTTGTAAGTCTTCAAAAGTAATTTCACTTTTGTTCATTGCCCAGATAGTGTCTCTCAACTCATAGATTGTACCAGAAGTAAAATCGCTTATGGTTTCAAGCTTATTGGTTAGTTTTTCATCTTTAATATCAAACCCGTACTTTAGATTATCTATTGATGAAATGATGAATGTAAGTTGGGCACCAATGTTATCATGTAAATCCCTAGAAATTTGTAAACGCTGTTCTTGCAGTTTGTTTTGGGTTTCTATTTTTAACAATGCATCCTTAAGTTCATTTTCCTTTTGGAGTTGCCTATTCTTCAACTCTTGCTGGTTATATATCAAATAACCTATGATACCTAGAATTACTGCCAGGCCAATTAGTCCATATATCTGGTAATTTCGTTGTTGAATTACAAGATCTTGTTCTGCTAAGGTCGTCCTTTGAAGTAGAATCTCACGTTCTTTTTCAGCACTTTTATATTGCTCTTGAGCATCAACAATTTGTTTGGTTTTCGTCTCGTTAAGCAACGAATCCTCTATAGATTTGTAATCTATATAATTTTTTAAGGCATTTTTGTAATCCTTCTTCTTTACATCGAGCTCATGCAATCTATAGAAAGCTTCTAATTGATATTTCCTTGTACCATACTTTATGGTGTTTTGCATAGCACTATCCAAGATTTCTTTAGCAGCTTTGTATCTACCTGTTTCGAGGTAAATTTTACCTAAATTAACCAAGGTTACACCTTTACTTTCCTCGAATCCAGGAATTGATAGGGATTTTAGCGTATACTCTTCTGCTTTTTCATAATTGTTAAGCTTACTATAACTATTCCCTATATTGGAATAGGTTGTTCTTGCAAAACTCAAATCTCCCGAAAGCTCAGCGTATTTTGCCGCTTTATTATTATAGTACAAGGCACTATCGAAGAGTTTTTTGTTAAAGTTGTCCTGTTCTGCAAGCTCGTCGTAAGCTATACCTATTCTACCAAGACAATAAGCCATTGCCATAGTGTCTTTAAGCATTTTGGCAATGTTTAAGGATTTTCTGTTCCATATTATCGATTCCTTAAACTCGTACATACGATCATGGATATAACCTTTGTAGGACATGTCTCGCTGTACTTCTGACAAGTTATTATTTAACTTATTGAATTCCATAGACTTTAAAATCATTCGCATAGCTTCTGGAAATTCTGAAAACGTAGTGTGTATTTTTGCTTGGTTAAAATAACTGTCTTTCAAAATCTCTTCATCATCAAGGTAGGTATTTGCCTTTTTATAATAATCTAATGCTTTATAGTTGTTTTCACCATGATAGGAATCGGCTAGATAATAATATGTTTTCCCCAAAATTCCTTTGTCTCTTTTCAAATCTGCTTTACCAAGTAATTCCTCAGCTTTAGTTCTGAACGTAATATCATCTTTCTCATTCTTAATTTGGTTAAGTAATAATTCTAAGTCTTGAGCGGAGAGAGAACTAAATGTTGATAGGGTAAAGCTCAATAGAAGTAATAATAATCTTGATAGCCTAAAATAAAAAAGCATCAGGTAAATTCCGCTCTTTATGGCAGATATTATAGCTGATGCTTTCTTAAGGAAATTGATTAATAGCATTTCTAAGTTAGTATTTTTTGTTGCTTAACAACGTTTTATTCGATTAAGGTACAATTTAAGAAGATTAAGCGTAACTAAGATTAATTACGCTTAATCTAAAGAATAGGCTTATTTTTTAAGATTATAGGCGTATATAGTCTTATCGTTTGCTTTGTAATACAGATAGCCTCCTAATTCATCTACTTGATACTCTGGCTTTTTATCATTTAATATAATTTCCTTTTCTACTTTACCAGTATCTTTATTAACCTTTACTAGTCCTGTACCATCATCTAACTTAGTAAGTATAAACTGAGCATTTTCAGTTGCAGATGTTGCTTTGAAACGTTTAGACAGATATTCAAATGACGCACTGGCAATACCAGAAAACATATCTGCTGCTCTTTTGGCTTGTTTACCATAATCGTTATAGCTATCTAAATCGTTTACGCTTCCAAATGCAGACCTATTAGCACCAGCATTGGCACTCATGGCTACAGTCATAGCCGTAGAGGCAACAGCTGTAATGCCACCAACAATTTTTCCGAATGTACTTCTACCTGGTGATTTGTAGTAGGAATGGTAAATTTCACTACCATCAGAGCTTAAGGACATCATGTTTTGGCTAGATGACAGGAAAATACCTGCGTCTCTAATCTCCATGGTATTTGGATCTTCCTTTTCATCAAAATTACATTTTGCTAAATCACTAACATCACCACTACTGGGATCTACTGCCATTATTTTTCCGTCGGCTGCAATTAGATATCTATTATTTTTTTCATCAAAGGCAGAAGCCACCGAACTTGCATTTTTATATTTTAATGGTTTGTTCCAAACTGCTTCTCCTGTTTCTAGATTTACGATGTTAGCATCTTCACCTGTTATATAGATTAATCCTTGTGGTGTATGGGCCATGACCATTATGTTTTCACCTGTCTTAAGTGGTTTCTTAAATAAGGTTTGGCCATCGAATGAAATTTTATTGATTCCTCCTTCATAAATTCCAAAAAGGATACCATCACCCATAATATAAAAATGCTGTACATAGCCCTTAGTTTTAGGTGTTTTTTCCCAAAGATCTTCTCCAGTAGAAGCACTTAACATGGCTATTTTAGATTCTGATCTTGCTGCTAAAACTCCACTGCCTCCTGTAACATCACTTACCACAGCTAGTCCTTGAGGAAGGATTTCAAAATTTGAAATGTTCCCTTTAACTTTCCTATCATCTTTCCACAACTCCTCTCCGTTGCTTCCTATTTTGTGTATGCGCGTATTGTTACCGTTAGATGTGGTTTCAAAACCATAAATCTCCTTTTCTGTTTGGTCTGCAACCATCCAATTCACACCCTTTATTTTTGTTTGCCACAAATCCTCACCTGTATGGCTTTTAGCTATAAGTCCTTGTGCCGTTGGTATGATTAAGAAGTCTTTAAGCAATAAAGGTACGCCAGTGACACTAAAATCCTTCGCAACACCTACTCTACCAGGTTTATCTAAAAAGAAACTGTAGTCTAATTGAGATGTACTTAAATCATAAACAGCAACCTTAGGTGTCATCTTTTCAAACTTGTCGCCTACTTTTTGTATGCCGCTAACTATAAGTTTATTTTGTGGTAAAACCACATTGCAAGTAAATATTTGATTCCAGTTATCATTTTCTGAATTGAACAAAACTTTTCCTTGCACATAGTCTATTACTGCTCTTTTTGTTTTGGCCAATCCAGCAAACTTAGAGTCAGCACCTTGAGAAACCACAATGTAAGGTGAGTTTGGGATAAAGTCGGTTTCCTCTGGTTTTAACTTTCCAAAGTTATTGAATGTAAACACGGGCTGAATTTGATCTGGTTTAATACCAGCTAGACCATCATTGGTCGCAACAACTAAAATACCGCCAACCGTAAGTGTCATTTCGTTTATTTTAGCTCCCAGATCATAACTCTGTTCTGGAGTTTCTTGGGCATACAATGATGCAGCACTTACAAAAAGTGCTAACATCATTATAATTTTGATTTGAGTCAATAGCGTTTTCATAATCAATTATTGTACTTGTTTATTTAAGTTGAAAGAACCATCTGTTATTGTTTTTACAGACTGATCACCATTTAAATTTTTGCATGTAAACTCAAATGTTCCTATTAATTTGTTGTCTGTTTCTTCAGAGACACTTAATGATCCAACCATTGAGTTATCATATGGTGCTTGCCAAATTTCTGTAGTTGAATTTTGCGGATTGTTGAGATCTACATCGGTTTCTGAATAAGAGGCTACATTAACAGCACCAAGTACGGAACCATCTAAATCATAGGTTCCTACACCATTATAACCCCAAATTGTAAAAGAAAATGCATTACCATCACTATTAGAAGCTATAATAATGAGGTTCTGACCATTGTTAGCTATTGTTGCTGAAGAAGATATTTCCCAAGACTCATAGCTGGTACCATCTACTTTTGCAACTAAAGTTCCTGATGGTGCGTTGCCACCGCTACCACCATCATCATCACTGCTACAAGATGTAAAGGTTACAGATGATAATGTCATTACTAATAACATAAGGTTTTTAAAAATTCTCATTGTTGAATTAAATTATTGGTTAATACTGAGGCAAATCTCAACAATAAGATGACGGCAAAACATACGATGAATTACGTATATTTTTATAAATAACCGATTTTAAATACCTTATTAAAGGTTTAGAATTTTATATGAGGGCATTTTAATTGTAAGTCCTCAATTTCTGACTGTAATCTGATAATAAATTTTTGGTGCGCCTCGGAATTAGGATTAAACGGCCGATGCTCTTTTTTTGTTTGAATGCTAGCTACCTTTTGTGAGGTTAAAATAGCATCTTCTGTTAACCAAACGGTTTTAAATTTTTCCCAAATGTAATCTATCGCTAAATCATTTGGGTGAATCATATCTTGATTGTAGAATCTATAGTCTCTCAATTCGTCCATCATAAGCTCATACGATGGAAAGTAAAACAGTTGCTTTCTTGGTTCTACAACCTGATGAATTGCTGACAATAAATGAGCCTTGCTTCTATTGTTTTCTATAAAACCATCTTTGAGATGTCTTACTGGAGATACCGTAAAAATGAAATTAACTTTAGGATTTATACTTCGTACTAAAGCAATTATACGTTCTAATGATACAATAACATCTTCAACACACAATAACTCTTTTAGAAACTGTTTTTGAGGTATTTTATGGCAATTAGCAACAATTTTATCAGTTGCTATATGTCTATAAACCCAAGCTGTTCCTAAAGTAATAATGATATGGGAAGCAGAATGGAGATACTGACTTGTTAATTTAAGTTGAGTGTTCAAACTTTCCAACAACGCATCTTTAGTTGGCGAGTTGAGTTTTGAATGTGCATCAAAACAGCTGTAAATTTCATTCTGGTGCACAACCTCTTCTTCAGTATAGAAATCTTCATTAATACTCCTGATGATTAAGTTTTCTATAGCGATAGGATGAAATAAAATGCCAAATGGATTTATTTCAGATTGAAATTTATGATACCCAAACTTACAACCTATATTTTCTGAGAAACAAGAACCCAACAACATCAACTTAGAGTTGTAATCTATCTGACCGTGCTGTTGCGGCTTTAGTGGTATGTTTGTTTGAAGGTTCATATAAAAGAAATCCTGAAACAAGTTCAGGATAACAATGTTATAAATAATTTTTTGCAGCAGACAACGCTTCCTCAATACCAGCTGGATTTTTACCACCAGCTGTGGCAAAGAAAGGTTGACCTCCACCTCCACCTTGAATATGTTTACCTAGTTCTCTTACAATTTGTCCTGCATTAAGACCCTTTTCTGCAACTAAGTTTTTAGAAATATAGCAAGATAATAAAGCTTTTCCTTCACTATCGGCACCAAATAAAGCAAAAAGATTATCTACTTCCCCACCCAATTCAAAGCATAAATCTTTAATACCAGAGGCATCTAAATCTACTTTTTTGGCAATGAAATTTACACCATTAAGCTCTGTGATTTCATTTTTAAGATCGCCTTTTAAGTTCTTAGCTTTATCCTTTAATAGTTGTTCTATCTGCTTTTTTAAAATCACATTTTCTTCCTGCAAATTTTGTAATGCTTTTACAGGCTCTTGAGCATTATTCAATAGGTCTTTCATTTCAAAATAAGCTCTGTTATTTTCAAAGTAAAAGTCTTTCACGGCATCATTGGTAATAGCCTCTATGCGTCTTATACCAGCTGCTACAGCACCTTCAGATACAATTTTAAAATGCCAAATATCTCCAGTATTCTTTACATGCGTACCACCACAAAGCTCTATGGATTGTCCAAATCTTATCGTACGAACTGTATCACCATATTTTTCACCAAATAACGCCATGGCACCATTTGCCATAGCCGTTTCCATTGGTACATTTCTTTGCTCCTCTAATGGTAACTTTCCATCGATACGTGCATTCACAAAATTTTCAACATCTCTTAATTCCTCTACAGTTAATTTCGAAAAATGAGAGAAATCGAAACGCAAATATTTAGAGTGTACTGCAGAACCCTTCTGTTCTACATGAGTTCCTAAAACTTCACGAAGTGCCTGATGCAATAAATGGGTTGCTGAGTGGTTACACTCTGTTCTAAATCGTTGCTTTTGGTCTACAACTGCCTTTAATGTACTGTTAAGATTTTTTGGTAAATTTTTTGCAAAGTGAATGATTACATTATTCTCTTTCTTAGTATTTACTATATAAACCGTATCACCATGATTGTCTTGCAAATACCCTTTATCACCAACTTGTCCGCCACCTTCAGCATAAAATGGTGTAAGATTAAACACCAACTGATACATATCGCCATCTTTCTTTGAAGTTACTTTTCTGTATCGCGTAATTTTCACATTAGCTTCAAGGGCATCATAACCAATAAATTCTTGTTCGGCATCATCAACTAAAATTGTCCAATCTTCGGTTGAAGTTTCACTTGCTTGACGTGAACGTTTTTTTTGGATTTGAAGTTGTTCTTCAAAGCCTTTTTCATCTAGTTTTAAATTCTTTTCAGATAAAATTAAAGCTGTTAAATCTTTTGGAAATCCGTATGTATCATAAAGTTCAAAAGCCTTTTCACCTGAAACGGTATCGCCTTTTACTTCTTCAACTATACCATTCAATAATATAAGTCCTTGCTCTAATGTTCTTAAGAATGAAGACTCTTCCTCCTTGATGACATTTTCAATCAATTGCTTCTGAGCCTTGATTTCTGGAAAAGCTGTTCCCATTTTTTTGCTCAACACATCTACCAAACGGTAAATGAAGGGTTCTTTTTTATCTAAAAATGTAAATCCGTATCGGACCGCACGGCGCAAAATTCTACGTATCACGTAACCAGCTCCTGTATTACTTGGCAACTGACTGTCTGCTATAGAAAATGCTACGGCTCTAACATGGTCTGAAATCACTCTAATCGCAACATCTAATTTTTCTTCTTTACCATAATCTTTGTTGGTAATGGTTTCTATCTCACGAATAATTGGTGTAAACACATCGGTATCGTAATTAGATTGCACACCTTGAAGCACCATACACAAACGCTCAAAACCCATACCTGTATCTATGTGCTTGTTGGGAAGCATTTCTAAAGTACCATTGGCCTTACGATTGTATTGCATAAACACCAAGTTCCAGATTTCTACAACCTGAGGATGATCCATATTTACTAAAGACTTACCATCTACTTTGGACTTTTCTTCTGCAGAGCGAATATCTACATGAATTTCACTACACGGACCACACGGACCTTGATCTCCCATTTCCCAAAAGTTATCCTTTTTGTTGCCTTTGAGTATGCGATCTTCAGAAATATATTGTTTCCAGATATCATAAGCCTCTTGGTCCATTTTTAAGTTATCGTCATCACTTCCTTCAAAAACAGTAACGTACAAAATGTCTTTATCTACACCATAAACTTCGGTCAATAATTCCCAAGCCCAAGCAATGGCTTCTTTCTTAAAATAGTCACCAAAACTCCAGTTACCAAGCATTTCGAAAAGCGTGTGGTGATAGGTATCGTAACCAACTTCTTCTAAATCATTGTGCTTTCCAGAAACTCTTAAACATTTTTGGGTATCAGCTATTCGGTTACTTTTTGGCTCACTATTACCGAGAAAAAATTCTTTAAAAGGGGCCATTCCAGAATTTACAAACATCAATGTTGGGTCATTTTTAAGAACCATTGGTGCAGAAGGCACTATAAGGTGTTTCTTTCCTTCAAAAAAGTTTAAAAACTTAGATCGAATTTCTTGAGACGTCATATACTGAAATTATAGCTTGTTTCGTTAATATTACCACAATTGCAAAACAATCTTTATATTTGAAAGTTCACAAAATTTGTAGAACACATAAAGTGCATTAATGCTGCAAAAATAGTATAAATTAGAACATGGCTAAGGTAAAATATTATTATGATGCTGAGACGCTTTCTTACCGAAAGATAAAGCGAAAAAAACGCACAACATTTAAGTATGCTTTTGTCTTTTTAGTCGCTGCTGCACTTTTTGCATTTTTATTTGTTTTTATAGCTGGTCAGTACATAGAGTCTCCTAAAGAGCGTCAATTAGCTAGAGAATTACAAAACATGCAATTGCAATATGAACTGCTAAATAAGCGCATGGATGATGCTATTGCAGCTCTAGAAAATGTTGAAGAACGTGATAATGCTATATATCGCTTGTATTTTGAAGCTAATCCAATTCCAGAAGAACAAAGACGTGCCGGTTTTGGTGGTGTAAACAGATACAAGAAATTTGAAGGCTTTGACAATTCTCAGCTTATAGCAGAAAGCAATAAACGTTTAGACATTTTAGAAAAAGCAATTGTAGTGCAGTCTAAGTCGTTAGATGAAATTGCCAAACTTGCTAAAGACAAAGAGAAATTTTTAGAAGCTATACCTGCCATACAACCTGTAAGAAACGAAAATCTTACGCGTATGGCATCTGGTTATGGCTACCGAACAGATCCATTTACAAAGGCCAGAAAGTTTCATTTCGGCATGGATTTTACAGCACCTAGAGGTACACCTGTATATGCTACCGGAAATGGTATTGTAAAACGTGCTGACAATACAGCTTCTGGTTATGGCAAACATATCCGAATAGATCATGGTTATGGCTATGTATCTTTATATGCCCATTTATATAAATACAATGTACGTGTAAACCAACGTGTAAAACGTGGAGATTTAATTGGGTATGTTGGTAGTACGGGACGTTCAGAAGCTCCACATTTGCATTATGAGGTGTTTAAAGATGATGAGCGTATAAATCCTATTAACTTCTACTATGGCAACTTATCTGCTTTAGAGTTTAATGAGTTGCTCAGAAAAGCTTCTTTAGAAAACCAATCCCTCGATTAATATGCATGTAGATTTACCAGAAAAACGCTATTACGGCATTGGCGAAGTTGCCAAGGCTTTTAAAGTTAATGCATCTTTGATTCGTTTTTGGGAAAAGGAATTTGATATAATCAAACCTAAAAAAAATGCCAAGGGTAATAGAAAATTTACACCAGAGGATATAAAAAACCTTAAATTCATTTATCATTTGGTGAAAGAAAGGGGGTTTACGCTTGATGGTGCAAAAACTCATTTGAAAGAGGAGAAAAAACAATCGCTAGAGAAATTTGAAATTATTGAGAAGCTGGAAAGCATAAAAGCACAGCTTATTAAAATAAAAACACAACTTTAAACTTATCAATTATGAAAAAATGGTTAATCCCTCTAATTGTTATTGCAGTAATAGGGTTTGGTATCTACCAATGGGCAGTCGGCATTAACAACAAATCTGTAGAATTAGAGGCTAATGCTAAAACAGCTTGGTCTAATGTAGAAAGTACATATCAAAGAAGAAATGACCTTTATAGTACAGTAATTAAAACTGTACAAGGTGCTGCTGATTTTGAGAGAAAAACATTGAATGAAGTTATTGAAGCTAGGTCTAAAGCAACTTCCGTAAATCTTAATATTGATGATCTAACACCTGAAAATTTAGAAAAATTTCAACAAGCTCAAAGTCAATTAAGCGGATCATTTAGCAGATTAATTGCTTCTTTTGAGCGCTATCCAGACTTAAAGGCTTCTCAACAATTTAGAGATTTTCAAGCGCAACAAGAGGGTACCGAAAACAGAATTAACATTGCAAGAGACCGCTATAATGAAGCTGTAAATGCGTATGATATTTACACCACAAAATTCCCTAACAAACTTTTAGCTAGCTTGTTTGGTTTCAAAGAAATGGCGAGATATAAAGCAGATCCTGGAAGTGAAAAAGTTCCAGATGTAGAATTCAACTTTTAACCATACTACATTATGCCATATATTGAAGATTTCCTAACTGAAAGAGAAGAACAGGAAATCATTGAAGCCATTCGTATAGCAGAACGTGAAACTTCTGGTGAAATCCGTGTACATATAGAACAAAAGTGTAACATGGATATCTATGAACATGCGTTAGAAGTTTTTCATTATCTAAAAATGGATAACACAAAACAGCAAAATGGCGTGCTCATATATGTGGCAATAGACAATAAAGGTTTTGTTATCTATGGGGACAAAGGCATTAACGATATTGTTGGGTCTGATTTCTGGAATTCGACCAGAGATAAAATAGCTTTTCAATTTAAAAACAGCAATTTTAAACAAGGTCTTATTGATGGTGTTAAGGAAGCTGGTAAAGTCCTTGCTCAATATTTCCCTTGGGAACATGGAGACCATAACGAATTAGACAATTCTATTTCTAAAGGATAATGCAAAAGCTAAAAAACATATCATTAAAGTATATAATTGCATCGTTTTTCCTTCTATGTATATCTTCAGCGTACTCTCAATTTAAAATCCCACCAAAACCTTCTGATGCTAAACAGCATTTTGTTTACGATTATTCTAATTTATTATCTAAACAAGATAGCTCAGCACTTAATTTAAAGCTAAGAAAATACGCAGACACAACTTCAACACAAATTGTAGTCGCCATTATCAATTCTACTGAAGGGGAATACATTAATTATCTTGGTGCACAATGGGGAGAAAAATGGGGAATTGGGCAAGAAAAAGAAGATAATGGTGTACTTATCCTTTTAGCTAAAAACGATCGAAAAATAGCCATTAATACAGGTAAAGGTGTAGAACACCTACTCACTGACGCTTTGAGTAAACGCATCATTGACAGGGAAATCATTCCCTACTTTAAACGCAATGATTACTATGGCGGGCTCAACAGAGGTGTTGATGTTATTTTTGAAGTTATGCAAGGCGAATACAAAGGCACAAGAAAAAACAGTAATGGAGAATTTCCTGTAGCACTCTTTTTTGTACTACTTGTCTTTTTTATCATTTTCATCATAGCCATTTCTAAAACACGTGGTGGAGGACGTGGTGGCAACAAGGGCAACAGAAAAGGTGATGATGCAAGAAGCATCCTCGAAGCCATAATACTTAGTAATATGGGACGTGGAAGCTACTCTAGAGGTTCATCTGGTGGTGGGATATTTGGTGGCTCTTCGTCTGGTGGTAGTTTTGGAGGCGGAGGCTTTGGTGGTGGCTTCGGAGGTGGAAGCTTTGGTGGCGGTGGTGCATCTGGTGGATGGTAATTTTTATATGCCATAGCCTTTGAAGATATCCACTTTTTACTCTTAAAATTAATCTTCTGCTTCTAAAGAGAATAATTTTTCAACAGACATTTTAAACAATCTAGCCATTTTAAGGGCCAATAATGTTGAAGGTATGTACTTTCCTTTTTCGATAGCATTTATGGATTGCCTACTTACACCAATTTTCTCGGCTAAGTCAGCCTGAGTTAAATTATGCCTTGCACGCTCAATTTTAATATTATTCTTCATGATCTGTACTTAAGAAAATTAAATCTGAAAATGAAGAATAGCAAAGGCGTAAACATATTATATACCAATACATTAAAAAAAGTGAGCTCGTATATAAACAAAATTGTAAAAGTTAGGATAATATAATTGAGAATAATTGCCCAGACCAAGGAATCGTTTCTTAGTTTGAATATAAATTCATCTTCAACCCTTTCCTTAGTGAAACCAACTATAAGTCCACCAAATATAATACTAAGGGCAATTATTTCATCTAATATACTGTTATTCTCAATGATCTTAAAAAAGCCACCATCTTCATCAAGAAACCCATCTCCATTGTAAATTGCAAATACATCTACTTTCAAAAGATCAGATTCAAAATCTTGGTTCAAAAACAATAAACCAGAAACAATACCTATAATCAATACAAACCAACCTATGATTTTATACTTGTGCGGTAAAAGATAATTTGTTTTCATACTATTAATTTAAAAAGTTACGCCAACAAATATATATTATTTTTTACAAAAAGTAAACTAAACTTTACTTTTTGTAAAAAATAATTTCTTTTAACTCTCTTAAATTGTATATGTTCTGGATTAGAGCAGCTTATATTATTTAGCGCTTTAAAGCAAAGTGTCCCTTAAAAGTTCTACCATCAGCTAATTCTGCCTCAAACCAATAGTCATCAGACGGTAACAATTTTCCATTATAATTACCGTCCCATTGTGAATTTGACTGGTTTAGAACTGTGATAAGTTTACCGAATCGATTGAAAATTTTAACAGTCGTAGTTACTGGAATTTGTGAAGAAAATCCACTAACCTGCCAAGTATCGTTTATAGTATCACCATTTGGTGTAAAAAATTTCGGAAAACCTAAGACTGAAATATCTTCGGAAACAATACCACAGTCAGCTTTTATATCTTTTACATACACCGTATGCACACCTGCAGAAACATCTTCAAAAGTGTTTGAATCTTGATATGGTCCATTTTCATTATCTAAGGCATAGACATATTCACCTTCACCAGAAACTAAAACACTAATGGTATTGTTATCTGAAATATTCGTAATCTCTATATTTTCAAATGTTGCAGTACTAGATGGCAGTACCCTAATAGTTCTTCTATTGATGCAACCAGCTGGTCTAGTTACTAATACTTCATAATCTCCTAATTCATTGACGTCAATATTTATTGTGGTTTCTCCAGTAGACCACTCGTAAGCATAATTATTTGGTATATCCTCTACAATTCCGCCAGAAATAGCAATTGTTTCTGGGAAGGTATTAAGACAATAATAGACCTCTTCAAACTGGTTGACATTGGGTAAATCTTTGACGGTGAGATTCACTTCACTTATAGCGTAACAGATGTCTTCAATATCTACTCTAGCATATATGGTTTGACTGTAAGCCACTTCATTAAAATAGTCATTGACAATTTCATTAACTTTTAGAAGAGCATCGTTATAAGTTTCATAATATCCAATAGTTGCGTTAACAGGGGAATTTTCTAAAATCTGACCATCTGCTTCTGTTAAATCAAAAAAAGTAAAGCCGTCAACTATAAAATCATCACAAACTTCCAAATGCGCTACACTTCCCATTGATGTATTCACTTGTAACGTCACCTCTGAAGTACTAAAACAACCTGAGAACGCATCAAAAACCTTAGCGTAAATTATTTGATTATTTGAAGTGTTTGTGTAATCGCTACTATTAATGGGGATATTTAAATCTTCATCTAGAAAAAAAGTAATATCCCAAATGGGTACTACCTGACCTTGCGCATTTCTTACGATATCGTCTGTATAATTATTGAAATTAAAATTAGATATTCCATCAGAAATTTCATCATCACATTGTATTATGGTAATGTCATTTGCTATGGGTGATTGATAGACATTAACCGTTACCGGAATCCTTAAACCATCTGTACAACCTTCAAACAACGGAAGTATATAATAGGTTGTATTGGCATCGATGTAGTTCTCAAAAGTAATTCCTGTGTTAATAACATCTTGGGAAGTATCAGAACTGTACCATAAAACCTCATCGGTATTTGTGGTTAAACTAATTTGCGCCAAACCTTCATCACATAAGCTATTGGTAATAATTGAGGTCTTTGGCATTGTTATCACCGAACTACCAGAAACACTAATATTAGGGTCACCTTCAAGACCACCAAACTCAACGATGTAGCCTTGAGGGTGGTATGGGCTATCTGACTCGAGCGCTCCGGTCACAGGCAAATCATTCCAAGATCCCAAAATTCCAATATCCGGATCTGTGATATGAGCATAATTTTCACCACCACAACAGTTGTTAGGTTCACCATTATTCCAAAAAGCAAACATACCATCTGGCGCACTTCCATTAGCTGTACCATTCCAGAAAACTTGTCCTGCCTCTGGTCCAGTTTCCCATCTCCATACTCCTTCTACCCCTTGATCCGTCCCACCTATCCATCCTGTACCTTGAGCTTGCTCGCCTGTTAATTGCACTTCTTCATCGGTTGTTATAGTCGCTAAATAGCCTTGCAAGCCGAAATACGTTTGCTCTGAGGCTGCAATTCTGGCTTCTTCCCATGTAATACCGACATCTTCAACATAAATATAATAATGCCCTGTTGCGGGTAAATAATTAGCCTGACCTAGGTTTACTGAGAAAAATTTATCTTGTGTAAAATTATTTTCAGATGTCTGAAAACGGACATCCATGATAGCGTTTTCAAATTCAGAAAAACTCGCAGGACCCGTTAAAGTCAATAAACCTTCTCCTATTGACCAAGATGCCGAAATTGTTGGATGGTCTCCAGTTAAGAAAAGCTCATCAGATCCTAAACTATAGCCCATTGATATTTGGATAAATACCGTTTGTAAGATTCCTTCACCACTACTTATACTAATATCTGTAAGAATAGGCATTGGTGCGTCTCCACAATACAACTGGTCACCCTCTACAATAACCTGTGGAGGGCTTTGAGCGATACTGTTAAAACAAATAGTAGAGCACAATAACAATATGATGTATCGTGAAAACTTTATCATAGCCCAATAAAGATACTATTTTTTGCGCATGTAGACGCTTACGGGTACTCCAGTAAAATCAAAATGATCCCTTAGTTGGTTTTCTAAAAAACGTCTATATGGATCCTTAACGTATTGTGGTAAATTACAGAAAAATGCAAATTGTGGTTGTGGAGTTGGCAACTGCATGATGTACTTTATCTTTACATATTTTCCTTTATATGCTGGTGGAGGATTGTGCTCTATAATTGGCAATAGTGTTTCGTTTAGCACACTAGTTTTAATGCGTTTGGTTCTATTATTATAAACTTCAACCGCTGTTTCTATAGCCTTGAATATTCTTTGCTTATTCAATACAGAAATAAAAACGATTGGTACATCTGTAAATGGAGCTATTTCTTTTCTTATTTGTTTCTCAAATTCCTTAGCTGTTTTATTATCTTTTTCAACCAAGTCCCATTTATTCACAAGAATTACAATCCCTTTTCTGTTGCGCTCAGCTAACCAAAATATATTTTGTACTTGTCCATCAAATCCTCGTGTTGCATCCAAAACCAATAAACAAACATCGCAATGCTCAATGGCCCTTATACTTCGCATTACCGAGTAAAACTCTAAATCTTCCTTAACTTTAGATTTACGACGAATACCTGCGGTATCTACTAAATTAAACTCAAATCCAAAACGACTGTATTTAGTATCTATGGAATCTCTAGTGGTTCCTGCAATATCAGTTACGATATAACGATCTTCTCCTATTAAAGCATTGATAAATGACGATTTACCAGCATTTGGACGACCGACCACGGCAAATCTTGGCAATTCTTCCTCCTCAACATCTTCTTTTTCTGGTAAGGCTTCTACAATAGCATCTAACAAGTCTCCTGTTCCACTACCATTAAT